>NZ_JAMPNG010000008.1:0-183316 GCF_028479245.1 Providencia sp. PROV223
ATCAATTTCATCCCTATTCGCAGGGCCATTAATCATGAATATAACCACCACGATACAAAGTAGTGAGTAACAGCTCACAAGTTGTTTGGTGGGGAGCGGAGTTTTAGTAAAACCCATGGATATCGTGGGTTAGTGATTTACTTATCACCGAAATGAATGGAATTAATTGAGGCAAAGTAGTGAGTAACAGCTCACCTCTATTTGGTTAGAAAAGGAGTATGGGGTGATAAAGAACCTAGATATAAAGCGATGGAGAAATAAGAAGTGTAGTTGTAGTTGGGAAAAATTAAATTGTATCTTCAATGTATTTAGAGGGTGAATGCTAATTAGAGATACAAAGTAGTGAGTAACAGCTCACATATTGTTGATGTGGTGGGGATTTTTAAATTAAATCAAATGGATATGATGATTTTGATGTTTTCCTATTGCCACGATGAATTGGATTGCTTGAGCAAAAGTAGTGAGTAACAACTCCGATTTCATATTTGTAATGGAAATTAAATCATCACCATAACTTGGTCGGTGGTATAGAAGCTAACCTGATAGGCTAATCAAATAACGGTATCTTAGATATAATTTATCGAAAAATTTAAATAGCTTATGGTAAATAAAAATAGTAGTCACTAATACAATATATTGAAAATAAAAAGATTAATGGTTGTATATAATCATTAGAAATAAGCTATAAGTTACAGTGCTTGAAATTATTTCATTTAACCTTGAAACGCTCGACAAGATGAAAAACATTGGTTAGATTATTTAGCATTCTAGAAGTCTAAACGTATAAACAGATAAAAGGGGATGAATGATGCCTATTCGTTTACCAGATGAATTACCGGCAGTTAATTTCTTGAGAGAAGAAAATGTTTTTGTTATGACAACAACAAGAGCAAGTCATCAGGAGATCCGTCCCTTGAAAGTATTAATACTCAATTTGATGCCAAAAAAAATAGAAACTGAAAATCAGTTTCTCCGTTTATTGTCAAACACACCATTACAGGTTGATATTCAACTATTACGAATTGATCAACGAGAATCAAAAAATACTCCAACAAAGCACTTGAATACTTTTTATTGTGATTTTGAAGAGATACAGGATCAAAATTTTGATGGGTTAATTGTAACGGGAGCTCCGTTAGGCCTAGTTGAGTTTAATGACGTATTATACTGGCAGCAAATAGAAAAAGTGATAGCTTGGGCGAAGCAACATGTGACATCAACCCTTTTTGTGTGTTGGGCTGTACAAGCGGCTTTAAAGGTATTGTATGACTTACCAAAATGGACAAGAGAAGAAAAATTATCAGGTATTTATCAGCATGATACGTTAGAGCCGTACGCTTTATTAACTAGAGGGTTTGATGGCTCATTTTATGCGCCTCACTCTCGATACGCTGATTTTCCTGAAGATCTTATCCGACAGCATACTGACTTGGAAATTTTAGCGAGCTCACAGGAGGCTGGTGCTTATTTGTTTGGGTCAAAAGACAAACGCTTAGCATTTGTGACAGGCCATCCTGAATATGATGGAGATACTCTTGCACAAGAATATTGGCGTGATCTAGATGCTGGTATTTCTCCTCAGATCCCATGCAATTATTTCAAAAATGATGATCCCAGCAACCCTCCGATTGTAAGTTGGCGTAGTCATGGGCACTTGTTGTTCTCAAATTGGCTGAATTATTATGTGTACCAGATCACACCTTTTGATCTTACGAATATGGAACCAACGTTAGATTAAAAAAAGAAATATAAATTTAAGAATTACAATAAAATAAGCCTTTTAACTGGTTATACCAGTTTAAATCAAGCTTATATAGTAAAAAGTTGAGCCACAGTTAGTCTGAAAGCAGCTATTTTTAGCTGCTTTTTTTGTTTCCAAAGAAAAATTTTAAAAATACAGTTTTCTATAATTAGTTGATTTAACGACTATTTAACATTTTAATCTAGTTAAAGGAATGGATAATCAATTTATAAGTTTATTAAAAAATCATATTTATCAATACAATAAAGTTCTATTTAAATAAAATGGAAATCGTTTTTGATTTATTTATATTTTGATCTTATGCTTAATTCATAGTCAACGATGAATGAGGGTTTGGTCGATGGAGCAGCAATTATCTATATCGGAATTAACATTCACAAAGAATATTAAACAGCTTGATGATCAAGTGTTAAATATTGATTCTATTGCATTTCTTTCTAGATTGGTTGAAGAGTTTCTTCCTCATAGAGAAAAGCTATTAAAAGATAGAGTGCTCAGACAGCAAAAGATAGATGCAGGTTCTTTACCTGATTTTATTTCGGAATTTGATTCCATAAAAAAATCAGATTGGAAAATACAAGGTATTCCTGAGGATTTACAAGATCGCCGTGTCGAAATTACGGGGCCGGTTGAACGTAAAATGGTTATTAATGCTTTGAATGCCAATGTAAAAGTATTTATGGCAGATTTTGAAGATTCCCTCTCACCTTCATGGGAAAAATTGATCGATGGACAAGTCAATTTAAGGGATGCAGTTCGCGGTGACATTTCTTATACCAATGAAAATGGAAAAGTCTACCAATTAAAATCAAACCCTGCTGTTTTGATTGCGCGTGTTCGTGGTCTTCATTTAGATGAAAAACACGTTTTATCAGGAGATAAACCGATTCCTGGTGGGCTATTTGATTTCGCAATTTACTTTTTTAATAACTACCAAGCGTTATTAGAAAAAGGAAGTGGCCCTTATTTTTACATCCCAAAACTTGAGTCTTGGCAAGAAGCTAAATGGTGGAGCGATGTCTTTAGTATGGCAGAGGATCTAGTGGGTATACCTCGGGGAACGATTAAAGCCACCGTGCTGATTGAAACATTACCCGCAGTGTTCCAAATGGATGAAATCTTGTATCACATGCGTCACCACATCGTGGGGCTGAATTGTGGGCGCTGGGACTACATATTCAGTTATATCAAAACACTGAAAGAGCATGCAGACCGAGTATTACCTGACCGCCAAGTTGTCACAATGACACAATCATTTTTAAGTGCTTATTCGCGCTTATTAATTAAAACGTGCCATCGCCGTGGCGCATTTGCGATGGGAGGAATGTCTGCTTTTATACCGAGCAAAGATCCTCAAGAAAATGAAACTATTTTAGCGAAAGTAAAAGCGGACAAAGAATTAGAAGCGAAAAATGGGCACGATGGCTCTTGGGTTGCACATCCGGGCTTAGCGGATACCGTTATGAATGTGTTTGATCAAGCACTTGGTCGGCACCAAAACCAGCTACATGTATCTCGTGATTTCGATGAAGAAATTACGGCTGACCAGCTATTAGAGCCTTGTGAGGGCGAACGAACCGAGGCGGGGATGCGGGCTAACATTCGTGTTGCAGTGCAATATATTGAATCATGGATTTCAGGGAATGGCTGTGTACCTATCTATGGTTTGATGGAAGATGCTGCGACAGCAGAAATTTCACGTACTTCAATTTGGCAATGGATCCGCCACGGTAAAACATTGTCTACCGGTGAAAAAGTCACTAAGGCATTATTTGAAGAAATGCTGGATGAAGAGTTACAGGTTATCCAAAAAGAACTTGGTGATAAGCGCTTTCAAAGCGGCCGCTTTCGTGAGGCTGCGGAATTAATGAGGCGCATTACAACGCAGGATGAACTTATAGAATTCCTAACTATCCCCGGATACCAATTATTAGATTAAGCATAGTAAATAGAAAATTCGATAAACCCTACATATTCTTATAAAGGAAGTGGATCATGACTACATCGCGCTTAGAACAAATTGCCCAATTAGAAAGTGAATGGAAAAAACCACGTTGGAAAGGTATTACTCGCCCATATACTGCGGAAGAAGTAGTGAAATTACGTGGTTCTGTGAATATCGAACACTCTTTAGCACGCAAAGGTGCAGAACGCTTTTGGGAGCAATTACATGGTGGTTCAAAGAAAGGTTATGTAAATGCACTGGGAGCTTTAACCGGTGGGCAAGCGTTACAACAAGCGAAAGCCGGTATTGAAGCTATTTATTTGTCAGGTTGGCAGGTAGCCGCGGATGCAAATACTTCATCAAGTATGTATCCAGACCAATCACTTTACCCTGTTGATTCAGTACCATCGGTCGTTAAGAAAATTAATAATACTTTCCGTCGTGCAGACCAAATTCAGTGGGCGAATGGTATTGGCCCTGACAACAAAGAGTATATTGATTATTTTTTACCTATTATCGCGGATGCGGAAGCTGGGTTTGGTGGCGTATTAAATGCCTTCGAACTTATGAAAAATATGATAGAGGCAGGGGCTGCGGCTGTCCATTTCGAAGACCAATTAGCCGCGGTTAAGAAGTGTGGTCATATGGGCGGGAAAGTCCTTGTACCTACTCAAGAAGCGATTCAGAAACTGGTAGCTGCTCGTTTAGCGGCGGATGTTTCAGGTGTACCAACTATTTTGATTGCTAGGACTGATGCCGATGCCGCCGATCTTCTAACATCAGACTGCGATGCTTATGATGCGGCTTTTGTTACTGGAGAACGCACCTCTGAAGGTTTTTTCCGTACCAAAGCAGGAATTGAGCAAGCGATTAGCCGCGGGCTAGCTTATGCACCATATGCAGATCTTGTTTGGTGTGAAACGTCAAAACCTGACCTTGAAGCAGCAAGGCAGTTCGCTGAGGCTATTCATGCTAAATTTCCTGGTAAATTATTAGCTTATAACTGCTCTCCATCATTTAATTGGAAAAAGAATTTAGATGACAGCACGATCGCGCGTTTCCAAGATGAACTTTCAGCAATGGGCTATCGCTTCCAATTTATTACGCTAGCAGGTATTCACAGTATGTGGTTCAACATGTTTGATTTAGCCCACTCCTATGCACAAGGTGAAGGCATGAAGCATTATGTTGAAAAAGTTCAAGAATGTGAATTTGCCGCAATGAATAAGGGCTACACCTTCTCTTCGCATCAACAAGAGGTGGGAACAGGTTATTTTGATAAAGTAACAACCGTTATTCAAGGTGGTGCTTCATCAGTGACGGCTTTAACTGGGTCGACTGAAGAAGAGCAATTCTAGTTAGATTATTTTCCTTTTGATCGGTGTTTCTGGTGTCTTTGTTGGTTAGCTATATCTGTTAATTTTTCAGGCACGTTTAGTGCCTGTTTTTTATTCAAAATGAGTCTGTATTCTAATAGGAGTGGTTATGATATTGACGACAGAACAGATAATAGCGCAGACCATTTTACAAGGGTTTGATGCTCAATATGGTCGTTTTCTTGAAATAACCTCAGGTGCACAAGAACGGTTTGAACAAGCAGATTGGCATGCAATTCAGCATGCGATGAAAAGACGAATTCAACTGTATGACCACCATGTTGGCTTAGTTGTCGCTCAGCTACAGTTTATGGGGTTAGTTCAATCTTTAACACCAGATAAACTGGCACAGATAAAAAATATTTATAAAACCTTATTACCGGATTACCCAAGGTTTGAAATAGCGGAAAGCTTTTTTAATTCTGTTTACTGTCGGTTATTTCAGCATCGGGAGCTGACACAAGATAATTTATTTATTTTTACGTCTCAGCCTGCGAGACGCTTTTCTATTGCTCCTAGGCCTCTAGCTCGCGAATACTTTGTTAATAATAATTTAGATGAGTTATTGTTTACTATATTAAGTGGGTTACCGCTAAGGTTAAAATGGCGGAATTTAAATTTAGATATTCATTGTATTATCAATGTATTAAAAACAAAATTTTCCGATATTGAAAGCCAGAAAGTCAGCTTTCATATCGCAAATGAGCTATTTTATCGTAATAAGGCAGCTTGGCTGATTGGTAAAATTTATATTAATGATGAGGTCTATCCATTCTTACTTCCTATTCATCATGATGATTGTCAGCACATTTATATTGATACGTGTTTAACCGAGTTTGATGAAGCCAGTATTGTGTTTGGTTTCGCTCGTTCCTATTTTATGGTGTATGCTCCTTTTCCTGCAGCACTGGTTTTTTGGTTGAGGGAGATCTTACCCAGTAAGTCAATTGCTGAATTATATATGGCAATTGGTTGTCAAAAGCATGGAAAAACAGAGTACTACAGAGAGTATCTCGCCTATATTAATTTTTCACGAGAGCAATTTACGGTTGCACCAGGTGTGAAAGGAATGGTGATGCTGGTTTTTACATCGCCTTCTTTCGATCGGGTTTTTAAAATTATTAAGGACCGATTTGCACCACAAAAACAGGTAACACGAGAACGGGTCTTAGAATGCTATCGTTTGGTTAAAGAGCACGATAGAGTTGGCCGTATGGCGGATACCCAAGAATTTGAAAATTTTGTGATTAGTAAATCCTCCATCAGTGATGAATTAATGGCGGAGTTATTGAAAGAGGCTCCATCTCAAATTGAAGATTTAGGTGATAACATATTGATTCGTCATCTGTATATGGAAAGAAAGATGATCCCATTGAATATTTATATGGATAATGCCTCTGATACACAATTGCATAATGCATTAAATGAATATGGCTGGGCGATTAAGCAATTAGCGGCTGCAAATATTTTTCCTGGAGATATGTTATTTAAAAACTTTGGGGTAACGCGGCATGGGCGTGTTGTTTTTTACGATTATGATGAAATCTGTTATATGACTGAAGTGAATTTTCGTAAAATTCCGGAGCCATTATACCCTGAGCAAGAGTTATCTGGTGAGCCATGGTATAGCATTGGGGAGCAAGATGTTTTCCCCGAAGAGTTTGCTTCTTTTATTTGCCAAAATGAGAAAATTCGTCATTACTTGCAACAATATCACGCAGATTTATTTTCAGCAGATTATTGGCAAAAGTTACAAAATAGGATTTTAGCGGGGCACGTAGAAGATGTTTATGCCTACCGTGAAGAATTACGTTTTTGTCATAACTTCAATGAGGTTGTATAATTATAATAGTATTCATTAAAGGCAGTTAAAAACGACCCAGCAAGGGACTGAGTCGTTTTTCGTGTCATTATTTTTTTGCGCCTTGTACAGCCTCTTGTGCAAGTTGGGTGATTTTTTCGTAATTACCTGAATTCAAAGCCTCTTCAGGAACTAACCAAGAGCCGCCAATGCACAGAACACTATCTAGCTCTAAATAACTAAGGTAATTAGCGAGTGATATTCCACCCGTTGGGCAAAATTTGACTTGTGAGAAAGGGCCGGCAATAGCTTTTAGCGCCTTAACGCCACCGTTGGCTTCCGCTGGGAAAAATTTAAACTCTTTTAAGCCATATTGCATACCAAGCATAAGCTCAGAAACAGTTGAAATACCAGGGATTAAAGGAATATTTCCTTTGGTAGCGGCATTGAGTAATTCATCCGTTAAGCCGGGGCTAATTGCAAATTGTGCTCCCGCTTCAGTGACTTCAGCGAGTTGTTTTGCATTGATAACAGTACCCGCGCCAATAATCGCCTCAGGTACTTCTTTGGCAATGAGGCGAATAGCATCAATAGCACATTCAGTACGTAAAGTGACTTCTAAAACTTTAATGCCACCTTTGACTAGTGCTTTTGCAAGAGGAACCGCTTGTTCTAATTTTTTTATAATAATAACAGGGACGACAGGGCCTTGTTTTAATACGCTTTCAGCGGTTATTTTCCAATTATTCATTTTCTATTCCTATTCAATGAAAATAGATTAAAAATCAATGCTACAAGCGCCTTCTTCGGCACCTGATAAGTGTCTTCTTAACGCACCGAAAAGTTCCCTTCCACACCCACTATGTTCAGCAGTTAAATCAGCTTCAAAGGGTTGGCGCTTATTGAGTTCTTCTTCATCAACCAGTAATTGTAATTCCCCAGTCAATGCATTTACCCTAATAATATCGCCATTTTTTACTTTTGCTAATAGTCCGCAATTGTAAGCTTCAGGTGTGACATGAATTGCGGATGGTACTTTGCCGGATGCACCGGATAAGCGACCATCAGTGACTAGCGCGACCTTGTAGCCTTTATCCATAAGGACACCAAGAGGTGGCATTAGCTTATGAAGCTCAGGCATACCATTTGCAGATGGTCCTTGGAAGCGGACAACGATGATACAATCTTTATTGAGTTCGCCAGCTTCAAAGTGTGCTGCGATCTCATTTTGGTTGTTAAATACGACTGCTGGAGCTTCAATGATTTGATTTTCTTCAGGAACTGCTGATGTTTTCATCACAGCGCGTCCTAAATTCCCTGAGAGTAATTTTGTACCGCCATGAGGTGAGAAAGGACGGTCTATTTCAGCAATAACTTCAGGATTGAATGAGGTTTTAGGGCCTTCTCGCCATTCTATTTGACCATTATTTAGCCATGGTTCCATAGTATAACGTGCCAGCCCAAATCCTGAGACGGTATGAACATCATTATGCAATAAACCTTTTTGCAATAGCTGGTGGATAAGCAAAGCGACGCCACCTGCGGCTTGGAATTGGTTGATATCCGCTTGGCCATTAGGATAGATACGGCAAATAAGTGGAACAATGGCAGAAATATCGGAGAAATCATCCCAATTGATAATGATCCCAGCAGCTCTAGCTATAGCCACAAGATGCATGGTCAAGTTAGTTGAGCCGCCTGTTGCAAGTAATGCGACGATGCCGTTGACAATCACTTTTTCGTTAACCAGTTGACCGATAGGTAAGTACTGACCTGATTGTTCAGTTAAACGTGTAATTTGTCGTGCGGCAGCTTCTGTTAATGCATCTCGTAGTGGAGAATCAGGTGGTACAAATGATGCGCCGGGGAGATGTAATCCCATCACTTCCATCATCATTTGATTTGAGTTGGCAGTACCATAAAAAGTACAAGTGCCGATACCATGATAAGACGCAGCTTCCGCTTCTAATAAGGCGAGTCTATCAACTTTGCCTTCAGCATACAGCTGGCGAATGCGAACCTTTTCTTTATTTGGTAAGCCTGTTGCCATTGGGCCTGCTGGGACAAATATCGCAGGAAGGTGGCCAAATGAAAGTGCGCCAAGCATTAAACCTGGAACAATTTTGTCGCAAATACCTAAATAGAGCGCACCATCAAACATATTATGGGATAAGCCAATGGCAGTTGACATTGCAATGACATCTCGACTTAGCATCGATAGCTCCATCCCATCTTGACCTTGTGTTACACCATCGCACATTGCGGGAACACCTGCAGCGACTTGGCCAATTGAGCCTGCTTCTAATAATGCTTTTTTGAGTTGTTCTGGGTACTTGTCATAGGGGCGATGCGCTGAAAGCATATCATTGTAGGAGTTGATGATAGCAATATCAGAGCGAGTCATGCTTTTAAGAATTTGTTTTTCTTCACTTTGGCATGCTGCAAAGCCATGGGCAAGGTTACCACAAGCGAGTGATGCTCGATGGACGGTCATACTACGAGCCTGCTCTATTTTTTTGAGGTAAGCAGCTCGAGTCTTCACTGAACGAGAGATGATACGTTGAGTGATGCGATCAAGTTCTTTATTGATCACCGAAGGATTTGTCTCTTTAGAGGTGGTCACGCTCATGATAATTGCTCCATAGTGCAGTAAAAAGATGAATCAAACTGCAAGTCAATTTGGGTTGTGCCTATCGTTATTTACTCTAGTACTATAGCATCAATGTTACCGGTAACATTGTTCAATGAAAGCGAAGGCGTTGCAATATAGAAAATGAATATTCGAAGCTATCTGTGATCTGAATCAAATTTGTAATATGGTATGGATAGGGTAGGAAATAGGCAAATAAGCATGCTATAGTGGCTTTTTTGGTTATTTTATCATCAAGATTCAATTAGATAATTGTCGAAGGTTAGGCTGTATTAATGAGAAGAGTGGCAGAATGTTAAGGCTAGCTACAGCTGCATTTATATTGTTGTTGGCAAATTTTGTTAAGGCTGAGGTTGTTTTAGCTTCCGGGTCATATAACATTTTAACTGAAGTTTTTAATAAGCAAACTGAAATGCAATTACACAATGCCTCACAGGCAGAAAAAATTGATGCATTGACTCAATACTTTTTAGCCACACCTTATAATAAACAAACATTGAATATGAGCCCACTCTTAGCCGAAGAATTAGTGATTAATTTGAAAGAGATGGACTGTATGACATTCATAGAGTACATCGAGGCTTTTAAGCGTTCGAAAAACTATGAACAGTTTGTGTTAAATTTAACCAATATTAGGTATATCAACCAAAATATCACCTTTAAACATCGTCGGCATTTTTTTTCTGATTGGGCGCAAGAACCTGAAGCTATTGTGGCAGATATTACCAGTGAAATAAGTTCACATGCTGTTAAGGTAAATAAACAACTTAATTTAAAATATCATGATCAGAGATATATATCGGGATTACCCATCAAGAATAGGTCAATTAACTATATTCCAGCTAAGTATGTGGATGATGATTTATTATTAAGATTAAAAACGGGGGATTACATTGGTATTTATTCAGGAAATAATGGGTTAGATGTGAGCCATGTTGGGGTTGTAATACGTAAAGGGAAGAAAACAATATTTAGAAATGCGTCCTCATTGCGTAGAAATTTTCAGGTCATTGATATTGAACTGAATAATTATTTAAAAGGGAAGGCTGGGATTGTTATTTTTAGACCTAAATCAGATTATTAGCCTGATTTTTTGAATTTATTAATAATAAAATAAATTATTAATCTATTTTTTTGATATAAAAAATGAGTAAATCCAGTTTTTATGTATGTATAAATTTAACATATAAAGTGGAAATTATTTAATAATAAAAAACATATAATTATTTTTATTAGTTACTAATTATTACTAATAACATTTAAAATGTAAAAATATATTAAATTATCGATTTGGTAAAAATAAACATATAGGAATATAATTTTATTAAAAAAAATGAAAAAACTGTTATAAAGCAATAGATTACTTTATAAATATTACTTAGTTCTTTTTCTTTTGTATATAAAAATGATGTTTGCCTATCAATCTTGTGCTTTTTGATTACTCGTAACTATTTTAAATAGTTATGGTTAATTTTATAATGAATAATACTAGCTAAATTATTTTTCTTATTTAAATTTAGGAGATGGTTATGCATATAGCTAAAAAGAAAAATGTTTATGCATTATTAGGTAATCATTTACGTAAGGCTAGAGTGAGTAAGGGATTGTCAGGAAATGAGTTAGGCTCAATTATTCATTTGAGTCAACAGCAGGTATCACGGTATGAATTAGGTATTAATAAATTGAGCTTAGATAAACTAATTGAAATTGTCATTTTTTTAGATATTGATATTAATGAAGTTACTAAAATAATTGCTAAGCAGGTTGAGTATGAAAAAATGAGCTAGCAGTAATTTAAGTAAGGTTATTTTTTATTTCTCTTTATAAAATTTTATGAATTACCTTATTCTTTTTAGAAATCGCTAGTATAAGAAAATATTTTATAACTTATACGTTACAGAGAACTAAACGATTAATTTAGCATAGTCGATGGAAAATCATTTTTATGATAACTACTTAAAATTGAAAATAATTTAAAATCAGCTTCTAGAAATAAAAATAATCAATTTATCTTTATTTTAATGGTCGATGAATTTGTTGGAACTCATAATGATAATTTTTCTAGTACTTGCTTCTGTTTTTGTGATATTTCCTACTTTTTAATGCAAGAGGAACTTTCTACAGAATAATGAAAACTTTTTGTTTCTAATATGAACTAAGAAGGTGTTAACACTATGTATTTGAACAGTTATTTCACCGTTTTGACTATATTCTTATGAATAATAAGCATCATTTTGTCGTTAATGTATGAAAGTTGATAGTATTGATGACTACAGAATGCTTAAATAAAGCTTAATCAACAATAGAGTAAGGTTATGGTTCGATGTTCAAATATATAGGGATATTATTTGCCTTTTTACTATTAGGCTGTTCGGCCTCGAACAAGGGGTACTATCTCGATAACCGTTATCCATCAAAAAATAGTAGTCAACGTATTCAATATGTCATTATTCACTACACCGTTTCTGATGATGTGCGTTCTATAGCCACACTAACACAAGGTCAAGTGAGTTCTCACTATCTCATTCCAAGTGTACCTGAAACTAAAAATGGCCGGCCTGTTGTATTACAACTCGTTCCTGAGTCGTTAAAATCATGGCATGCAGGTGAAAGTTATTGGTTACACCATAATGGTTTGAATGATACTTCTATTGGGATTGAAATCGTCAATGCTGGATTACAAAAAGATGTAAAAGGAAAACGATATTGGGCTCCTTATAATGAAGCACAAATTGTTGCGTTGATCCCTCTCCTCCAAGATATTATGCAGCGTTATAACATTCCTCCAGAAAATATTATTGGTCACAGTGATATCGCACCACTGCGCAAGCAAGATCCAGGCAAGGCATTTCCATGGCAGCGTCTTGCTCAACATGGTATAGGGGCTTGGCCAGATCCTAAAACCGTGACTAAATTTCTGGCGGGGCGTAATGCCAATGAGCCTGCAAACGTGTTACGCATTCAAAAAGCCCTTCATTTTTACGGCTATTCAACAATTCCTCTATCAGGTCAGTTAGATTCACAGACGAAAGAAACATTACGTGCTTTCCAACTGCATTTCCGGCCGAGAGATATTGAAGGACAAGCGGATGCTGAAACAGAGGCTATCGCGTTGGCACTTATTGAAAAGTACCGTGATATGCAAAAATTTAAGTTATTTGAAAAGACCTCGCAGTTGCCTAATGTATCAACAAACCAACAAGGTGATTAGAGGGCAGTAAAAAACTTTGTGAGATTAAGCTAAAGTGAAATACAGGTTGCTTTGTATTTCACTCTTTACTATTGAGTTAGCGGTTTGCACCATATTCATGGCTTATTTCTTTTGCGGCCTTGATAACCATAGCGCCTAATTCAGTAATACGGTCATCAGTGATACGTGATAATGGGCCTGAAATAGAAATAGCTGCAAACGCTTCTTTGTGCTCATCATAAATACAAGCTCCAATACAACGTAACCCTAAAGCATGCTCTTCATCATCATAAGAAAAACCTTGCTTTTTAGCTTGTTGTAAATTCTCTTTTAAGGCGGATGGGTTAGTTAGTGTATAAGGCGTATAAGCATGTAAACCTTTACGGCTTAAAAGTGGAACCAGTTTGTCTTCTGTTAAATTAGCAATGAACGCTTTGCCTGCACCCGAAGCGTGTAATGGCAGTTTTCCACCGATCGGTGCTGACATTCTCATTAGCGCATTGCATTGCACTTGGTCAACAATGACGGCATCGTACTCTGTATGGTCTAGGATAGCTAAATTGACGGTTTCCCCAGATTCATCCATTAAGCGGCGCAGTATCGGGTGAACGAGAGCTAACAAATTACGACTCTCTAAGAAGCTACTACCAATGATAAAAGCATGGGAAGCAATAACCCATAGGCCTAAATCGCCAGTTTGCCGAACAAATCCATGCTGTTCCAACGTCATTAATAGGCGATGTGTTGTTGAGTTGGGTAAGCCAGCTTGCATCGCAAGGTCAGTGAGGGCGATTCCCCCTGTTGATTCGGAAATATATTCCAACAGTGTTAATCCACGACTTAATGATTGAACTTGTCCTGCTGCAGCTGCGCCACTCGCCGGCCCTTTTGCTTTTTTAAGTTTCTTAGTAATTGGTGCCGTTGCCATTAAGTCTCTCCTGACTGTCATTTAGCTTCTATTATGAACTATTTCACTTGAAAATACTCATCGGATCAGTGAAAAGTGTGCTCTTGTGCAACCTTGAAAAACTCTCATCATAACAGCGAATTTTCACGAGAGAAGTTGTGATAGGATGTTAAAAGTAAAAATTTGACTTATTTCTCAGAGTTCCATTTCAGGAGGGCAGTGCAGTGTCCGCAAAAGTTAATCAATTAGAACAAGAATTAAAAAAACGTATATTGGTATTAGATGGTGCAATGGGAACAATGATCCAACAACATAAGTTGTCGGAAGCCCAGTTTCGCGGAGAGCGATTTGCAGATTGGCCGAGTGATTTAAAGGGAAATAATGACCTATTAGTCTTAACTCAGCCAGATATCATTCGAGATATCCATTCTCAATACTTTGAAGCTGGTGCTGATATTGTTGAAACCAATACTTTTAACTCAACATCCATTGCGATGGCTGATTATAAAATGGAATCTCTTTCCGCTGAAATTAATGAAGTTGCTGCACGTCTTGCTCGTGAATGTGCTGATGAGTGGACACGTAAAACGCCAGAGCAACCGCGTTATGTTGCTGGAGTCTTAGGCCCTACAAACCGTACTGCTTCCATTTCTCCGGATGTTAATGATCCCGCTTATCGCAATATCACCTTTGATCAACTCGTTGAAGCTTATCGAGAATCTACCCGATCTTTAGTAAAAGGTGGGGTCGATCTGATCATGATCGAAACCATTTTTGATACATTAAATGCGAAGGCCGCGATCTTTGCGGTAGAAACCGAATTGGAAGCTTTGGGCGTTTCTTTACCGATTATGATCTCGGGGACGATCACGGATGCCTCAGGTCGAACATTATCAGGGCAAACAACAGAAGCATTTTATAACTCATTGCGTCATGCTCAGCCGATATCATTTGGCTTGAATTGCGCATTAGGTCCTAATGAGTTACGCCAGTATATTGCTGAATTATCAAGAATTGCTGAATGTTATGTCAGTGCGCACCCCAATGCAGGGCTACCCAATGCGTTTGGTGAGTATGACCTTGATGCGCAAAATATGGCCGAACAAATTCATGAATGGGCAACCGCAGGGTTCTTAAATATTGTTGGTGGATGTTGTGGAACGACGCCATTACATATCAAAAAAATGGCAGATGCAGTAAAAGGCATCACTCCACGCCAATTACCGTCACTGCCTGTTGAATGCCGTTTATCTGGTTTAGAACCGCTAAATATTGGCAAAAAATCATTATTTGTGAACGTCGGGGAAAGAACCAACGTGACAGGTTCAGCAAAATTTAAGCGGTTGATTAAAGAAGAAAATTACCAAGAAGCCTTAGATGTGGCTCGTCAGCAAGTTGAAAATGGCGCACAAATCATCGACATCAATATGGATGAAGGGATGTTGGACTCCCATGCGGCGATGGTACGTTTCTTGAATCTCATTGCTGGCGAACCAGATATTGCGCGCGTGCCGATTATGATTGACTCCTCAAAGTGGGAGGTCATCGAGGCGGGGCTTAAGTGCATACAAGGTAAGGGGATCGTCAATTCAATCTCAATGAAAGAGGGGGTTGAGGCATTTATTGAGCACGCTAAACTATTGCGCAAATATGGTGCTGCCGTGGTCGTCATGGCATTTGATGAAGTTGGCCAAGCAGATACACGTGAGCGAAAAATTGAAATTTGTCGCCGTGCTTATCAGATCCTGACCGAAGAGGTGGGCTTCCCTCCTGAAGATATTATTTTTGACCCAAATATTTTTGCCGTAGCCACAGGAATTGAAGAGCACAATAACTATGCAGTTGATTTTATTGAGGTCTGTAAGGATATCAAGGCTCAATTACCTCATGCGATGATTTCTGGCGGAGTTTCCAACGTCTCTTTTTCATTTAGAGGGAACGACCCTGTACGCGAAGCGATTCATGCTGTTTTCTTGTACTACGCCATTCGTAATGGAATGGATATGGGGATCGTTAATGCGGGGCAGCTCGCTATCTATGATGACTTACCTTCTGAATTAAAAGACGCGGTTGAAGATGTGATTTTAAATCGTCGTGATGACAGTACGGAACGCTTACTTGAACTGGCAGAAAAATACCGTGGAGCCGGGGCAGGAGAGCAGCAAGTTCAACAAGCGGAATGGCGTAGTTGGGAAGTTGAAAAGCGTCTTGAATATGCACTAGTGAAAGGCATTACCGAATTTATTATTGAAGATACTGAAGAAACTCGCCAACGTGCTTCTAGCCCAATCGAAGTGATTGAAGGTCCCTTGATGAACGGTATGAATGTGGTTGGAGACCTGTTTGGGGAAGGCAAAATGTTCTTACCTCAAGTGGTGAAATCCGCCCGTGTAATGAAACAAGCAGTCGCCTATTTAGAGCCTTATATTCAAGAGCTTAAACAATCAGGTAGCAGCGCAGGAAAAATCTTACTCGCTACGGTAAAAGGCGATGTCCATGATATTGGTAAAAATATTGTTGGCGTTGTTTTACAGTGTAATAACTATGAAATCATTGATTTAGGTGTGATGGTTCCATGTGAAACTATTCTAAAAACAGCGCGTGAAGAAAACGTCGATATTATTGGGTTATCTGGTTTGATTACGCCATCTCTTGATGAAATGGTGCATGTCGCTAAAGAGATGGAAAGACAAGGATTTGCCTTGCCATTACTGATTGGTGGGGCGACGACATCAAAAGCACATACTGCTGTGAAAATTGAGCCAAATTACAGTGGGCCAACAACTTACGTGCAAAATGCTTCCCGAACAGTGGGGGTTGTCTCGGCGTTATTGTCAGCAACACAAAAAGCAGATTTTGTTGCGCGTACGCGCCGTGAATACGACACCGTACGCCAGCAGCATGGTCGAAGAAGGCCAAAAACACCACCGGTGGCACTGGATGTGGCACGTGCGAATGCGGTAAATATTGACTGGCAAAACTATCAACCACCTGTACCAAAATTCCAGGGTATTGAAGAAGTCACAGCATCTATTTCAACGCTGAGAGACTATATTGATTGGACGCCATTTTTTATGACTTGGTCGCTGGCGGGGAAATACCCGCGGATCTTAGAAGATGAAGTGGTTGGTTCTGAAGCACGTAAGCTATTGAAAGATGCCAATAATATGTTAGATAAGCTCGATAAAGAAAGATTACTAACGCCAAAAGGTATTTTTGGCTTATTCCCTGCAAACCGAGTTGGCGATGATGTAGAAATTTATACCGATGAGTCAAGAAGCCATGTACAAGTGATGGGGCTGAATTTACGCCAGCAAACCTTAAAAACTGAGTTTCCAAACTATTGTTTATCTGACTTTGTCGCGCCCAAAAACAGCGGTAAAGCCGATTATATTGGGGCTTTCGCAGTGACAGGTGGCTTAGAAGAAGACGCGCTTGCTGATGAATATGAACAACAGCATGATGATTATAATAAAATTATGGTTAAAGCGCTGGCGGATAGGCTAGCGGAGGCATTTGCTGAATATCTACACCAACAAGTCCGTAGGCAATATTGGGGCTATGCAGCTGATGAAAACTTGAGTAATGAAGAGCTTATTCGTGAAAATTACCAAGGTATCCGCCCTGCACCGGGGTATCCGGCTTGTCCTGAGCACACAGAAAAGGCCAAAATTTGGCAGTTATTGGATGTAGAAACGCAAATTGGCATGAAACTCACCAGTTCCTATGCGATGTGGCCAGGCGCTTCGGTATCAGGCTGGTATTTTAGCCACCCAGAAAGTAAATATTTTGCGGTAGCTCAGCTACAAAAAGACCAAATTGAGGACTACGCAAAACGTAAAGGGATGTCGGTAAGGGAGTTGGAACGTTGGTTAGCACCAAACTTAGCTTATGACCCTGAAGATTAAAACCAGATCAATACATTGATTTTTCATGTATTCGGCACCATCTTATAGGTAATACATTAGAGGGGTCCAATGATGAGCTATGAATTTATTATTGAAGAAGAACTGCCACGCTCGGCGGTTTTTCCTTATCAGATCCAAAACAGTGCTGCGCCTGAAACGTTTATGATGAGTGAAGACGCGGTGAGCGCCATGATGAGTGTTTTACAGATCATGGATAAGCTTGATACCGATGATTCACTGAATGAGCACTGTTTTAATCAAATCTGGTTAAAAAGCGAGCTTACACCGGCAAGAGCAGAAGAAATTTACCTGTTTTTAGAAGAGAATTTAGCGGTAGAACCCGTCCCTTCAGAGGAAGAAATCGCTGCTTTTCATCAAGCCCAAGTTGATGAAAATAAACTGTTATCCCAAGAAAGCCCTAAAGACGGCATGGTACCCGTACATAAATTTTCGACCAATGACGGTTGGCTGGTGACCACGAAAGAGTGTGAGTGGATTGCGGAAGTGTTTTCACCAGAACTGGTGAGCGAAAATCACTTTGTTGTTTCTCAGATCTCTGAACTGTGTAAGATCAGCCACCGCACATTGGAAGCTCTGTTAATTGAGTGGGGTAAATTTAATTTATTTGCCAGTAAACATGGTGGTTACCGCGTTAATTAAGCTCTGGGGTTTATTTCGGAGACAAAAGTTTCAGCAAGAGCCGGCGTCTCCTCCATTTTCTGAATAATTTCCCTATTATTCTACTTTTTCAGCTAACATCCCTTATGAATTATTTATTGGAATGATATGTTAATGAGATAACGCCAATAAATAGGTCATGGTGATGAAATTACGTTCTTTTCTGTTAGTTCTCTATGTTAGCGGTATTTCCCTTGCGCAAGCTGGCAATACCGTTGAAGCACCTTCTGCGAAAGATAAGCCAAATGCGCTACAGGCGCAGCCTAAAAGTACGCCAATTCCTGATGAATTCAAAGCAAAATTGCAACTAGCAAATGCCGGAGATGAAGAAGCGATGGTGGATGTTGGGCTTGCTTATATGGATGGGACTGAGTTTTTAGCTGCCAATGAGCAAGAGGCTTATCGTTGGTTTAAAAAGGTAGCTGACCGAGATAATACAGATGGCGATTACTACCTTGGAATGTTGTTGCACAATCAGGAAAAGTACCAGCAAGCGGAACAATGGTATCGCCGAGGTGCCGAAAAAGGCGATGCTTATTGCCAATATGCGATGGGTTACTTATATGAACATGGTATTGGGGTAGAGCGAAATTTAAAACAAGCGAAAGCATGGTATACAGAGGCCGCAGAGCAAGAACACGCTAACGCACAGTTTGCGATGGGACTGTTTTATCATGATGGGCTAGGTGGTGATACCGATTACCAAAAGGCGAGAGAATGGTATGAAAGAAGTGCGGGAAATAATATTGCTGCCGCTGTGAATAATTTAGCGGTGATGTATGAAAATGGCGAAGGTGTAGAGCCGGACGACGAAATGGCGATTTACTTATATCGCCAAGCCGCCAATATGGGCTCTGCGACAGCACAAGTGAATATGGGTGACTTTTATCAAGAAGGCCATAGTGCAATAGAAAAGAATAGCTACCAAGCGATGTACTGGTATAAACGCGCTGCGCAACAAAATAGTATTGCAGCCCAACTGGCGATTGCGAAAGCCTATGAACAAGGTGATGGCGTTGGAAAAGACCTCGCTGAAGCCTTTATCTGGTATGAACGTGCGGCACAAAACAAATCCCAAGATGCAGGAATGAAAGTGGCTGAATTCTATGAAAAAGGGTTAGGTGGCGTTAAAAAAGACCCTGAAAAGGCCATTGAATGGTATATGTCACTTGCTAACAGTGATGGTAATGCAGCTCAAATTAAGTTAGCGAAGATGTATGTGTCTGGTGAGTTGAAAAATGTGGATGTCAATAAAATTGTGAGTTGGCTGCAACTGGCACAAGAAGATAGCATCGAAGCTCAAAACCAGTTAGCTATCTTTTATTTAACGGGAACGGGTGTAGCGAAAAACTCACAGAAAGCTCGGCAATTGCTGGAAAAAGCGGCATTTAAAAAGAACAGCGATGCACAAAATAACCTTGCGGTGATGTATGCACGAGGCGAGGGGGGCGAAAAAAATATTTTCCGTTCGGTAATGTGGTTTGAGCGAGCAGTAGAACTCGGTAATGAAACAGCAAAAGGAAATTTAGCGCTTTTAACACAGAATAAAGGTGTGACGGGCAAAATGTTGCAATACACCAACAGTGTTGCGCAACCCAGTAAAAATACGGGAAGGGATTAATTTTATAATAGAGAAGGCGATCGTGATGATCGCCTTTTGGTATTTTGATCAAACTTCGACACTATTCAAATAAGTTACTGTGCAAGGTACGAACGATCTCTTCAGCATCATTCCCAGGAACCAATAAACAAATATTGTGGCTACTTGCGCCATAGCTGATCATGCGAATATTGAATGACTCAAGTGCGCCAAAAATTTGCCTTCCTAGGCCATTCACTTGCGACAGCTCATTACCAATGATTGCGACGAGCGCTAAATTCTCTTCTACTTCGACACGACATAATGCGGATAACTCTGTCATCAGCGCATTGGTGAGTAAGCTGCCGTTAGTTCCCGTTGAACCCGTTGTATCTAAGGTTAGTGCAACACTGACTTCTGACGTTGTAATTAAATCCACTGAAATATTGTGGCGCAGTAAAATGGTGAAAATTTCCGCTAAGAAGCCTCGCGCATGCAGCATTTTTAGGCTGTGTAAGGTGAGTAGCGTTTGTTTGCGGCGCAGTGCTAATGCCCTAAATTGTGGTGGATTAGTGGTTTTATCACACACAATGGTACCGCCAGCTTCGGGAGCTTTACTTGAACCAACAAAAACAGGGATTCCGGCACGTACTGCAGGAAGGAGTGTCGCTGGATGCAAAATTTTTGCACCAAAAGTCGCCATTTCAGCGGCTTCATCGAAAGCAATTTCATCAATCCGTTGGGCACTCGGTACGACGCGAGGGTCTGTGGTGTAAATTCCAGGAACATCAGTCCAAATATCGACACGTGATAAATTAAGTACTTCAGCTAACAGAGCGGCAGTGTAGTCACTTCCACCACGGCCAAGCGTTGTCGTGCGGCCTTTTTCATCACGGCCAATAAACCCTTGGGTGATCACAACCGATTCGGCAAGGCGCGGCATGAGTTGTTGTTCTGACAATGTTTTTAGCTGAGCTAGCTCTGGTTCAGCACGACCAAAGCTGTCATTCGTTCTCATCACTTTGCGCACATCAAACCATAGGGAATTAGCATTACGTTGGCGTAGTACTTCAACAAATAGTAAGGTTGACATTAATTCGCCATGGCTGACCATTTCATCCGTTAATGCATCGGAAGTGGCTAAAGCAGCCGAATCAGCTAAATGTGCAATATTATCAAGTAACCGATTGATTTCTTCACGAATAACATCAGCTGTTTGTAGATTATCAATAATTGCGTATTGAATATCTTTCACTTTTTTCAGCAGTTCATTGCGTTTATCCGCATCGCAGCCTTCAGCCAGTTCGATTAATAAATTGGTAATGCCAGCAGAAGCTGAAAGTACCACAACTCGCACATTTGGGTTGGAAAGAACGATATTGGCGCTGTTGTTCATCGCTTCAAAGTTAGCGACGCTGGTGCCGCCAAATTTGGCGATAACATACTGATGGTTGTCTGTTGAAGGCGCTGCGGTATTCATGGTGTCAATCCCTTTGGTTAAACCTAATCTTTATATAGATTTATCGGGTAAATGGGATTGCGTCAATCAAGAATCGAAGTAAATCAGTAATTCTAATGATAGGTAATTTATTATCGGTTTTCTCAATATACTCGTCATACTTCAAGCTGTGTGGGTGTTGACTGCGTTCATTGAATTATTTAGAGCATATACCTGCTATTTTTTAAGTGGTATGCATTGAAAGTGCGTATTTCAATAAAAGGGGTAATTAAGTCTGGAAAAGTGCGGCAGAATTGGGGAATATCAATATAACGCAGAAAACCGATAAGTCTCGTTTTCGTGACGGGGTACAATCTATTTCTATTTAATATTATTTGGAGAGTGTTATCCATGAGAAGTATTAATCCAAGCCAAACGGCTGCATGGCGGGCGCTAGAGCAACATTTTGCGCAAATGAAAAATGTTCATATGCGCGATTTGTTTGCACAGGATAAAGACCGCTTTACTCATTTTTCGGCGACGTTCGATGGTCAAATCTTAGTGGATTTCTCCAAAAATAGAATTACACAAGAAACATTGGAACATTTATTAGCCTTAGCAAAAGAAACAGAGCTAGAAAGCGCTATCAACAGCATGTTCCAAGGTGAGAAAATTAACCGTACTGAAGACCGTGCGGTATTACATACTGCTTTGCGCAACCGCGATAACACCCCTGTTTATGTCGATGGCAAAGATGTCATGCCTGAAGTGAATGCGGTATTGGATAAAATGCAGCAATTTAGTCAGCGCATTATCAGCGGTGATTGGAAAGGGTACACCGGTAAAGCGATTACTGATGTGGTGAACATCGGTATTGGTGGTTCTGACCTTGGTCCATTTATGGTGACAGAAGCACTACGACCATACAAAAACCACCTAAATATGCACTTTGTTTCTAATGTGGATGGCACGCAAATCGCTGAAACGTTGAAAACACTGAATCCAGAAACGACATTGTTCTTAATTGCGTCAAAAACCTTTACAACGCAAGAAACCATGACTAATGCGCATTCTGCTCGTGATTGGTTCTTGGCTGCGGCAAAAGATGAAAGCCAAGTTGCTAAGCATTTTGTGGCGCTTTCAACGAATAGCGAAGAAGTTGCGAAATTTGGTATTGATACCAACAATATGTTTGAATTCTGGGATTGGGTTGGTGGCCGCTATTCATTATGGTCAGCAATTGGTTTATCGATTATTTTATCGGTTGGCTTTGATAATTTCGTTCAATTATTGAGCGGCGCCCATGCGATGGATAAACATTTTACCCAAACGCCATTAGAAAAAAACATCCCGGTGTTGTTGGGTTTGATTGGCATTTGGTACAACAATTTTTTTGAAGCAGAAACTGAAGCGATTCTGCCATACGACCAATACATGCATCGCTTTGCCGCATACTTCCAACAAGGCAATATGGAGTCGAACGGTAAATATATTGGTCGTGATGGAAAACCTGTTACTTATCAAACTGGTCCAATTATTTGGGGGGAGCCAGGAACCAATGGCCAACATGCGTTTTATCAGTTGATCCACCAAGGAACGAAGATGATCCCATGTGATTTTATCGCACCTGCGGTAACTCATAACCCGTTAGGGGATCACCATGAAAAATTGTTATCGAATTTCTTTGCGCAAACCGAAGCACTAGCATTTGGTAAAACTCGTGAAGTGGTCGATGCCGAGTTTGCTGCACAAGGTAAAAATGTAGCAGATATGGAATATGTTGCGCCTTATAAAGTGTTTGAAGGCAACCGTCCAACTAACTCTATTTTATTGAAATCAATTACACCATATTCGTTAGGTGCATTGATTGCCATGTATGAGCACAAAATTTTCACCCAAGGGGCGATTTTAAACATCTTCACGTTTGACCAATGGGGCGTAGAATTAGGTAAACAATTAGCGAGCCGCATTCTGCCTGAATTAGAAAACAGTGAAAAAGTCAGCAGCCATGATAGTTCAACCAATGGTTTGATTAATAGCTATAAAGCTTGGCGATAAATTACTAACGTATTATTTAAATACTTCAATATAAGGTAGGAGCTTCCTGCCTTATATTGTTTAGTCGACATTTTGTTTAATTGAACGATTGTTTAATCGACTATTTTTCAAGCAAATAAATCTAGTTTGTTACGATATTAATGAATTTTATTATTATCGATAACTCGTTAGTATTTAAAAAATTTTTCACTATATTTTTACATTTTGTGTTGAAAATGTGACTTTTTATATAAATTGTTAGCTAACTTTAACCTTGTCGTAAAACAACGTGATATCCTATTGTGTAAGAAATACAGTAAATCATAACCATGTTATTCATGGTGGAATTTTAAGTAATGGATGAAACGCTTTTTACTTCTCAGCCGATTCACTGGCTGGCGGAGAACGATAAAATAGTGCCTGCCAATGTATTAGATTGGCTATTAGAGCTTGGCTCCATGACAAAACGTTTTGAGCAACATAGCCAGCAAGTGACTGTCATTCCATATTTAGAACGCTATGTATCGCAAGAGAAGCTAAGTGCGGATGAAGTGCAGTCTTTACCTGAAAGCCAGCGTTATTGGGTCAGAGAAGTTGTCATGTATGGAGATGGTATCCCTTGGTTACTGGGCCGAACGGTAATCCCTGAAGAAACACTGACTGATGATGATCAGCAGCTGGTGGATATTGGGAGAATGCCGTTAGGGCGTTATTTATTTAGCCGTGACAGCTTAACTCGAGATTATATTCATATTGGTTCTTGCGCAAACCGTTGGGTACGTTGTTCTCGGTTAAGATTATCGGATAAACCCTTATTATTAACCGAAATATTTTTACCTGAATCACCTGCATATCGTTAACTATCCTAAGTATTTTGAATTTTCAGGTTTCTGCAATGACACTATGCCAACAAATATAAATCAGTAAGTTGCAGAGGTTGGTGGTATTAAAATATACCTAATTTGAAGTATGATGGGATTCGAAAAGGAGCACGACAAAGTGGAGGGAAGTATGACGCTCAGTAAATGGCATGCATACAGCCGTTTAATGCGTATTGATAGACCCATTGGTTCACTGTTGCTATTGTGGCCGACATATTGGGCATTATGGATTGCGGCTCAAGGTACGCCAAGTTTACATCTTTTAATTGTATTTACTGCCGGCGTATTTTTTATGCGTGCAGCTGGTTGTGTTATTAATGACTTTGCTGACCGTCATTTTGATGGCCACGTAGAGCGGACTAAACATCGCCCACTCCCGAGTGGTGACGTGACAGAAAAAGAAGCTAAAATTTTGTTTGCAAGTTTAGTGGGTGTGTCCTTCTTGCTGGTTTTAACTTTAAATTCAATGACTATTTGGTTGTCGATTGCAGGTTTGGCCTTAGCATGGGTTTACCCTTTTGTTAAGAGAGTCAGTAACTTACCTCAAGTGGTGTTAGGTGCGGCTTTTGGTTGGTCAATTCCAATGTCTTTCTCTGCTGTTGGTGAAACCTTGCCTGTTGTTTGTTGGTTACTGTTCTTAGTTAATATTATTTGGTCGGTGATCTACGATACTCAGTATGCAATGGTAGACCGCGATGATGATTTAAAAATTGGCGTGAAATCAACCGCTATTTTATTTGGGCAATATGACAAACTGATTATTGGCTTACTGCAACTATTGATGGTTGGCTTGCTGGTGGCTGTGGGATCATTGGCTGCTCTGGGGAGCATTTACTATTTTTCTCTGGCGCTGGTTGTGGGGTTATTTGTTTATCAGCAAAAACTGATGGTCAATAGAGAGCGTGCTCCCTGTTTTAAAGCTTTTATGAATAATAACTATGTTGGTTTTATCTTATTTGTCGGAATTTTTTTGAGTTATTGGTAAACAGGTTGTTGACGATTAACAGGAGCATGCTTTTCAGCTTTTCCTCTCAATGGCTGGAAAAACCCTAACCAAATGGCTAGGGTTTTGAGTGAGCAAATTATTAACGCTGCAGTACTATTTTAGACGATGTCGCTTGGGCAAGTTTGCCGTTTGGAAAATTAACGTGGACCACAAGATAAATAGTTTCCCCGATACTGGAGCTTGCATTATCTCCAAACTTTATAGTGTTTCCGTCGTCAGTAACAATTGAACCAATGTGAGTCTTCTTACCAACCTGATACTTATTTACCGCACTGATATTTCCGTTCCTGTATTCACTGATGATTATTGATATCGGTTTGCCATAACCGAGGTGCGAATAATTTATCACCATATTGTACCCATATCCGGAGCGATTCCCTATTTGGTTGCCGTTATATATTTCTACTAGATGTGATGGTATTGCTTTAGCTACAGTGACCTTATTCGATTGAACTTGCGCACCTGTACTCGGTGTTCCGCTTGATGAGCGAGGGATGACATTGAAATAAATTTCACACCCTATATCTGCATCTTGTATGTGATAAGTTCTGCTTGTTGATATCGCCTGATGATTCTTGTTACGCAAACAGAACCACTCGAAACTGGTTCCACTCTCAGGATCGCTCGGGCTGTCCCCATCATGGTAGCGATAATTTCCGGTCAGTAATCTACCAGGCTCTGGCTGACCATCAATTTTCACATCATGAGCTTCTGGTGCCAGCCCTCTAGTAGTGAGAGTTGATGAAGTGAATATAGCGCCAGTTGCTGGTTCTGTGATTTTAGGGTCGGTTTGTGGCGTGACCTCGACCGACAGTTGTTTTCCATTGCCATCGCCGGGGACGAGTTTATAGCTATTTCGCGTGGCTCCTGAAATATTTTTACCATCGAGTTTCCATTGAAAAAGTGATGTTTCTAATGCATCCTTATCTGCATCCGTTATCTTTGGATCAGCGGTGACCGTGTCATTAACGGCGGGTGTCTTATTATTAAATTGAACATCAGTCACGACAGGTGCATGACCGATAACGGGAAGCGTTTGGGTATTGACTTCGATCACAGAAGCGGATACGCCTCCTACGATGACCAATCCTGCTGCCAACGTTATCAGACGAATAAGGGGGATAATTTTTGTCCTCTCTGCCATTTTATGAATATCCTCTTCTGTTATCGCAGTATGTTATGGATGCTTATTATCAAAAATACCGCAGCGAAATGTTTCGCTGCGGGGGATAGTGATTATTTGTTCGAAACGATAACCTGAATTTTACGTTTCTGCTCTGTGCCCTTAACCGTGTATGTTGCTGTGGTTGCACCTGAAATATCTGTGTATTTGCTCGAATTCACAGAGTCTTGAATCTGCCACTTGTAAGTCAGGTTATTATCACAAGTCCCGTGACAGGTGACATTTGCTTTCAGCGAATCACCAACCAGCGGTCGTGACCCAGCTCCAGTGAGACCCGAAATAGTTACTGATTTCACGATATTGCCATTCACTGTTTGGATATTAGTGCCGCCCAATATTGTCTTACCACTGATATCGATGAAGGTTGCTGCTGCTACGGCTACACTCTCTGACGGCTCCGTCTTATCTGGATCCGTTTTTGCGACGGCCTTAACGGTAATGCTTTTACCTAACAATACCGATGTCAGTTTCAGCATGTCGCTCGTTTGCCCTGCAATAACATTTTTGCCGTCATGCCATTCATAGACGATAGACATTAGTGTATCGTTGTCTTTATCACTGAAGTCAAAACCTGACGCTTTCAACTCATCATTCTCACCTAATACACCGTCATTGTTCTTATCTGTGGCCGTGATGGTACCCGCTTTTAGCTCTGGTGCATGACCAATAACCGCAGTTGTTGCTGGGGAGGTTATCGAGATCGGAGTCTGAGTCGTGGCAGCGAGTGCCGATGTACCAAAAGTCATGCCTAACACGGCTCCCGCAATCAGGACAGATAGGTTGTTTTTGCGGATCATTGGGGTTTGTTGATTTTTGTTGCTCATCTAATTATTACCTTATATTTTAAATTTATTAAGTTGCCCTATAGGCGTATTTATTGTGCGGTCGCTCGCAACCTGCGTTTTTGCGTGTCTGCGGTGACTGTATATGTCATGGCTGTAGCGCCATTAATCGCTTGATACTGTCCTGATCCTTGTATTGTCTCCACTTCCCATTGCCAAGCTGTCGGCAAAATGCAGTTGACTTGGCACTCTGGTGTTGCTGTTAGGACATCCCCAACGACGGGGCGCTTTTTTATAACACTGCCGTTATGAAATATTTGTAATCCTACGGGGGCTGCCATCACTTCTATTTTTGTTGACGCTAGATTGATCCCCTCTACCTTCGGACTAAAAATGAGGGTGCCCGGCAATTTTCCAGTGGTGATGGTGGTGGTATAAACACCCGGTGCCGTTTCTTTCAACGCCTCCAACTTAACGCCACTTTGCGAAGGCGATAGTGATGACCCGCCTTTTTGTGTCGTGAAGGCGAACGGCAACTGAATCGATGAAGCCAATTTAGTCATCGGTGCATTCTGCTCATCCCGCATCGTCAGCGTTAATACCTCCGACTGATCGACATTCAGTACACCTGATCCAACAGTCAAACTTGAGTAGCGGTTAGAAAACCCTGCGTCGACAATCACTTTTATATAGGCCGGTTTTGATGCATTTCCCTTTCCATCCCATGCAATAGCACTTAGGGTATAAGTATTGCTTTTACCCGCCTGCCAAGCAGGTAGGCGAATTTGCCAAGCTGTTAAACTTTTGCCAACAGACTGTACTTTCCCACCGTTGGATGAAAACTCTGTCAGCATTCCCCATTTCACACGTTCAGCACCATATTTCGCTTTTAAGATAGCGCTCAGTGACTGTAGGCTGGCACCTCGACCACGGATTTCCTGCGGCAGTATTAAACTGATCAAATCCTGTTTACGGTATTCGAGTACAATGTTGTTATTGCGCTCAACCAGTGCCATTAGGCTGCCTGAGAGCGAACGCAGGCGAGCAACTGAACTCGATGATATTTGGTCTTTCCAAGGCACACCGAATGAATAGGTCAGTTGTGCCTGAAGTTGCAGATCATCAGTTCCTTGTCCTGTACGCCAGTCACCCCCAAGGGTAATTAATGGAATAGGTGTGTAATTCAACCCTACAGTCATTGTTTTTGGCGACTTACTACGAGAGTCCTTACCTTTCATTGCCACTTCATCACCGAAATATTGTTCATATTTCAGTTTGCCACCAAGTTGTGGATAAGATGGCAACCAAGCACTGGCGGTCATATCAAATCCGTTGGCGGGGCGTTCATCGTAGTCGTCAAAATCCCGTGACTGATGCCAGTTGTTGAGTCGCAGATAACCATTGGTTGAAAAGCGTAGATTATCGGACCACAATTCTCCGCCAATACCGAGTCGGCTGTTCCCACCTGTAATATCAGCGTCATAAAAGGTGTTGACGCCATACATCCATTGCTCATTGAACCGACGAGCGCCCACTCCTAAGTTTAGGGTGGTGCGATCATTAAGGTTCCGACCTCCTAACTGGGTGAACACCAGCCAATCTGGGTTTTGATATACAGGTAACAGCATGTCGGCAGACAGCGTACTTTGTGACAGTTTATCTCCCGGCTGTACACTAATTTGTGCGGTACCATATTGATTTAACCAACTCTCCATGGTTGATGACGCTGTGCTCACCGCCATATCCTTGGCCTGTTTAGTCAGGTACTCCTCTGCACTTTGTGTGTTCATCGCTTGGAAAAAGTTAGGGGCAGTTTGGGCCAACCAGTTCTCAATTTCACTATCTGAGTCGTTTACTTGTACACCTTTCTTCGTCGTTTTATCTGTCGTATTGGCGATGTAAGTGCTTGGTACATCGATTTGATCTCCAGCTGAAAGTTGTTCAAAAGCGCGGGCGAAATTGCGTTTTTGATTTAATGTTTTTAATTCCTCCACCGTCAGATTGTATTGATGAGCCACACTGTGAACGGTCTCTCCTGTCTGCAGGTGGTAAGGCTTCACTTTGATTCCATCTACAAACCCAGTAGCAAAGACTGAACCAGTTGGTATGATGGATACGGACAGTAAAACGGGAATCAATAAGGGCATCTGAGATGATTTGATACTGTAACGGTTAATACCAAAAATCATTTATTTATTCCTTTTATTCCTTCCTTTAAGTCGTTGTTTCCATAATTAGGATATTTCCATTGTGAATAAATGAACTATCAAAGGTGCTAAACACCAATAATAGAGTGAGATAAGCAGATATTGAGTTGCTGTTATAAATTTCAGTTATGTAATCTAATGCCTCATTTTGGTGGTGGATGTTAATACTCGACTCAATGATTGCATTTCGTCTTGCGGTGAAATTTATATATTTAGATTGATAATGTGAACGTACTTGTTTGGACTAAATAAGAAGTCATAGAGAGTGGGATTAATTAAGAAATGATAATTTATTATGAATTGAAATTATTTTTTGATATTTACCATATTTCAAACTGTGTGTTTTTTTTGAATTTATTTGTTATTTATCAATTTTTTATGTTGGGTTTTGGCGGCTTTTCTTTTATTAAAATAATATTGAATACACGTAAAAATCGCCTATCCGTCTAGCTATCAATATTAGGTATTGGCTGTTTTGGTTAGTGTGGCGGAATTCGATACTTTTTCAGTGAGTCCTATATCTAGGAACCAAAAGTAAGCGCCATTGGTTTGGATTTCTTTAACGAAGCGATGCTCAGAGATAATACTAGATAAATAATTCAGCAACATCACCTTGATTAATCGAACTCAGTGGTTTCAAAAAACAATTCATCATTGGTGCGGCACTTCGAATTATTTAGGACATAGATTATTGTTAGCACTAGCTCTATTAAATAAAAGGGGTAATGTGAATAACATTACCCCTTTTACTTATTTAGCTCCAAGATTTCTAGTCTGCATTTGTTTCAGTTTCTGTATTCTTCTCTATCGCAGTGGAAAACTCATCGTCTTGGCTAACACTTTCAATAGTTAAACGGATCTCAGGTGACATCAAGCGAGCCAGAACGGCATACAGTTTCTGTGCATTGGTTACAAAGATATCATTTTCATTATTATCAATGTAGCCTTCCTCCCTTAGGGTATCGACCAATGTGGAGAATACCGCTTTATCAAAGAATTCAGGAGCGTTAATACCGTGTAAAACAGAAAGGCGTTGCGCAAGGATACGACTTTGTTTTTCCAGTGTATTACGGCTAATTTCCGGGCTCGCATTGAGTAATGACAATGTGATTGCATAACGTTGTAAAGTCTCACGAACGCCTGCGGCTAAGAGCTGTAATGGACGAATACGGCGAGGATTTAGCACCACCACATCATCTTCTTTTAAGCAAATTAGCTTTTGGTTATTCAGTTCATCAATTAGTGTATCTACCGTCTCATGTAGCTCATCACTGTTATAACGCATAAACAGTTCTGCTTTTAAGAATGGGTAAATTTGGCCTACTTGATAGTGAATGTCTTGGCGGCTAATGCGTTCATGGTGCAACACAATGCTAGTTATTAGCGATGGTAATACTAATAAATGATGGATATTGTTACGGTAATAGGTCATCAAGACGGCATTTTCGCGAGGAAGAATGATAATATCCCCCATGCTGTCTTTTTCGACTTCAAATTTATCCATTTGCAAAGCATGTTCTAACAATTGCTCGGCCGTTTTATTTGGCGTTGTAGCATCTGCGGTGTATGGCACATTGCGCAATAATTGCAGGTAACAGTCGACTTGTTCAACTAGTTGCTCACGAGTCAGTGAGCGTTGACGAGAAGCCAGTAACGCAGTCGCACACAGGTTAATCGCATTGGCTGCGGCTGCATTATTAATATTGACCATAATGTTATCAGCTAACGAACTGACCGTTGGGTTTAGCCAAGTTGGTCTTTGTGGTTCGATAGGGTCGATAGAGTCGCGCCAATCAGGTACACGCTGGTTGAGATAGTGTGGAAGCGAAATTGGCTGGCCAAAGTTAACATAGCCTTGGCCTAGGTTGCGCAATTTACGTAAGCCGCGAACCATAGAGAAAAAGCCTTCTTTCTCTTTTTCTGCACCGCGCAGTTCTTTGGCGTAAGTACCCACTTCCATCACATGCTCATACCCGATGTAGATAGGAACAATGGTGATAGGGCGTGAGTCACCGCGCAACATCGCTTGTAACGTCATGGAGAGAGTACCCGTCTTAGGCTGTAACAAACGACCGGTACGTGAGCGCCCACCTTCCACAAAGTACTCGATGGAGTAACCTCGGGCAAATAGCTCACTTAAATATTCGCGGAAAACGGTCGAATACAGTTTATTGCCTTTGAACGTTCGGCGAATAAAAAAGGCCCCTAAACGACGGAAAATAGGCCCTGCAGGCCAGAAATTGAGGTTGATCCCCGCGGCAATATGGGGTGGAACTAGCCCTTGATGGTATAGCACATATGAGAGCAGTAAGTAGTCCATATGGCTACGGTGGGATGGCACATAAACGATTTCATGGCCGTCTTGTGCTAGCTGGCGGACTCGTTCAGCGTGCTGAACATTAATGCCTTGATAAAGGCGATTCCAAGTCCAACTAAGAACCCTATCCGTTAAACGTACTGCTTCATAAGAGAAATTGGCTGCGATTTCTTCCATCATCCCAACGGCATTTTGCTGAGCTTTTTTGAGTGGAATTTTTTTACTGCGCGCTTCGTCTTCAACGGCTTTTTCAATTGCTTTTGACGTCAATAACTTATTAAACAGCTCATAACGTGCAGGGAGTTTAGGCCCAACTGCTGCGAGACGTTGGCGCGAATAGTGAATACGTGCGACACGAGCAAGTTTGTTGGCAATAATGGTGTCTGTACCGTGGTCTTGTGCCATTTTCCCAATTGAGACAATCGGAGATAAACGTACGAAGCTGTCACGTCCTAACCATAAAACGGCGAAGAATTTTTGGATGCCATTTAACAGTTTCAGTGGTGGTGCTGGGGTATGGCCTTCACGACCAGGTGAGCGCCCAAACATCACGGATGCCGGTAGCATTTGAATATCTAGATTTGGGTTGTTTTTATGCAAATCTAAATAAGCATGGAATGTTTTTACTGAATCCTTACGTGGATTCGGTGAATAATAGCGAAAAACACGTGGGCCATCATCGATAAAAACGTAGGCCGGAAGCTTCGTTCCATTGATATCATTGTCGACCAGCGGGTCTGGCAGACCAATAGCTAAGCATTGGTGCCGTAGCGTGAGGAGGTCAGACTTCGAATGATAGGGTAATACGTATAGGGTTGGCCTGTTGACATCAAGCTGCAACTCAGTGACGGGATCCGAAGGAATTAGTTTACTTTTTACCAATAATTTAAGTGGTAAATTCAACGTGTTGTAATATATTTTACGCCATAGTGACATAAATGATTATAGCCTCTTGTTAACAATGCTGCGCAATCATACCAGAAATACATGGTTAGATCTGTTACTGACAATTCACTTTGACCGTAAAAATCGATTATTGTTTGTATTTTTTAAGGAATAAATATGGCGAGTCAAGTTAAGGGCTTCACGCGAGTGATTAAAGCTGCGGGGTATTCCCTTAAAGGTTTGAAGGCAGCTTGGGTTAATGAAGCTGCATTTAGGCAGGAATCTGTTGCTGCAATTATCGCGATTTTTATCGCATTTTATTTAGATATCAGCTATATAGATAGAATTTTGTTAGTGAGTTCTGTTGTTCTGGTGGCAATAGTCGAATTACTGAATAGCGCGATAGAAGCCGTAGTTGACCGTATCGGAAGTGAATATCATGAACTTTCAGGGAGAGCTAAAGATATTGGTTCTGCCGCAGTATTTGTGAGTATCGGTTTAGCGTTGTTCATTTGGGTACTCGTATTATGGCAGCGCTATTTCTCTGGTTAAGGTGTGTGGTTACTTAATCAGGTAAAAAGAAAGTAAATCGATAACAAATGCTTAAATTGAGCGATTTAACTGTTCCAAATCTTCATTTACCTGTATATACTCACAGCTTGACTGTATAAACAAACAGGGGAACGGAATGAAAGCACTGACGGCTCGACAACAGCAGGTTTACGATCTAGTGCGTGACCACATTTCGCAGACGGGTATGCCTCCTACACGCGCTGAGATAGCAGCAAGCCTTGGTTTTCGTTCGCCTAATGCGGCAGAAGAACATTTAAAGGCCTTAGCGCGTAAAGGGGTTATTGAAATCGTCTCAGGTGCATCTCGAGGTATTCGTCTGCTTCTTGAAGAAGAAACCGAAGATCAGGGGTTACCTCTGATTGGACGTGTAGCCGCTGGCGAACCATTATTAGCACAGGAACATATTGAGAGCCACTATCAAGTTGACCCTGAGCTGTTTAAACCACATGCAGATTTCTTGTTGCGTGTGAATGGGATGTCCATGAAAGATATTGGTATTATGGATGGCGATTTATTAGCTGTGCATAAAACACAAAATGTACATAACGGGCAAGTAGTGGTTGCACGTATCGAAGATGAAGTCACTGTTAAACGTTTTAAGCAACAGGGTAACCGTGTTGAGTTAATAGCAGAAAACCCAGAATTCGAACCTATTGTTGTTGACTTGCGTCAGCAAAATTTCACTATTGAAGGTTTAGCGGTTGGGGTTATTCGTAACAGTGATTGGTATTAATTTTCGTTAGCAACCAGCTGTAATGGTAGGTTACAGACGGTGAAGACGATTGCAGGCAGATTTCATGGTTTTATTCTGAAGTCTGCCTGTTTTGTTTCCTTTCTTATATTTTTCTCTTCTCTATTTTCTCTTTGCATTTCATCAAACGATCTAGCAGCCCGGCTATTTATTTTTTCTTAGGGGTTACAGGTTGTTCGTGGTTATGATGACAATGTTCATGATCTTGGCAGCTATTCACTTCGTCGCAATTTTTACATAAACCATGGTTTTCCACTACGGTATGCCTTAAGCGGAATTGGTGTTCATCTGCCAAATTAATAATTGCGGCTTCTATCGTTGTGCAATCACTTTCCGTTACACTTCCGCACTGGTCGCAAATTAACATAACAGAGATATGGCTTGGGTTATCAAAATGGTGACAAACAACATAGCTGTTGGTTGATTCGATTTTATGGATAAAACCTTGTTCCATTAAAAACTCAAGGCCACGATAAACGGTAGGTGGCTTAGCCTGAGGTTCAATTTCACGTAGTAAGTCGAGTAAATCATAAGCACTGATCGCACCATGCTGTTGTGCTATTAGGCTCAATACCGTTTCTCTCTGTGGTGTCAACCTGACGCCTCTTGATTGGCAAATATGTTCTGCCATCGCAAGAACTTTTTTTTCACTCATCTTTTCCATTTTACTGACCCCACCCGTTGAAAAATGCAAATGTTTACTGCACACAAGTTTATCACAGTTTCTTGAACTATTGAGAATCAAGAGATGAATGCGGTGCCATCAAAAAATTTTAGCTTTGCTGAGTTTTTTTGACTAATAAATAAAATATAAAAAATGATATTTAATTTTATTTAAAAATAAACAGATAAAATGAAACATATATTAAACAAATTTATTATAAATTCATAACTCATGATGAATAATTAATTGAAAGATTTAGTTTTAATTTGATGTAATTTCAATTAAGACTTATCTTGCCTTTAATTTACAACCTTCTTTTCTCGCCCTCTAAAGCTTACTTTATGGGGTTTATGTTTATTATTTTTGCAGGAGCACAGATTAATCTTATTTTATTTATATAATATTAGGCAATGATTAAAGTCATTGCCTAATATATTTAGATTAGTATTTATATTCAATACCTAACCAATAATTACGACCCTCTTCGATATACCCATTAGTATATTCATATGATTTATCGAATAAGTTATTAACTGATGTATTAACAGATATTCCTTGTCCAAAGTCATAATCTAAACGTAGGTCAGTTTTGGCATATCCACGCACTTTGCTATCTGCATCGACATAATTAAAGGCCCAGCTTCTTGCTTCTTCGGTTACAGTGATGCTGAATGGCTCATAAGGGGTAAATTTCACCCAAGCGAAGGCTTTGTGGATAGGTAATTCAGCAACATGTTTAACGCTGTAGTGTTTTGGATCAGCATGAATGTAGCCGTAACTTAAACCCGCTTCCAACCAATCGGTAATTTGCCCGTTAGTCCCTAAATCAATGCCAAAGTAGTCAACTTTGCCGCTGTTACGATTTTCGAGTATATAACCTCCATCCTGATTAGTACCGACACGATGCGCCATAATGGCATCAGTTACATGGTTATAATAGAGACTTGAAGTATATGACCAAGTGGGTGAGATATGTCCCTTGTAAGTCAAATCATAGGTAAGAGCACGCTCAGTATTGATATGTGGGTTAATGACGAATGTGTCGTCACTTTTCATTTTTTCTTTGGTATAACGCTCTTTTTGCGTTGGGAAACGGCTTCTTTCTGATATAGAAAATTGAACGGTATCTTTATTTTCTAAATGATAGCGAGCCATGACTTCCCAGTTGAACGCATGTTGGCTATTGCCATCGTATTTTTCAAAATCACCAGATTTGTAATCATAGCGCTTACCATCAGCACTTTTGCGCCAGTCATAGCCAATACCACCAATAATATCTAAGTTATCCATGGCAACCCATTGATATTCGGTAGCAATAGAATAGGTATTATCTTTATAGCGGTCGAATGGGACATCTCTTTTGGCGCGTGCACGGTGGACATCTTCTTTCCAGTGTGCAGCAAATGACAGCATATCTAATTCACGCACGGTGAAGTCAACACGCATGTCAGCACCGTTACTGTAATCATCGTAACGGCTGTAGTTATAAAGGCCTTTTTCGTAATCTTTGACAGATTTATACTGATGAAGCGTATTTTTGAACGTATCGTGGTATAGGCGACTCTGTAAGGCGATATCGTCGGTGACTTGGGTTGTACCGTTGAAATAAATGCTTTCTTTATCATAAGCAGGCCACTGCCAAATTTGTTGTTTTTTATTCGTTACGCTAGGTGGACTATTTTTATCACCCTCTTGTTTTAAATAAGTCACGACGTATTCATCTGCTTCTCGTGGTGTCCAGCCTACTTTCACCATCATACGTTTGTCATCAGTTGCTGAATTCGGGCGACGGCCATTATTACCCGCTAATGGGTTATTATTTTCTGAGCCCGGTATTCCCATAAAGCGCTGCTTATATTGACTGCCACTGACTTGAATAAAGCCGAGATCGTTACGCCCCCCTAAACGTGCGCTGATATTGTGGGCGTTATCTGCACCGCGAGCAAAACCTTGGTTTAAGCTAATATTGGCTTCAAAGGGTTTTTGAGGCGTGGCGGTGGTTAAGTTGATAGCCCCGCCCATCAGGTTCGGGCCTTGTAATAGAGAGGTATAGCCGGTAGATAGCTCTACGCTGGCTAGCTCGCTAGTCATAAAGCGGCCAAGGTCTAGCGTACCGTCATAAGGCACGTAAGTTGGAATACCATCAAAGAAAATAGGTACTTGGCGGCTATCAAAACCACGTACATTGACTTGAGTTTCATTGCGGTTTCCTGATTTTTGAATAGAAACTCCTGGCATGGTACTCAGCGCCTGTGCGACGCTTGTTTTATTCAGCTGCTTCATTTGGTTTTCTGTGATGATGTTAGCATCAGCGGCAAGCGGGGTGCTCCAAACGGACATCACATCGGTATTTTTTTCAGTGTTAGGTGAGGCTGAGTAGCCCTGTGTCGTGAATAAAGCCATCCCAATCCAATAGGTAATTTGTTTTATTTTCATTATGTTTTTCCAGTTTTGTAAATAACGATATATTATTTTTTATATAACGATATGCGTCATTAACCATAAGTGGATGCAGCCTACGGGGTAGGCTGTTTTTACGAACGATTTTTCTGACGCTAACTTCTTAGCTTACTGCTTAAAGATCTTCACTTTTATATCTCGGGGTGCTGCGTAGTAAGGCGCTGATGTAACTAAGAGTGATACACCAGTTTGCGCGAATGCTTCTATTGTTTTTAAATTAATTCCACCTGCAATCGATAGCTGGCAAGGCCGGTTTTGCTGCTTGGTGAGTTCTTGTAGTTGCTGAATTTGTTCAATGGGCAGTTTATCGAGTTGTACAATATCGGCTTGCGCATTGATTGCAAGAATGGCCTGTTCGTAATCATCAGCCTCGACAATAATCATTTTTTCTGGGGCTGCTTGGCGCAGTGTTTTTATATGGTTTGCCCAATCATCTGGATTTTCAAGGCATTGACGATGGTTGGTGAACAGTAAAATGCTTTCTGCGCTACCCGCTCGATGAATAATAGCGCCCCCTGCCAAAATCGCAGTTAAGGCAAGAGGCTTGGTATGAGGAATAGTTTTTCGAGTACACGCAAGCTGCCCATCCGGTTGATATTGGCGCAAAATACTGACCATTTGCTGAGTGTAGTGGCTGACACCACTACACCATTCAAGCACGTTTTGCACCGCTTTCCAGCCTTGATGCAAGGCTTCAATCGGCCCAGTGGCAGAAATTAAAACACTTTGCGGCTCAACAAGTTGGCCATCTTGAAAGTGGCAATCACAAGAGATCCCCAGCTTCTCTAGCATGCGTTTGGCGATAATCAGCCCACTGATACAACCTCCGAATTTGGATGTAAAGGTTATTACACCCATTTGAGACTGCAAGCCGAGTGCCCGTGTGGTGAGGTCACCGTATTGAATGTCATCTAGCAGTAGTTGGTCGATTAATGTATCGGGTAGGTAAATCATAATGTCAGTTCCGATTCATCAACCACATCCCAAGATACCATCGCCCAATCTCTGGATGGATAAGGAATTGTTTTACCTAAAGCCGTTTGTTCATCATAGTACTTACGTAAGATAGCGGTTTCTTCTGGTGTGATATTTTTAAGAGACCAATTGACGCTGTCAGCGAAAGTGTCAAAGCTATCAAACCCACCTTTCTTAGGACTTTTGATAAAATCAACGCGCGCATTAATGCCCATTTGATGCAAAATATTCACGGCGTAAATGTAGGTTGGCAAACGAATAACTTCGCGGCCTATCTTGCGAATAATGTGTTCATCAATAAATGTTGGGTTGATGGTATGAGTGGTGTAAACCCGTAATTTTGTTTGGCGATTGAGCTTGAGTAAAGCGGCTTTTAAATCATCAACGAGTGTTGAACGCGATGCCACTGAAATATCCACTTTTGGCAATGAACTCCAATCATCTTCCCATGCGAGTACTTCAAAGCGTGCATGGTGAATAGCGAGTTCTTTTGCGCGCAGTTCAGCCATCTCAAGCATGCCACGACTATAATCAATACCAATAACATCTTTGAATTCATTCGCAAGACACAGGCTGATGGAGCCAGGGCCGCAGCCCACATCAAGCAGTGTTTCAGCACCTGTTAAATCCATTAATTTGCGAAACTGGACTAAATATGGGTCATTGGGGTTAGCGCAAGTTTGCGCCATTTGTTGTGCTTTTTTATCCCAATGTTCCGGTTCTTTACGGCTTCGTTGAGCTTGTTGCATATGTTGCTGGTACATTTTTGCAAAATCGATTTGATTGATTAACATGGCTTCTGACCTTAACTAGAAAACGCTGATGGAAACTGAAAGTGAGATTGAATGCTATGTTTATCCACATTATAGAGGGCTGCTAAGTTAGTAAGTGTTAACATACATTTAGATAACCCTTGCCTTGCTTTGTGGTGCTTATCGAGCAAAATAACATTATCAGCGATAGCAGCGGCATGCTGTGGATGGTGAGTTGACATCAAAATTGTCATACCGTGAGATTTTAATTTTTCTATTTGCTCAAGTAGGCGAATTTGATTACCAAAATCAAGGCTAGCGGCAGGTTCATCCATAATTAGAAGTAATGGTTTTTGTATTAAAGCCCTTGCTATCAATACTAATTGTTTTTCTCCTCCACTAAGCGTGCTGTATAGGCGTGATGCTAAATGTGAGATATTCAGATGCTTGAGTTGTTGATAGGCTAAATTTTTTTCTGTTTCTTTAGGAACCGAAAATAATGAAATATGCGGTGTTAAGCCCATCATAACCATATCAAGTACCGTGAAGGTAAAGGGGGTATCATGAGCTTGAGGAACATAGGCGACAGTTTTGGCGATTTCGCGGGGTTTAAGGTTCTTAATCTCTTGCCCATTGAGCCAGACCTTACCTTTAATTGCCGGTAATAGTCCCAGTAAAGTTTTCATTAACGTGGTTTTACCGCAGCCATTGGCGCCTAATAAGCAGCTAATCTCACCTTTAGGTAACGAAAGATTAATACCGTCAATGATTGATATGCCATGATAACCAATAGCGACCTCTTGCAAAGACAAAATACTCATTTCACCCGCCTTGTCTGTAACAAAATAGCCAAAAAGAAGGGGGCGCCAATTGCGGAGGTTAAAATGCCTATGGGTAATTCAATTGCCGCAATAGTCCGTGCTAAGGTATCTGTAATGAGTAATAAAATAGCACCAATTGCCAGTGATGCAGGGAGTTGATAGCGAAAGTTAGCGCCCACTATCATTCGAGTGATATGAGGCACAATCAAGCCTATCCAGCCAATAATTCCCGCAATAGAAACCGCACTTGCCGTGAGTAAAGTGGCACAAACAATGAAGATAGCACGAGTTAAACTGACATTGATCCCAAGGCTTTTGGCTTCTTCATCCGATAAACTGAGTAAATTCATTCGCCAGCGTAATAATAATAACGGAATAATACCGATAACCATCATCGGTAACACGGAGACTAGGTCAGCTTGGGTAATCGATGACAATCCACCTAACAACCAAAATGTGATGGAAGGCAGTTGAGTGTAGGGATCGGCAAGAATTTTCATTAAGGAGATGGCAGAACCACATAGTGCACTGATGGCAACACCGACCAGTACCAAGGATAAAATAGGATCATGCTGCCGCGCTAATCGAGCAATAAAACAGACTAAGGAGACGGTGATTAGCCCACCAATAAATGCGCTCAGTTGAATGTAAAATAAGGATTGGCCAAAGAAAATACCGATAACAGCACCCACGCCAGCACCGGCGGAAACGCCTAAAATATCAGGGGAAACTAATGGGTTACGGAACATACCTTGGTAAGCCGCTCCTGCAATAGCCAGACCTCCACCAATGACAATAGCGGCTAACGTGCGAGGAAATCGTATTTGCCAGAAAATGGTTTCATGGCGCGGGTTGCTCAACTCGTTATGAGAAGATAACTGGCTGACAAATAGATGATAAAGCTCATTGAATGTAAGTGAGTACTTACCACTTATTAAGGCGATAATAAAACTTATTAATAAAATGATGATTAATAAAAAGGATCTTCTCCCTTGTCTCAGTACATCATTCATGATTTTTCCATGAGCAAATCAACTTGCTGTGCCGTTAATGATGAATGGTAGAAATGAGTAAAAAACTCAGCGATATCATGCTTAATATTCGCAGCAATATTTTTATCAAAATGGCTTTGTAGGCGTCTCATTCCCAATAGGCGGTTAACCCCTGGAGGCCCATCTAACCAACCAAATGGCATGCCACTAAATAGTAATAATTGGTTGTTGGCAATGGCATCAAGGCCTCTCCATAATGCGAAATTTGTCATTAATTCAATGGATTCGTCATATTGAGTTATAATGATGTCAGGGTTCCATTGATATAATTGCTCCATAGAAACCGTAGTCAGACCATGGAAATTAGGAATATCAACCACATTACGTAACCCGAGCATTTCAATCGCTTCAGTATGAATTGAGCCTTTAGCGCCAGTTTCTAAACCTTTTGCTCCTCTTGCAAGGTAAAAACTCAGCGATTTTTGTTGGTTTTGATTGGCAAATAAAGTGGCATCATTAATATAGCGTTGAGCGAGTTGGCTCAATGTTTGAGCCTGCGGGATAACGCCTAATATTTCACCTAGTTGTGTAAGTTGTTGAGGTGAATCTTTTAACCCGCCGGCGATTAATAAATAAGGTACATGAGTTTGTTTGGCGACCTTTTCCGCTTGTGAGAGATAAGTTTCGTCAATGTTTCCAGTATCAATGATCAAATCTGGGCTATAAGACAGCAGCTGCTCAAGAGAAAGGGTGCTCCCACGGCCTGCTAAGCGGCCATAAACAGGCAGCTCAAGCCATTGTGGTGCAAAAAGGCCGGTTTGCCCTTTTTTCAGCGAAATAGAGGCGAAACCCACCATCTTTTCAGGAGCTAATGCGAACATCAGTAAGTCGGAAGGAGGACCTGAACTGATGACTCGGTGAATATTTTCTGGTGCTGGGAGTTTTCCAAATATGGCCGCTTCGACGGCTAGGCGAGTTTGTGCAAAGCTCGGCAAGCTGTAAAAAATAGCCAGTGCTGCACTGGATTTAAGGAACTGCCTACGATTGATTGCCATAATCTAATTTTATTGCTTCGTTATGATAATAATTATATAACGCGAAAATTAGCGGAGTCATGATAGAGAGTCAACTATAAAAGTTGCCGTGCTCAGAAAATTCGATGTTTATGTGATGTAAATCAGTAACAAAGATTGCTATCCATTAATAGATAGCAGAACATAGTTATCGTTAACGAATTGGATATCGCTTTGAACTTATGAAGAAAAAAAGACCTTCTCTGCAGGATGTTGCCGACCAAGTTGGCGTCACAAAAATGACGGTGAGCCGTTTTTTACGAAACCCAGAGCAGGTTTCAGAAGCTTTGCGCGATAAAATTGCTCAGGCGGTGGAGGCTTCCGGGTATATTCCAAATAAGGCGCCCGATATTTTATCGAATTCAACCAGCCATGCCATTGGGGTATTGCTCCCATCTTTAACTAACCAAGTTTTTGCCGAAGTCATCCGTGGAATTGAAGCAGTGACGGACCGTCATGGTTACCAAACCATGCTCGCTCACTATGGTTATTTAGCAGAAAAAGAAGAAGAGCGGCTGACCTCGCTACTTTCTTATAATATTGATGGTGTGATTTTAGCCGAACGAACACATACTGAACGCACGTTACGTATGCTGAAAACTGCGGGGATCCCCGTTGTTGAGATTATGGATAGCGTTTCACCTTGCCTAGATATCGCAGTGGGTATCGATAACTTTGAAGCTTCCCGCCAAATGACCCAAGCGATGATTGAGCGTGGCTGCCGTAAAGTTGTGTATTTAGGGGCAAGGCATGATGAGCGTACTTTTATTCGTTTAAAGGGTTATGAGCAGGCCATGCTCGATGCAAATCTTGAGCCTCGTAATGTGATGACACAAGCGAGCTCGTCATATTCGCTAGGTGCCCAACTACTGCACGATTGCCGCGCTAAATACCCAGATACCGACGGTTTATTTTGTACCAATGATGACTTGGCGATAGGGGCGATTTTTGAGTGTCAACGTCTAGGGATTCAAATCCCACAAGACCTTGCTATTTCAGGTTTTCATGGCCATGACGTAGGGCAAGTGATGACGCCAAAACTGGCAAGTATTTTGACGCCAAGGGACCAAATGGGGCGCAAGGCGGCGGAAGTTTTGTTGGCGAGAATGTCTGGTAAGAAGCTTGTCGAGACGCATTTTGATGTGGGGTTTAGTCTCCTCACTGGCGAAAGTATCTAATTTTATCCGTCATACTTCGCGCCGTAGCGTCGTTGCCCGCACTTGCTAACTCTAGTCACATACTTGTGTATGCTCCCAGAGGTTAGCTCGATTGGCGTCTAGCTACAACACGAATTATTTAGGATAAAGAGCAAGCTATAATGCGAGTTATTAATTCAAATTATTTCGGGTAGCTTTATCCGTCATACTTCGCGCCGTAGTGTGAATTATTTACGATAGCTTTATTTGTTGAACTTCAAATTATTAAAAACTCATATCTTGGCACCCTCTATATTATTGCGATAACTATCACAGTTCTGCTTTTTTCTTGGCCAATTTTATTGCTAAATAAATCCTCACTGATGATAATGTTACCCGTAACTTGTTACCGGTAACAAATGCCGGTTTTTAACTAAAGCCAGGACAATAGTGAATATCTGAGGAGTTTCCTATGAATGATACCCAAAAACAAAACTATACATTTGTACTAATGGGGGTATCGGGTAGTGGTAAGTCTGCTGTTGCCACAGGTGTCGCACAGCAACTGCAAGCTGCCTTCCTTGATGGTGACTTTCTTCACCCTAAATCAAATATTTTAAAAATGGCATCGGGTCATGCATTAAATGATGATGACCGTAAACCTTGGCTAGTTGCATTGAACAATGCCATTTTTGCAATGCAAAGAACAAATAAGGTATCTCTGGTGGTGAGCTCCGCATTGAAAAAAAGCTATCGAGATATCTTAAGAGAGGGGAACCACAACCTCTATTTTATTTACCTAAAAGGTGATGCGGTTGTTATTGAAGAAAGATTGAAAGCACGTAAAGGGCATTTCTTTAAACCTGAAATGCTGAAATCGCAATTTGATGCCTTGCAAGAACCTGGTGCGGATGAACCTGATGTGCAGGTTGTTGATATTCGCCCATCCTTAGAAAACGTGATTGAAAATACGTGTTCTACTATTCGTAAGATTGTCGCTGGAGATAACTAATGAATACCCCAGAAACATTAAGCACGTTAACGCTCGTGCTGACGGCGGTTGGCTCGGTCGTTTTACTGCTCTTTTTAGTGATGTATGCTCGTTTACACGCATTTGTCGCGCTCATGATCGTTTCTATTGGTGCGGGTTTGTTTTCAGGTATGCCAGTACAACAGATCACTGAAACCATGCAAAAAGGCATGGCGGGAACCTTAGGATTCCTTGCTATCGTAGTCGCTCTCGGAGCAATGTTCGGTAAAATTCTGCATGAAACAGGTGCTTTAGATCAGATTGCGAATAAGCTACTGAATCTGTTTGGTGAAAAAAATGCGCATTATGCAGTGGGTGTCGCAGGGTTGATTTGTGCACTACCACTCTTCTTTGATGTGGCGATTGTTTTGTTAATCGGTGTGGTGTTTGCGGTAGCGAACCGCACTGGCCATAACGTTGTTCGCCTTGCTATCCCATTATTTGCAGGGGTTGCCGCTGCGGCTGCGTTCTTATTACCGGGGCCAACACCAATGTTGGTTGCATCACAAATGGGTGCAGACTATGGCTGGATGATTTTAATTGGGCTATGTGCTGCTATCCCAGGCATGATTTTAGCAGGACCTTTATTTGGTAAATTTATCAGTAACTTTGTTCATATTGATATTCCTGCAGATTATCAAGCACCAAATACAGAACATGGCAAAATGCCAAGCTTTGGATTTAGCTTGTGTTTAGTGCTTTTCCCATTGGTATTAGTGGGTTTAAAAACCATCGGTACACATTTAGTTGAAAAAGGAACCACGCTTGAGCATTGGTTAGAGTTTATCGGTCATCCTTTCACCGCATTACTGCTAGCGTGTTTACTGGCGATTTATGGCCTAGGTTTCCGTTATGGTATGGATAAAGAAAAGGTCATGGCAGTTTGTTCTGCAGCGATTCAACCAGCTGGGATCATTTTATTGGTGACGGGTGCTGGTGGTGTATTTAAACAAATTTTAGTGGATTCAGGTGTCGGCCCTGCGCTAGGTGATTCTTTAATTGGTGCTGGTTTACCGATTGCGGTTGCTTGCTTTGTATTAGCAGGAGCAGTACGTGTTATTCAAGGCTCTGCAACGGTTGCATGTTTAACCGCAGTAGGCTTAGTACTCCCAGTTATCAGTGAGCTAGGTTACTCAGGAGCACAGCTGGCGGCTTTAGCGATTTGTATCTCTGGCGGTTCATTGATCTTAAGCCATGTGAATGACTCCGGTTTTTGGCTATATGGAAAATTTACTGGTGCGACAGAAGCACAAACGTTAAAAACATGGACGGTAATGGAAACTATTCTTGGCACGACAGGGGCAATTGTTGGTATGGTGTTCTTTATGTTCTTGTAATACGGTTCATAAAAACACACCAAAGTTAAATTCATTGAATGAAAACTTAAGCAAAGCGCCCACAATTAAGTGGGCGTTTTGCTTTATTAGCTCAAGCTAATTTTAGGAATAACAATTTCATTGTGATGCTGTGGGGAGTTAATGCGTTTAGCGTGACCCGATGATAATTCAATATGTGCTGTAAAAAATGAGGCTAACCCTAAGTCGTGAGTAGAAAAGAAAATAATTGATTTGTTTAATTTAAACTCTTGTTTCATTAATTGTAAGAATGAGAGTGCATCAGAGGTTGCCATAAATGATGTTGATTCATCTAAAAATAGCATGTCAGGTTGTTTTAATAGAGCAAGGACGAGCTGTAACTTTTGTTTTTCCCCGGTAGAGGCGGCGATGTCAGTGACGAGTGTATCGTCTAATGTTTCTTTACTTATCAGTAAATTCGGGCAACATAATTTGGTTAGTCGAACAATGATACTGTTATCGAATACACCGTAGAAATTAAAATTGTCACGAATGCTGCCATGAATGAATGCTGAAATACCATTATGGTAGGCAATTTTTTCGGTTAAAAAGGATTGGGAAATTTCATCGATACCAATACCATTGATTGTAATATCCCCTGATGAGTATTCTGAAGTCCCACATAAGGCTTTCATTAATGATGTCTTTCCTACTCCTGAAGCACCTGTTATACCGATAACATCACCGGGTTTGGCTTCAATATTGAGCTGGTTAATAATCGTTTTGCCATGAATATTAACGCTAAGATTTTTTGCACTAAAATGTGTTATTGAATCTGTTGTTATGCCATCTACTTTAAAATGAATAAGTGGATTGTTTTTTAACTGAGCAATACTGGATTTGATATGAAATAGATGTGTTTTTACTATAAATAAGCGATTAATCGCACTTGTAATTGCACCAGAAAGTCGACCATTAATGATCATTACGGCGATAATAGAAGCTAAGCTTAAGCTTCCGTCACCGATAGCCAAATAGCTAGCTATGTACATTACTATCATGGATAAAAACGTATTTACTTTGATAATTTCCATCCAATGGTGATTGGCCTCGTTTAGTTTTAATTTTATTTTTTCATCTTCATTGGTTTTTATGCTGATGTACTGCTTAAAATAGTCATCTCTGGCAAAACAAAGCTCATGTTTTTTTTGTTCTAACGAGTAGTACATGGCTGATTTTTCATAGTTTAAGGTGTTAGCTCTTAGCATATTTTTGTAGGATAGAAAGCGGATGTGCAGACATAAAAAGATAAACCCAGCGTAATAGCTCAATAGCAATAATGAATAAAGACCTAACATGCCAACAATACAAAATGAAAATAAAATAGCTAACCCAATATCATAAATAATTTGTGGCTTAATTTCCCATACCTGTAAGATTGATGCTTCTGCTGTTCTTACCTTAATTGAGGCACTTTTACAGCTAGATTGTTTTAATAAGTTAACAAAATAACGATTAAAAATACTGATATTAAGCTTTATTTTTTTTATATTTTGTTCATGAATAATATGTTTGATGAAAAACTCTAAGCCAATGACGACAATAAAAATAAAACTGATATACAATAAAGAGCTTACAGATTCGCTATAAACTAACCGAGAATTAAAGAGATTTGAATATAATGGAAGTAGTAGCGCAAATACAATTAAAGGTAACGAAAATAAACTAGACTTTGGTGTTAGTTTGATTAGTGATTGGTATATACTATCTTCATTAAGTGTTTTTTCATTAGATGAAAATGAAAATAAATTTTTACTTTCAATGAGTTGCGGTGTTATGGTTAGATCGGTTGTTAAATTGGTCAGCTGACCACTTTGATTTTTGATAATAATATATTTTCCATCTGTTATCTCCATAATAAAGAGTAACGGTAGTTTTTTTTCACTGAAATCAATGATGGGAATATATTGATAAGTGAAAAAATCATTATCAATAAATTCGTTTATATTATTTAGTATATATTTATTGTCATAAGAGAGTGCTGGAGGACTAAATGGCTCTCCTAATATCTTAAAATATTGATTAATGATGTCGTGGAAACTACTTTCTTTCATTTTCTTCACTCTTCAGGAAGCAAGCATTAACCCCTTGATTATCTTCAATAGGTTTTAACGCTTTAATGTGTACATTAGGTGTGTTTTTTTTAATCAATACTGTGTTATAGATGGTGTAGGTCATTGCGGCGTCAAAAGATATGTTATTTCCATAACTGCAATAAACATCAATAGATTTAACTTTTTTATTAACAATTAATTTCAAGGTATCGTGGCTAAACATTAATGATTTCACTATGTTATTGCCATTGCCATTGCCATTGCCATTGCCATTGCCATTGCCATTGCCATTGCCGTTGCCATCGCCATCTGCATCGCTACTATCGTTATTTATAGATGAGGAAGTTTCAGTATTGTTGTCATCAATTCCGATAAATGCAGTTTTACCTTTATTTTGTTCAGCTGCCATTGTACTCGATAACACATTGGCTAAGAGTACGGCCATGAGTAATGTCATGGTTGCAACGGCAGCAGATAATGCAGAAATAAAACCTAACATAGGGTCACCAAACGTTAAATGTCATGTTATCGCTAACTAATGCGGTTAAATAATGAAATACTGAAATCTCTTTACTTGAGATATAGAGCATCACCGGTAAGCCGTCATGCTCTGGAAGAAGCTCGGTATTTTGTTCAGGTGTAATTTGTACTGAATAATAGCGTTCTTGGTTGGTTCGTTCTCTGTCAGTGAAGGAGTCAGCGCTAATTTTTGTGACCTTTCCGCTAATGATTTTTTTAAATCCGGGGGAATTTACCACAATTTTTGCTGGCAGTTTCGGTGCGATAAAAGGGCGATATTTTGCTAATATTTTGCCTTCAATGACTCGTGTATCCTGTTGTTTTTTAATTACCATCACTAAATTAGAAGCTTCAACATAAGAACCTTTTTCTAAATCTTTTTCGATGCTTAGTACCACACCATTCGCTGGCGATAACACACTATTCGCTCTTATTTTATTGCGCAGTAAATCCATCTGCCCACTGTTTTCTAATTTCTCTTTTTTCAAACGATGAAGGAGAGTTTCATTTTCTTGGATCTCACCGATAAGCCGCGCGGTATATTTTTTTTCTAGCAGTGAGATTTCTCGTAATAGCCCTTGAGCATTTAATTCACCTGATGTCATCAGTGCTTGAGTACGGCTAAGTTCAGCATTATTATTGAGTTTTTCAATTTCAGGAGCTCTTGCATTTTTTAATAATGAGTCCTTTTTTTTCAGAATGTTAATCTGCTTTTCTAGTTCACTAGATTCTTTAATTTGTGAGATATATTTATCCCGCAAATTGCTTATTTCCATGTGTAAGAGAATGTGGCCATAGAGCTCTCTATAGGCGCTTAATGTTTTACTCTGTAACCCTTTCGCAAAGAAAAAATATTCAGACTCTGTTTTTATACTTCCATCAAGGATCTTATTTAACAATTTTTTATTTTCTTCTAACTCATTAATACGTTCATTAGCAAATGTAACGAGGTTGGTTAATGTTTTTTCTTGATGAAAGACATCTAAATTCGTATAGGAAAATAAAATTTGCTCTTTCTCGACCTTATCACCAGTTTTTATCGCGAATTGGTTAATAAACCCAGACGCTGGGCTGACTATTTCTAGTCGGTTGGAGACACCTGAGATAACTCCCTCTCCTGGAGAGGATATTTCGATTTTAGCTAATAAAATATACCCAATAAATAAGGATGTGATACCGAGAAGTATTTTCACCTTTTTAGGTAATTGATTTAGTTTATTTAGATAACGTTTCAATTTCAGTTAACTTCCCTGTTAATTGGATATATTCCATTTTGTTTTTCATATCAGCAATCATTAACTCAGCGATGCGTCTTTCCATTGTTAACATATCAAAAAGTGTATTCACCATTTCATAGAAAGAGGACTGTGATATCTCATATTCCCTTTGTTGGCTATTAATTATTGAACGCATAGTCTTACGTTGTGCATGCAGCCCTGTAAGTTCAGTCGAATTTGAGTTAGCAATTAGTTTTAAATTTTTAATTTTAGCGGTTGATTCTTTATATTTATAATCTGCTTTTCCTTTTGTTGCTTCATACAGTTTTAGTTGAGATTTTTCGCTCAGTATTTTATCAAGGTCAAAAATATTTAATTTAACTTCCATTCCCATGTAAGATTCGTTACGGCTTCTAACTTGATCAATAAATCGTTCTTCAGCAATAACATTAACATTCAAGAATGGGTTTTGTTGATAAGCATTTTCTTTCATTGCCTCAGCTTGCATGCGCAGCAAGTTATATTCATTATTTTGTTGTGCATTTTCACTATCAATAACGGTTGCTTGTAATTTTTTTAATAGATTTTTGGGTACTTGTACACCTTTCGAAGGAAAGGTAATCCCCGATAAAAGCTCAATATTTGATTTATATTGTTCAATCTCTTTTTCTATATTCTGTAGTTCTGTTTCAATCCGTTGCATCAACAAAGAGGCTTGCTCAACATCACTGTATTTTGCTATGCCACTTTTATAACGGTGAGTAATGAGCTTGAAAATATTTTTAGCATTATTATTTAAATCAGCTGTTGTTTTTGTTAGCTCATTGAGGTAATAAATACCAATTAAATTATTTGTTGTTGAGGTGTAAAGTTCTTCTTTTTCTTTGTTTAGTGAAAGTGCGGAAATTTTTAATTTCAAGTGTTTCTCATTAAACCGGTGACTTAACGCAGTGTCATAGATTAATGAACTGGCAGTAATATGACTACTGGTACTTCCATCATGGCTTTTTGTTTTTCCTGATGCTGATATTTTAGGTAGATAATAATAATCTGTCTGTTTTGCTCTAAGGTTTTCAGCCTCTAATTCTAACGCTTTTATTTGAACTGGATTAGAATTTTCTAATACTCGGTTAATAAAGGTTTGAAAGTTTTCTGTGCCTTGATTGGCAAAACTATAACTTGTTGATAGTAAAGTTAATAATAAACCTAATGTGATAGGGCGCATATACTTAATCCATTGATAATAAGGTTAAAAGTTTCTTTCTGCTCTCAATGGTGTTTTCTTTTAGCCATTGCGTAGTTTGGTCGATTTTTAATATTTCTTCTGATATTTTCTCATTTTCATTTCTTTTGTTTATTTTTTCTTCTAATAAGTAAACCGCTAATTTTCTTTTCCAGTCGTCATCAGCGTCTTTTATTGACTGTAAAACGGCTAAGTGGTCTTGTACAGTGTTGGATAAAGTTAGGAGGTGTGACGAAATATCGGTCACAAGTTCATTACTTTCAGTCACAGAAATCATTTTTTGCGCTATAGTAATATTCACTTTCTGTAATTTGTTTAGGGTTTCTTGAATGTGATTAAGTTCTTCTGAGTAATTTACAGATGTCTGTTGTGCAGTTTTTTTATTTTCTTTTTGGTAAAAGAAATGAAAGAAATTCAAACTAACTAATAGCAAAACTGAAATAGAAACACCAAGAATGGACGTTAAGAATGCAAAAGACATTGAATTCAGTGCCATTGAGATAGATGAAATCATAGCATTCATTTTTTCTGAGATATCACCTTCTCCCCCAAGCGATGCTGAGATAGCAGTGATCATCCCTGTTAGGCCAATAAATGTTCCAATTAACCCTAATGATACCGTGACAGATGCAGATAATTTAGTTTGGTTTGAAAGCAATGTATAGTTGCTTTGTTTACTTTTATTAAAAAATCGATGAAATAAGAAGATAATTAAAGGGTAAATATAAATCCCAATCATCGTGTAGCTTATTTCAGGAGCAAGTAATAGACATTGCTGAACCATTTCACGTACTGATTGTAATAAAAAACAAGCGAGAAACGTTGCAGCATAAAAAAATAATCCAAGATAGTACATGTTATTTGTAATCCCAATAAATACATGAATTCCAACCTGGGCAATGTTCACTTGTTCCTTGTTTTAGAACAACCTCTTTATTTATTCCCAGATTTTTAATTAGTGATGCCATATAAAGAAGGTTATAGATGTTTTTTTCTTTACTGTGGCTGACTTTATCATTGATATAACCATTGATAATGATTTTTTTACTTTTGTTTTTAATTATTTCTTGTTTTATTAAAGGAATTTCACTTTTTGATAAATGAATGCCGCCTTTAAAATAAATTCGTTTATTTGGTATGTCTATTTTTGTTTTTTCAAAGTTTAGTTCTCCATAGTGAATATAAGTTTCTGCGGTTTTCATTCCGCTAAAAATAAATACCATAGAAACTAGAATAATTATGCATAATGTTCCACTTAGCCCATCAACCATTGGGGCGAGTTCTTCATCAGAGCTATCGTCATCGTTTTCCATATCTGATTCTTTCATTTTAGAAACAACGTTATTAATTCATGCTCATATTATAGTCGCTATTGCAATGAACTCACTTGAATTTGAGCTCAAAAAGAAAGGATGTCAGGCCAAATTATATTAGAAGGCGTTTTATTTTTAATTAAATGGATATAATTGTTTTTATTAACGCCAGCATGTGAGTATTCGCTGATGACCTCATTTATTAATATAATGATATAGAACATGAAAGATAAAACTATCACAGATAAATTAAAAAATATAGAAATCCAAAAGTTTAAAGTTCAAGGACTTGATTTAATTATCACTAAGCCAGATGGCTCTATTGAGAACATTAAAAATGGGTTGTCAGAAGTTATTTTAGGCAATATGACATTATCGACTGAGCAGGGGGCGATTCTTTCACAAGATGAAATTCTATCCTCAATAACCTTAAATGTGGGCGCCGATGCCGTTTATATCAAAGAGCAATTAACGAGTGATATCGTCGAATATGCAGATAATCAAGCCTCAAAAAATAAGAGTAAACAAATAGATGATGACGAGCAGCAAGATGATAAACAAAATTTCAGTAAAAAATTGGCAGAATTAAATCAAAAAAATCAACAATTAGAAAAGACACTTCAGACCTTGTCTTCAGAGAAAGATGAAAAAGAAGTGTTATTAAGCTCATCATTGACAAAGCTCGCTGAAGCGAAAAAACAGCTAAATCAAAAAAGCAAAGTAGAAAAAGTACCAGTAGAAGACAGCGACTTAACCTTCTCTCCACCATCTGCACCTGTCGCTATGCCAACAAGTTCCTCATCATCATCCACTCAGTCTGCCAATAAACCATCTGCAACGCCCCAAATAGCTAAACCGATGGCACAGGTTTTTATTCAGGGAAAATTAAGCGAAGAGTCCGACTCAGGTAAAAAGGGCGATAACATTACGAATATTAATACACCAACATTTATGGGTGTCGTTTCTCTCGATAGTCAGGCTTATCTAACGATTAATGATCATAAGTACCCTATAACCGCGGATAAAGACGGGAAATGGTCATTAAAAATCACAGAACCGTTAGAAGATAAAATATATGAATACTCATTAGTTGCTTCTTCCGGTGATGGCAAGCCTGTCACCGTGAGTGGTCAATTTGAAGTGGACACGCAGTTTGATGACCTCTCTGTTAACCTTGATGGGCATTCAAATATTGAAACGACAGGAGAAAGGCTGACGAATAAGCAAGTTCCTACTTTTGCAGGAAAAGCTGAAGTAGGGAGCTCTGTAACGCTAACGATTTCAGGGCAAACATTATCGACAATTGCTGATGATAAAGGGGTGTGGCGAATTACAGTCGAGAAGCCACTAGTTGATGGTGTATTAGCTTATCAAGTTACTGCAGTAGATACAGCGGGTAATCAAAAAACCATCACTGAGAGCGTTACCATCAAAACATCAAAACCCGATGCTAGTGTACTGCTTGATAACTCAGCGGTTTTCTTGACCAATAAAGTCAAGCCAACGCTTACGGGGAAAACAGACCCCAATTCTAATATTATCGTTAAGGTGGCTGGAAAAGAGTACCTCACCAAAGCCAATGAGCAAGGCGATTGGTCACTCACCATCACTGATAACCTAGCAGATGGCTCACATGTATTAAACGTTACGGTAACAGACAATGTAGGGAATCAGGGCATATTTATCCAGAGTCTATTGGTAGATACTACCCCACCCGCCGCACAAGCGGCACTGACCGAAAGCAGTGACTCGGGGCTCAAAGGCGATCATATCACCCAACAACAAGCGGTGACCTTGGCAGGGAGCACCAAACCACAATCGACGGTCGTGCTCCAATTTTCGGGGCAAGAGTACAGCACCATTGCAGACAAAAACGGGCAGTGGCAAATAACGTTGCCTGCGGTGGATAAAGACGGCAAGTATGATTATCAAGTGAGTGTGACCGATACCATTGGAAATGTTGGTACATCCAACGGGCATTTTACCGTAGATACGCAGGTGGATAGCCTATCGGTACAGCTAGATACGCAGTCGGATAGCGGTAATATTGGCGATAACATCACCAACGAGACCCGTCCGCACTTTTCAGGCAAAGCGGAAGCCGGGAGCCGTATCGTGTTGACGATTGACGGGCAGCTGTTAAATACGACGGCGGATAGCCATGGTGAATGGTCGGTAGTGGCGCAAAACATACTCGCTGACGGCGTTTATGATTATGAAGTGAAAGCCACGGACGTGGCGGGCAATAGCGCGGTGGTTACAGCGTCTGTGCAGATAAAAACCACCTTGCACCCGACGACGTTACAGCTTAATAACCAGTCGGATTTTATCACTAGTCAATTGACGCCAACGTTGTCTGGGCGGAGTGAGGCAAATGCCAAAATCAGCATCGCGATTGATGGAAAAACATATTCTACGCAAGCAGACAGTCAAGGGAATTGGTTGGTGTTGATCACCTCACCACTCACGTTAGGAAGTCATTCACTCAAGGTGCAGGTTACTGATATTGCGGGTAATAGTGAGAAAATCAGTGAAATACTGCATATCGATACCACCTCACCCGCCGCACAAGCGACACTGACCGAAAGCAGTGACTCGGGGCTCAAAGGCGACCATATCACCCAACAACAAGCGGTGACCTTGGCAGGGAGCACCAAACCGCAATCGACGGTTGTGCTCCAATTTTCGGGGCAAGAGTACAGCACCATTGCAGACAAAGACGGGCAGTGGCAAATAACGTTGCCTGCGGTGGATAAAGACGGCAAGTATGATTATCAAGTGAGTGTGACCGATACCATTGGAAATGTTGGCACATCCAGCGGTCAGTTCATTGTCGATAGCAATATTACACTGACCGCACACTTAGATCCTGCAAGCCAAGAAAATTCAAATGCTTCAGTGACTTATTTAAAAAGACCACAAATTAGTGGCGAAGCTGACCCCGAAAGTAAAATTACGGCTGAATTCAAAGGTCAAATTAAAACAGTTTATGCCGATAGCCAAGGAAAATGGTCTCTGATTTTTGATGTCGATGCGGATGTCGGTATGGATAATCACTACAAGCTCACTGCAGAGGATGCGGCGGGCAACCAAGATACAATCAGTCAGAGCTTCACGTATCAACCCCCATCAGTGGGGGGTGGGGAAGCCGAATTTCCGATTCTTGTCGCCGCATTAGACGCTGCGAGTGATAGTGGAAAGAAAGGTGATTATATCACCAATATTACAGCCCCTAAGTTTACAGGGTTCGCTACAGCGGGGGCTAAAGTGACACTGATCATCGGGAATGAACGCTTTTCTGTATTCGCTGATAACGTGACTGGAAACTGGGAAATTCAACTCAAAGAGCTTACAGAAGGAAATAACCAGTATCTTGTGACGGCGGAGCACCCGACAAATGGGCAAACAAAGGATATTTCTGGAAATATCTTCATTGATACGATATCCCCCGTATTAACCGTTGAACTCAGTACAGAAACAGACACCGGAACTAAAGGAAACTTTATTACGGCACATCGTAAGCCTGTATTTACTGGAAAAAGTGAACCGGGTAGTGAAATTGCGCTGGAATTAAATAATGAGTTAGTTTCAACAGTTGTTGATAACAATGGTTTCTGGAGTTTAGCTTTACCCAATGAATTACCGAAAGATTTTATTGGTGATTATAAAATTACTGTGATGGATGCGGCAGGTAATCAATACGAAAAAATAGATACACTGACGATAAATGCTAATCCACCAAAGATAACGAATGCGACTTTGGCTTCACCGTGGGCCCGAGGAAAATTTCATGGTGATAAATCGACCAATGACTTAGAGGCAACATTTACAGGAAAGGTAACCCCAGGTTCAAGTTTAAAATTTAAATTTAGATTGAGTAAGAAAGATGAGCATGTTTTTTCCATCACCAATATTGATAACGAGGGAAATTGGTCTTTTAGTTTGCCTCCCGGTTTTCTTAAAACGGATCGCCGTTACGATCTTGACCGACTGATACTCGTTGCAACTTCAGCCTCTGGAATAGTCACAGAGCAATCAATTGAAGAAAAAGGTATTCAAATCAAGGACAGTGTTTTAAATGTGACATTTCAAGTGGCCGCAGAGTCGAGCAGTACCGGAGAAATAAATAGCTCACTAAGTTCAAGCCGCTCGCCAAAGCTACAAGGAAAGATTTCTGGGGCGTCGGATCGTGATGAACTCAGTGGAGCGATACTGATAGGTGGTAAAACGTATTCAGTTAATTTGACCAATGGCCGAAAAAACTGGGATTTCAAGGTTCCAGCTGATATTCAGCTCCCGCTAGGAGAGGTTCCTTATACTCTCACATTTAAAGATGTTTATGGCTCAGTAAGGAAATTTTCTTCTTCTGTATTGATCAGTGATTTTAAGTTTTACCTTGACCCTGATACGGATTCCGGCCAAATCGGTAACCACTATACCAATCATAAAAAACCCGTTTATAAAGGTAAAATAACAGCCGGTGGCACAATCTCAGCCAAAGTAAATGGTGATAGTTATCCTATTCAAGCAAATGAGAAGGGAGAGTGGTGTTTTGAAGTGCCTATTAAAGGGGATGGCGCCTATCATATTATCTTTATCCAAGATGATGGTACCGTTTCAGTTGGACAAACAACACTCAATATTCTTACTGAGGAACCAATATTTAGTGATTTTCAGATTAGTGGCACACAGGTTCACTCGGGGACGCTAGTTGCTAATGTAATTAACCCTGAATTAGTTTTCACTTATCATGGAAATATGGATTATTACCTGATAAATGTGAATGGGAAAACGACTCGGCATAGTAAGCTACAAACTAAATATAATGGTTCTAAAACGGTGTTTGCTAATGAGCTAGTGTTACCTGACGGTGAGCATGTGGCAAAAATAACCGCATTTGATATCGCGGGTAATAAAACTGAGCATGAAGTGATTATTAAAGTGCTCAATGACGAGCTCGGAAAGACCGCACCAAGTATCGAATTTGGTGTGAATGATAAACAGTTAATTTCTGAAAAAGACGGCAAATTACTTTTCAATCAAAATGATTTAACACTCACGGGTACGACAAGTGCCGCAAGTCTGGTGAGCATCAAGGATGCAACTGGAAAAATACTGGGTACTATAAAGGCAAATAACCAAGGAAGTTGGCAAATAAAATTACCAAACGATATTGTTCCTGTCGGTATTAAGAATGGAGAAAGTATTGAATTATCGGTTAGCGCAAAGGATTTAGTTAACCGTGAAACGCAGTTTGAGTTTGATTTAGTCTATGACATTTCCCCTCCTGAATTAACCGCAGTCTTAGACGATCCACTAACAAGTGATGGTGTTATTCATGTTAACCAACCCGCATTTAGTGGAACAACTAAAGCTAACGCGCAAGTTCGCTTGAAGATCAATGGAAATATTTATCATACGACCGCGGATCACGATGGTAACTGGCAAATTAAGCTATCGGATAAGGAAGCACTTGCTGAGGGGGCTTACTCTTATGAAATCGAAGCACATGACATTCTTGGCCAAATTAGCATGCAACCCATCTCGGGCGATTTTACGGTAAAAACTATCGCTTTGGCGACGGGAGAGTTAACACCAGACTCAGATTCAGGGATTCAGGGTGATAACTACACAAATATCAATAAGCCTATATTCACTGGAATAACTGAACCGAATGCGATAATTCGATTAGTTTTTGATAATAAAGTGGCCTCAGCTTTTGAAACCATTGCTAATGAAAAAGGGGAGTGGTCAATTCACGTTAATACTGAATTAAGTGAAGGTATTCATGATTATGTGATTTTTGCGATTGATGATATTCAAAGTCTTAAAGGCCAAGTTTCAGGGCAATTGGTTATTGATACATTAGCCCCCGATTTACTTATTGGTGGGGTTTTTGACCCCACAGATTCTACAACTAAACAAGATATTGTAATGAATACTCCAACACCTACGTTTGCAGGGATTGCAGAACCAGGAACCTATCTACAATTAACGGTTGGCCAACAGGTTTATAAAGATATTAAGGTGAACGAATGGGGGGAGTGGGCGTTTACTTTACCTAATTCACTTACAGATGACGAATATAATTATCAAATTGAGATAATAGATATTGCGGGTAACTTAGGAACGCAACCTTTAATAGGAAAAGTAACAATAGATACAATGCCACCTGATATTGCGGAGTTTGGTTTAGATGTTAGTACGAATTCCGGCACATTAAATGATGCTGTAACAAATCATAGTCGACCCAAATTCAATGGACTGACAGAGCCGAACGCATTGGTTGAGTTTACAATCAACAAAAAAACTTACCAAGAGAGTACCAGTGAAAAGGGAGAATGGACTGTCTCTATGACTGAAGCATTGAGTGATGGTACTCATAATTATCGTATTGAGGTAAAAGATAAAGCAGGAAATAGTACGGTAAAAACAGGGCAAGTTATCATTGATTCAAAGGCGCCTGAACTTACTGGGCAGCTAGATGAATCAACGAATACAGGTGATAAACAGGATGAAATTACCAATATTAAAACGCCAAAATTCAGTGGGGTAACAGAGGCTAATACCACCGTATTTTTAACTATTGATAACCAGACCTATAAGCAAACAACAAATGGACAGGGCCAATGGGAAATTACCGTGGCAAACCCGCTGCATGATGGGGCTCTCCCTTATGAAATTAATGTCTATGACCAAGCGGGGAATCAGGCGCAGCTTAAAGGGAGTATTGTGATTGATTCAAGTTTACCAGACGCAACCGTCACCCCTGCTCCCGTAGATAACACAGGGGGTAACCATGTTGATATCCCCTCAATAGATACCACAATGTTACCGATAGATATTGATAATCACTATTTTTAGCTAAACGAGAGCCTTACCATGAAAATGGTGAGGCTCAAGTATTTATAGATGATGATTAAAAGAGATAAAGGGTATTAGAGTAAGGGGTAGGTGAGATTTGGCTGGGAATGAAAACTTTTAAATGCCAGTAGAAAATAAGGCACATCATCATAGCCGACTTCTTGGGCAATACGTGTCATAGGCATATTTTCTGTTCTCGATAATATCATCGCTTTATTCATTCGCGACATTAAGCTAATTTTAGAAAAACTGGTGTATTCACTGGCCAGTCGTCGTTTAAGCGTTGAAGAACTCATATGAAGTTTTTTCGCGATAGTATCTAAAGTATGGCATTGCTTACCCGCACTATGAAAAATTAAGTCATATACTTTATCTTTTATCGAAATATTTATTGATGCATATAATGTAGGGGTAAATTCATTCACCAGTAAAAAAAATGACAGAATAAAATTTAAATGAATATGAATAATATTATGGTTGGTAGGTGAGTTAACTTCTTTAATGGCAGAGTTAAATACATTTTCAATAATTGGGTTTTCTTGTAAGTTAGTACAACAGATTTGACTAACTGATGAAGTTTTTTTCTTATTAATAAATAATGCAGATTGTTGTTGATAAAAGGATTTTAACATATCTGTGGTCATTGGAAGTACATCTACAGCTAGCAGATTTTGACTATCACGATTAATTATCTCAATTGATACTCCTTTAGGAAGAAAACAAATATCTGAGGCTGTCAGTTTTTGCCATGGGCCTTCTTCTATTCGCATGTCAATTTCACCCGAGCTCAGTTTAAAGAGTAGGGAGTGAGTTAGATAAAAGCTATTTTTTATTTTATTTGATAGGGTTTCAATATAGGTATGAAACGATTTTACACAGAAATTAGTCGACATTTTTGAACCTAAATAAATATTACCTACGATTACTACCGTAAAATTATTCTGGTTGTGTCAAAGAATTGTTCACGGTTTCCATTTTTTAACAACAAACCCTGAGCTTGCATAAGATGAAAAGCGGTTTGTCATTACCTCCTTGCTTTATAAACCTCAGCGTATGCGATGTGGTTTACTAGAAGGGACGCAGGGATACTAATTTTATGCAGTGTATATTGATTTAATTAATGGTCACGATTTTTTATGTTTTTTAGAAGGAAAAATAAATTCGAAATTAGTCAGTAGTATTCCGAGAGTGACGTTTTTAATTTGTTGTTTTTATTTGAAATAATTATTTTAGCTTTAAAATTGGAATTGGATTTTTAGAGTGACAAAAAGATAAGTAAGAAAAAAGCTAAAGTGAAATAGCCACTATTAGGCGATAAATATTAAAAATAGTAGTAAATAAAAAGGCAGGGTACGTTGAAAATACCTCTGCCTTATCGTGCATTGAGTCAGTAATTAATTCAATATTTGGCTTAACTGACTATATAAACCTTGAGCACTCTTTTTGTACCCTTCAACAGAAAGGTGAACATTATCTGGGCGGGCTAAATCTTGCGCTGCCCATGTGCGAATTGAACAAGGGCCACCCATAAAGGCTTGCCAGTCCCAAAATAACGTATTTTCCTGAGCAGCAACCGTCTTTTGAATTTGAATCACACTCGTTAAATTTACTGGCATTTGTGCTTGGCAACTAGCTGCATTATTAAATTTAAGTGAATCATTCGGGCCGATAAGTAAAATAACGCTGTTGGGCATTTGTTGGCGAATTAAGCGGATTTTGGCACGTAAATTTTGCTCATAAGCGGCTAAATCTAACGTATCATTAAACGCTTCATTGGTTCCATAAGCTAGAATCACCATATCAGGCGACATTTGCGCTAAAGTTTCGCTCCACTGTGGCTGCCATTTATCAGCCATACTCAATGTTGCACCATTGAGCCCAAGCGCTGAAAGCATCACCCCTGGTTTTTGCGAACGCACTAACCACCCTCCAATTTTTAACCCATTACCTTTATTAACAGTAACCTGAGCAGGGAGTTGGGTATTTACAGGGGATGAAAATACCCACTGGTTTCCCGTGGCTGGTAATGCAACGCTGGGGGAAACAGCTGGAGCGACACGCATTTGTGAATCTCCTGCGCTTTGATAGAGAGTTTGTAGCTGGTGAGCCCCTAGCGCCGGCTGTAAAGGCTTAAGCACCACTTTGCTGTTGGCAGCTTGTGGTTCGGCAATTAGCCCACCAAGTGGGTAGTCAAAGCGCTCATCTTTACGGCTTGAAGCCAGAGACCACTCTTTCTTTTCACTCATACGGTTAATGGTTGCTGTACGTTGTCCCGGTACTGAAATAGGTGGAATGAAGCCTGGGCCCGCATCCCCATAGCGTTGCTGGAACAAGGTTCTCAAATTGCCACTGAAAAAGTCAGCAGCGGTGTGTGAATCACCAATTTGGACGATGTGCACTTGTTGGCTGCCTTGGCGTAGCTTTTTCGCCAGCAGTGGCAAATTAGGCTCTGCGTTATTGATCAACTGCCCTTGTGCAACCGCAGACTGGCCTTTGGGTAGGCTAGTCGTACGTGTTTTGTCTGATGTGTTCTGGCAAGACAATAAGCCCAGCGATAAAAGCGCAATCACGCTACCCGCCAATATTTTGGACTTAGCTTGACACAGTTTGTTCAGTTTCATGAGGTTCCTTTTCTTCCTCTTCTTCGAAATGAATGAGTGAGAATACTTTTTCAGCAATCAATTGTTGGCCTTTTCCGCTGAAATGGATCCCGTCACCACTTCGTAATTTAATTGTACTGCTTGCATCACCGATATAGTCAGAATAGGTATCGCCTTTATATTTAAAGACATCATTAACAGAAAAGTAAATTTCGCCGTTATCCTCAACTTCAGATTGGTAGAGGCTACTCAAGAATTTCATACCATCGGAGAGCGTATTTTTACGCATATTAGGGGGCCCAACCCAAATAACATCAACATTGTGCTGGCGAGCGGTCGATATTATATCACTAATCCGTTCGCGGTACACTTTTTCCCAATCTTCACTTTTAAATTTGATGTATTTATAACCTGTTTGTGGTGGCATATCCCAAGGGTCATTAGGTCCTAAAAAAACGACGAGAACCTTAATGTTCGGGTTATCATTCAATGCTTTGGCAATGGTTTGTGGCCAATTGAAAAAGCGTGGATATGCTAATCCTGTACTTTGTTTGCTTAGATTAATGCTATCAATATTATATTTTTTCAAGAGCATGTTTTTAACATGTGGAGCAACACCTTGCATCATGGAGTCCCCCGCAAACAGGACTTGTTGGCCTTTTTCAATATTGGCTACATGTTTTGGCACGATTGGCTGATCTTTTTTGATAGTAAAACCACCAAAGTTAATTTTGGGATTTTTCTCCCTAGCTTGTGGTCGTTTCAGGCGTTCAGGGAAGGTAATCGATAAGCTTTCAGCTGGGTAAACATAGCCATTCACAAAATGAAGACCAACTTGAAACTCGGTGGGAAAACTGAGTTTTTTGTCTTTATTGGCCAATGCGATTTCTGCCGCTTGCTTGTCTTCTTGCGCTTTTTGCCCTGATGCGTAGTAAGTAAATAGGCTTCCCGCTTCAAGTGCACCATCATGTAAATAAGCTCCATAATCCCAGATAGGATTCCCCGCCATTTTTGCCCATGGGGTATCTTGGTGATATTTCTGCTGCCAAAATCGTTCTAGTGAGCTTTGATTCAACCAAATTAATAATAGGCCGGCAACGAGGACAATAAATAAAATCTGCCCAACCTTGATGAGGGTATTTTTAAACTCAGAAGTTAGCATAAATAAACCCCGGCATACCTGAAGGAGAAAGCATAAACATAATGGTTAGAATAATCGCGAGCGGAATAGGATAATAATACCAAGGAATAGTTTGGTATTTTTTCGCTACATAATGGTAGGCTTGTACAAAATAAGGGTAGGTAATCAGTAGTAGCCAAAATGCGACTAATAACCCCAAGCTTGCATTAATAGAAGCGATAAAACCAGGTGCAGTGATTTGATTTACTATTAGCAGTGCATCATCAAATGAGGCACTACGGAAGAAAATCCACGCAAAGCAGACAAAATGGAAAGTAATAATGCGTGATACCCAAACTGATAATGTTTTATTAGGGATCACTTGAGTCCATCCTAATTTTTCCATGCATAAACTCTTAAGATTGAGCAATACAATCCCTAATCCATGAATGGCTCCCCATACCACAAATGTCATTGCAGCACCGTGCCATAACCCTGAAATGACCATAGCAAGGAATACATTAGTGTTCATACGACTAAAACCTTTGCGGTTACCGCCAAGGGGAATATAAATGTAGTCGCGAATAAAGGTTGATAAGCTGATATGCCAGCGAGCCCAAAACTCTTTTAAATTTGCAGCTAAATAAGGCGCATTAAAGTTAACAGGAACTCTAAACCCTAATAATAACGCGATGCCTGTCACCAGATTGGTATAACCAGAGAAGTTAAAGTAAATATTCCAAGCATACGCATAGGTTGCTATTAGAATCTCTCCCGCACTGTAACCCACAGGGGCATCAAAGACAGGGTTTACAAAATTTTCAGATAAGTAAGAGCTAAATAAAAACAATTTCACCAGTGCTAATGAGATAAGCAATATGGCTTTTCGAGGATCTAAAACCTCACGGCTTTCAGCTTGTATTTGAGGAAGAAAGTTCTTCGCACGATTGATTGGCCCCGCAACGATGCTGGGAAAAAATGCAAGGTATAGTGTCACGTCAAAGAAATCGGCTTTGGGAATTTCTTTGCGACAAACCGATACCGTATAGCTTACCGAGTGGAATACATAAAAGGAGAGGCCAAGAGGTGCGAGTATTTCCAATATAGGAAGACCAACACTAAAACCAAATTTGTCGAGTGTTTGTTGGATAGTCTCTTGAAAGAATGAGTAATATTTAAAGGTGGTAAAGAAACCAATAATGACGGCGGTAAGAATACCGTATATCCATCGACTAGAGAGCCAATTAGTTGCGACATTGGTAAGCAAATAAATGATCAGTGTGTAGCTAAATAAAATATAAGCAAAGTCAGGGCTAAATGAATAAACAAAAAAATAGCTAGCAGTGATTAATAAGCCATTCTGTAGTTTTGCACTGGGCTGACAACCCCAATAAATAAGAAAAAAAATTAAGAAAGAGCCAAGAAACTCAAAAGAGAAGAAATTCATATTAGACTCAAAGATGTTAATTATTTTGTTAGAAGGTGAGGGTATATGATATTTGATCTCTTTTTCTATGCAATCAGAATATTGCTCGTCATATTTCGAGCGGTGACTTTGTTGGCTACGTTCAGCTACCCTAGTCACATACCTATGTATGCTCCTAGGGATATCCTCTCTTGCCGCCTCGCCACCACTCGAACTATTTAGAGCAATAGAGTTAATCTAAAATAACGAATAAAAACCATCAAAAAAACAAGTAATGCATTTAATTGGCTGTAGGGAGCCTCTCTTGCCGCCTCGCCACCATTCGAACTATTTAGAGCAATAGAGTTAATCTAAAATAACGAATAAAAACCATCAAAAAACAAGTAATGCATTTGATTGGTAGTAGGGTGCCTCTCTTGTCACCTCGCCACCATTCGAACTATTTAGAGCAATAGAGTCAATCTAAAAAACAATAAAAAAATCCACTTAACGAAGTGGATTTTTTTTATGTCTTGTACCTGGTGATACAAAATTAAATGCGAGTGGCTGCTCTTTGTTGAGCTTGTGTAATCAATTCTTCATTACTCGCGTACATCTCTTGTAAATAGCGGTTATAGGTTGAACCTAACTCTGAGTACCCTTTCATATCATTGATTAGCTTTTTAGTATCTAGCTCATCTTTTGATAGGCGTTGCTTTGCTCGTGAAGTACGCAGTGACTCATAAGCATTATGGGTATTCATGTTCTTCATATAAGCAGTCACAGTATCTTCTACAGAAGTATAGGAAGAATAGCCTTTGACTTTACCTTTCTTAGTTTGGCAGCCGCTACCGCAGCGCATACCAAATAAATTACCGTTTTGCAGAGCAAGTTGTGAAGTACCCCAGCCAGACTCTGTTGCTGCTTGTGTTGCAACTAAGTGCGTTGGCATGATGTCGACACGACTCAATAGTTTGTCCCAATTTAAACGTTTTGGGTTACTACACTTCATACCATAACTATTACAGATTTGCTCAAGACGGCGCAATTCTTGGGCGCTCCATTTCTTGTTAGCTCGTACTGATAACAACCAAGTACGTTCAGCCATGATCTGCTTATTCACTTTTTCTATAACAGGGACAACCGTTTTCAAAAATGCTTTCTTTCGAGGTGTACCAGAAGGGTATTTACGTAAATCAGGGAGTGAGGTTTTAGCCTGACTTACATTCTGTTGCACAGTTTTATTAGTATACTCTTTATTGAGCATTGTGCTGGTACTGGTGGAGCCCATACTCAGGCTCGAAAATAAAAGTAAAAATAAGAAAGCGAAGACGGCGTTTGTCCTCATCGTTCGAGAGGGCATTTGCTTCTCCTAAGTATCTCTGAACAAAATTCGAGCGAATATTAGCAGATTAATTTTTTACGAGCTACATTTATCCGGATGACATTAGGGAAATTTCTGTATTATTTTGTAGACTTTTTTATATTATTATGAATTTACTGATTTTAATTGGCATAAAGTTTCTGTTGGTATATTTTCATATGAAGAATAATAAATTAAACTGTTCATTTATGTGGTGATTGAGCTTCACTTAAGTCAAATTTGAGTAAAAAGAATACAGTTCATGTAGTTATTATAGGGTTATTTTGTCTGAAAAATAATCAGTTGATAGGCTGTTTTTTAACCAAAATGAGATCTCCATCATTTTATTAAAGCCTATCGAGGTGACAAAAGTGAAATAAAATTATTATCTGTAAATGAGTAAAAAGTGATATTTAGCTTAAATTTTAAGTACGGTAATGTCAGGGCAAAGATTTATTGGGTGATTAATATGGATATCATAAATAGGTCTTTTAAGGTTTTAAAATTTGTTGCAGTAAATCTTGTTGTTTCGCATCGTCCGCTAGCTGTTGAAAATCTGACACCGTCCAATAAGAAGTTGGTTTGGGGAGCAGTTTCATATCATCAGTAGGGAGCAAACGCAGTTGTGCGAGCAATGACAAATCATATTTGAGGTAGCGATCAGGCAACGTTAAAAATAAGCCTTCAGACGGCATAATTTGTGGAGGCATCAGAGGGTAACGTTGGTCACTTGTTTGGTAATCTCTTGTTAAAACAAGAAATTTCTCCGGAACTCTACGGTAACTGTTCCACCATAAACCATCAACGCTATCAAATATTTTTCGCGTGGTTTTTCTATCTTTGCTACCGAGCTGGTGAAGTGCCAGTGGAAGAATATTTTCCATTGATTGAGAATAAGTGGCTAAAGAGTCTGCTCGGCCTTGTAGTATCAAAGTTAAGGCAAGACGGGAACCAAGTAAATTTGAGTACAGGTCTTCAGGGGAAAATGCGGAAATCCCTTCGGAAAATCCTGGTACAGATTGATAACCATACCACTGCGCAATTTCATGCCATACGGCGAGCTGGAACGCCAATTTTGCGGCTAAGTAGGCGCTTAGGGTATAACGTTGTTTGGCAGATTGCGGTGGTTCAAATGCACTGAAATGAATTTGTCTATCCGCTAACTCTTCACTAAGTGATAGCGACCATTGTTGACCAAGGCGTGGGTAGATTTGGCTAAACAAGTAAAAAGTATAATCTGCAGTATCCCTGACATGGGAAATATCAATAAACCCGCTTTTATCCGTATAGAGTAAGCCTATTTTTTCATTACTGAGCCCCATTAATGCAGCAGAGGCGCCTAAAAAGCTGTCATTATAATGATGTTCACCGAGGCTATCTGCTTCAACGATATTATCGATAGTGTAAAACGGGACAGGTAATCCCCACAGTTCAGCTTGCAAGTTGTAGCCAAAAGCGCAGCAAGCGCGCAAACCTTGTGGTGGAGCTAAGGAAGCAACTACCGGCCAAGTTTGTGAGGCCTCTTCAAAAGTATAGGGGGTAATTACAGGCTCAATAGCAGGCAATTCCAGTTTGTCATGACTTTGGCAGGCGGCTAATAAAAGCGCAATCCCCATTGCCAGAACCCATTTGAACATTAAAATGCCTCCCCAACCTGAAAATACACTCCTGTACTGTTGCGGCCGACACCTAAATCCAAGCGAACATTCATTCTTGGTTTAAATTCAAAACGGTAGCCAACACCTACGGTGGGCAACCAATGCCCTTGACCTAAGTCGGACGCACTATCGCTCATGGTTCCTGTGCCTAACCAACCAACAACGCCATGGCGCCAATCGAGTTTATGGCGAAGTTCAATTTGGCTGGTGAATATATTGTTATCACGATAACGGCCTTCGTAATACCCGCGCATGCGGTTGCCATTACCGAGTAATGATAGCTGGTTCCACGGTACATTTCCGCTTGAAAACCTTGCATAATTGTCGAATGCAATAACAGTCTCTTCGGCTAAGGTATGGTAATAGGCATATTGTAATTGGGTGGTTTGGAAGCGTGTATCGCTACCAAGGCTAGGTGTAAAATAAGTATAAACAGCCTCAAAAGTTTGCCCATGATAGGCATTGGGTAGAAAATCTCGTGTGTCATAGCTGTAATATGCACTGATGCCTGAATTTAACACCGAACGGCCCCCAATTGACTTGGAGAAATACTGTTTCGCACCATCATCAGGATCGCTGGCATTGATTGATGAGAAGTTCCAACCGAGCCCAACATAAGTAGAATCAGTCAGTTGGTATAAGGCTCTTGGAGTTATTTGGAACTCTTGAGAATGGTACTTTTCTTTATTGTGATCATTTTTCCCTGCAGAATATCCCTTACCCCAATAATAAGTGGGAATATTGTTAATGGTGCCGGAAACAAATAACCGCCACTGGTCGTTATCAATAAAATTATAATTGGTAAAATTTAAGCCAAATGCGCCGGTCGACGACGCAAAACCGCTTAAGCCAATAGAAGATGGCTGGGTTTGTTTATCTTCTTTATCTATTCGATATAAACCAACCAGTGCGGTGCCAATACCAATGCCCATTTCGGGGGTATAAAATGGTCCTGGCAATATGCCCCAATCAACAGTTTTACTTTCATCAAAGCTATTTTCCCCACCGAGATCGTTTAGCCAGCCATCGATTTGCTGGCGGTCAGGAAGAAAATCAGCTTTAGCAGGAAAAATAATAAAAAGGCTGAGCAAGACCAGCCTTTGAATAATTGCCGAATGCCACATTAAAAACGGAATTCCCCAGAAATATAAAAACTATTCCGGTTATTAAAACCGATTTCGGTTAACACATTAAAGTTTCGAGTGAGTTCAACCCGAGCACCGACAGTATTATTCCATTTATGGGCAAGATGCTGTTTAACATCGAATTTTGCATCGTCTGGTGCTAATGCCATTAACCCACTCAATTCAGGCGGTAAATCTAGTTTACTAATATCACCTTTGAATCGTTGGGTAATATCTTGATACATGGCACCAGTCCAAATTTGTAGTTTTGTATTACCTTGACCAGGGATCAAAGGTTCAAAGATAAATTCATAACCAACTCGAGGAGTTACAACAAAAGCAGTAATGTCACCGTCTAAGATATCAAGGCTTGTTCTGGTATAGTTAAAATCTAATGTACTAAAGAATTGGTTATACCCACCAGCGAAGGTAACACCTCCACCATACGTTTTCCCTTTATAATCTAATTCAAAAGGCAGATTTTTACCGATATCAATTATATTCTCTTTGCCAAAAATTTTGACTCGAGCTTTTACGCTATCAATATTTGTGGTTGATGTACCTTTGGTTTTTCCATAAACGCCATATACGTTCATAAATGGAAAGACCCAAGTATCGAGTTTTAGCATATGTGATTCATTCTTACTGCGTGTATGTCCTGTTTTAATCATTAAATCATCATTTAAATCGAATTTAACAAAAGGAATATTTACGCCCTTTTCTGATTTAAAGGCTATTTTATCAACTTTTATATCTTGACGTAGGTTCATATATCCATAGCCGATCCCAAAAGGTTCCGATAAATCATACCCTCGAGCGCGGGCCTCATCGCCCCAAATCGGCAGTACTCGTGACTCTGTGGTAGAAGAACGAGTAATGCCGCCTTCGCTATTATTTTGTGGTACTCCAGACTCACTCACGGAGACCGAAAATAACGGACGATCACTATCGGCAAAGCTCACAGACATGCTCATAATAGAAGAAAGGATCAGTGCAGTACTGAATTGAATGCGTTTCATAAAATAGGCTCAATATTTGGACAATAAAGAAGTGTAATAGATAAATTGTTATTAGTCGTACAGTGATGATTAGAATTCTATCATTAGAAATTCATTTTTAGATGGCGCTTAATGCTTTTTTGTTGATAAGTTGAACTAAAGAAATGCGCGTTTATTATTCATTTAAAATGGTTATATGAAAGGGATAGGGCAGGTGCCGATATAATAAACAATACCGGCACGGAGCAGGCAAAAGGCTATTTTTTAGTTTGCTGATGAAACTTAACACGCTCATGAAAATAGGCTTTCAAATGGTCTTCCATTTGGTGAATTTTTTCTTCTAAGGCGTTGACCAACACTTCATCGCTATTCATATCGAAAACGCGTTGCATTGCGAGATCATCGACATATTCTTTTTGTGCTTTGGTTAAATCAGCCATATTTGAATTACCTTTATTGAAATAGAACTTTTTGCTTCATCAATATAAAGCAAATTAAAGAAAGAGCATTATTGTGCCTCAGTCAATACCGTATGAAAAGTAGAATAACTGATTGTCGAATAATGATTATTTGTTAACTTAGTTGCAATACGAAGGATCAAATCACAATCTCAGTTTGTTAAGAATAATCACAATATTCTTAACGAATATAAGCTGATATCCTCGCCACAGTCACTTATTAATAGGTCTAAAAATGAATAATAAACAACACTACCTTGATACCGCAGCAGGTGAGGGCGAGAAAGAAGCATCAATGATGGTTGCTATTCCTGGTTCTGAGCTGACGTCTTTATTACTTGAGCAGCGTTTAGAAGAACAAACTTATTTCACCGAGGGTGAGATAGATTACATTCCAGAGGATGGCGGTTTTTTCTTTAGCTGTAAAAAAGATGAAGAAGAATTACGTTTTTATATCGCTTTAGTGGATAGCGACCCTGAATATACCATCAACCCTTATTTTGCCACTGACCCAATCAGCCCTGAGTTGTATGCAGAAGCAAGTGCAGCCCCTCAAGCGGTAATTGTTGAGTGCTTATTTCAAGGGCAACCATTAGTCAATTATCTGCAGCAGCTAAAGGTTATTCAAATCTTGGTGCCCGATCTATTACTGGGCTTGGATATTTCTGCCGCAGGGAAAGTGTTTACTCGTGAGTGGCTTAATTTCCAACTCATTGATGATTTGATGCCAAGCATTGATTCTTTGTATGTTGTTCATGCTATTTATGACCAAGAAGATAACGAAGACAAGCCGGAAGAAGAGCGTGCTCCGACTATGTATTGGTTCCACACGCACGGTTTGGCACGTTGTGGTTTGTCGGAAGCGGAAATTATTATACCGCACCCGATTGCTTCTTATTATGGTATTCCCGAACTGTTTTGGAGCTTCGTGAATAACAGCATTACTCACGGGAAAATCGTGTTTAATGAGCCCATTTTTATTGGACAAACCCAAACGGGCTATGAGTATTTAGTTGCAGTACCGTTTGAAGAAGGGCTGCTGCATGTAGGGAAATCAACCCCAATTGATGACTTAAAACCACTAGAAGAGATGAACTTCGAGTTTGGAGATGTGTCATCTGAACGTTTTATGGGGGATTGGCATGATAGAGATGAATCTCATCAACACCCATCCGCTATGCTGTTCCGTGTGACACAAGAAAACCCAGTATTAGAAAGTTTCTTTGAAGGTTTTGAAGATCAAAACGCCATGATGTTTATGCGCACCGATGAAGAAACGGCAGATATGTCGCGTAAAGCTAAATTGCGTTGGGAATATTTCACCCATATGTTAGATAACTATGGGCCAAAACAGGTCGCTCAGAAGAAAGGCTTTTTTGCCAAATTCCTTGGTAAAAACGAGGAAGCTGAAGATTCTGAATGGCGCTTTTTAGTGAAATGCGGTATTGGCTACCATGATGCGGAAGAAGATTTCGATGGTCATGAACATATGTGGTTTGAACCTGTTTCTTGGCATGGTGACCAATTTGAAGGGCGCTTAATAAACCATCCTTTTTATGTGCAAAATATGCAAGAAGGGGAAGTTTATCCATTAACACGTGATGATATTACGGACTGGACAATTTATTTCCAAGACGGCAGCTATACTCCGGATACGATATATAAACTGCTAAGTGGTACTCAAGTTCACTAACTCGTCATACTTCAAGCTGCATGGGTGTTGACTGCACTTAGCCAGCCGAATCACATACTTATGTATGCTCATCGGTCTGTCTTCGCTTGTCGCCTACATGCAACGTAGAGTACAAAGGTTTATGTTAGACTGGGCGCGCAATGCGCCCAATTTAATGATGAAAGTTTAACGCCATGAATGAATCCGAGCTTTACCAATATGCCTTATTTATGCTTTCCCGCCGTGATTACGGTAAAGCTGAGCTATTTGCCCGTATGAAACGGCGTATGTATGAAAAAAATGAAGGCATTATTGACGAGCCTTTAATTGAATTGGTGCTTGAGCGGTTAAGTGAGCAACATTTTCTTGATGATGACCGTGTTGCAGGGCTATTAATGCAAGGTTATCTGCGCAAGGGATACGGCCCATTGCGGATAAAACAAGAAATGCGGCAGAAAGGTTTTCCTGAAACGATTGTGGAAAAGCATTTTGCTACTTTAGATGTAGATTGGTTTGAAAAGGCTGCATGGGTGCGCAGTAAGAAGTTTGGGGATAGTATTCCTAAAGATTTTAAAGAAAAAAGTAAGCAAATTCGTTATCTGCAATATCGCGGTTTTTTTGGTGATATGATTTATGAGTTATTTAGTTAATCAATTTTCCTCTTTAATGTGAAAAACATTGCATAGCTAAACAAAGCTGATTTTCCTATTCTTTATTAATATTTGGGGCTATCAGCTGTAAACGGGTAGCTAAAATAGATTTTTTATTTATTTCTCTTGTGTTTTAACGCATTTCTATATTAAAAATCATCTGCTGACATGATCATTGTCAGTGAATTTTGCTTAATAATTAGGCAGAGTAATTTTTTTATAATTACAAAATAAGACAGGCAGGAGAAATAAATGATTGAGCTCTTAATCGGCGTTATTGTCGCCATTGGAGTTGGGCGTTATATCATAAAAGGATATTCCGCAACGGGAGTGTTAATGACCGGGGGTATTTTACTTCTGATCATTACCGCTATTATGGGAAAAAGTATTTTACCAGGTTCTGTTCCGACGACGGGGTGGCGTGTAACAGATATTTTGGAATACATAAAATTCCTATTAATGAGCCGTGGTGGCGACCTTGGGATGATGATCATGGTGCTATGTGGGTTTGCATCTTATATGACTCATATTGGGGCGAATGATGTCGTAGTGAAAATCGCATCTAAGCCATTAAAAATGATCAACTCACCTTATTTGTTGATGGTTGCTGCTTATATTGTGGCATGTTTGATGTCGCTAGCCGTTTCCTCTGCAACTGGCCTCGGAGTATTACTGATGGCGACGCTATTCCCTGTCATGGTGAATGTCGGGATCAGTCGTGGTGCAGCAGCGGCAATCTGTGCATCGCCAGCGGCAATTATTTTAGCGCCAACGTCTGGTGATGTTATTTTAGCGGCAAAAGCAGCCGAAATGCCATTAATCGACTTTGCATTTAAAACGACCTTACCGATTTCTATCGCGGCAATTGTGGCAATGTCAATCGCCCACTTTTTCTGGCAGCGTTATCTCGACAGAAAAGAAAATGTCACAACTGAAATGTTAGATGTTAATGAAATTAAAACTCATGCACCTGCTTTCTACGCTATTTTACCTTTCACACCGATTATTGGTGTTTTAGTGTTTGATGGCAAATGGGCGCCTGAATTGCATATTGTTACTATTATTGTTGGCTGTATTATTTTGGCAGCAGTCATTGAATTCATTCGCAGTTTCAGCGCTAAACACGTCTATAGTGGCTTAGAAGTTTGTTATAAAGGCATGGCAGAAGCATTTGCAACGGTCGTGATGTTATTAGTGGCAGCAGGGGTGTTTGCACAAGGTTTAAGCACCATTGGCTTTATTAAAGGGCTAATTGACCTTGCTCAATCATTCGGTTCTGGTGCCATAGTGATGATGATCGCACTGGTGGTGATCACGATGTTAGCCGCGATGACAACGGGTTCGGGTAATGCACCATTCTATGCATTCGTTGAGCTAATTCCTCACTTAGCAAAACAAATGGGGGTCAATCCGGCTTACTTAGTGATCCCAATGCTGCAAGCCTCTAACTTAGGTCGGACTTTATCGCCTGTATCAGGGGTTGTCGTGGCCGTGTCTGGTATGGCTAAAATCTCTCCGTTCGAAGTGGTGAAAAGAACGTCAATCCCAGTATTAGTTGGATTGGTTGTGGTCGTGATTGCGACAGAAATATTAGTGCCTGTCTATCTGTAAAACTTCAATTTCTCAGATAAAAAAAGGGCTGAATGAATCATTCAGCCCTTTCTCGAATTAAAAATTAAATACTTTATATCTAAAATTTACTCTTTTAATTAATTGCGAAATTATTTATTTACAGAATAATTACGTGGTATTTGTTTTTTTTACGTTATTAACGAGATCTACACCAAAAAGTTGAAAAAAATAGCGTAATTAAATTAGGTACTGCTGCTCATTTAATGCAAAATCTGCACATCTTATTTTAATAACGTTAATGATGAAGAACACAAGATGAGCACAATTGAAAAAGCAGTAGTCGCAGTAGATAAACCTGCCAGTAAGTGGACCTATAAGGATTTTACTTGGGTACTTTCTTTATTTGGAACCGCTGTTGGCGCAGGTGTTCTATTCCTGCCAATTAAAGCCGGTGCCGGGGGGTTTTGGCCATTAGTCGTATTGGCAATAATTGCCACTCCAATGATTTGGCTGGCCCATAAAGGGTTAGCTCGCTTTGTTTTATCTTCAAAAAATCCAAATGCGGATATTACCGACACGGTCGAAGAGCATTTTGGTAAAATAGGCGCAAATATTATTACCTTTGCCTATTTTTTTGCTATTTACCCTATCGTATTGATTTACGGTGTGGGTATTACAAATACGGTTGATTCGTTTCTTGTCAATCAACTAGGGATAGATCCACTACCACGATGGTTATTGTCTGGCGTGCTGATTGCTGCAATGACTGCTGGGGTGGTATTTGGTCGTGACCTGATGTTAAAGCTCACGTCTCTAATGGTTTACCCTTTGGTCTTCATTTTATTAGCTTTATCATTGTATTTAATTCCTGAATGGAATATGTCAATGCTAGAGGTGGCACCAGACTGGAGTTCAATGCCAGTGGTTGTTTGGATGGCGATCCCCCTTATCGTATTTTCATTTAACCATAGCCCAATCATCAGCCAATTCACCAAAGACCAGCGCCAACAATTCGGCAATAATGCTATTGTGAAAACAGATATGATCACTGGCGGGGCCGCATTAATGCTGACTGGCTTTGTGATGTTTTTTGTTTTCTCTGTGGTGCTATCATTAAGCCCAGCTGAACTTGCTGTTGCGAAAGAACAAAATATCAGTGTGTTATCACATATCGCAAATATCAATCCATCGCCAATCTTGTCCTACTTAGGGCCGATTGTTGCCTTTGCTGCGATTGTATCGAGTTACTTTGGCCACTTCTTAGGGGCTCACGAAGGTTTAGTTGGGTTAATCAAGTCTCGTTCTTCTTTTTCTGTAAAGAAAATTGAAATGGCATCCATGCTGTTTATTGTGATTACAACGTGGATTGTGACTATTCGTAACCCAAGTATTTTAGGCATGATTGAAACGATGGGGGCACCAATGATTGCCGCTATTCTGTTTATTCTGCCTGTTGTGTCGATGAATATTGTTCCTGCGATGAAGAAATTTAGCACGTCAAAACCTGCACAAGTTTTCACCTTTATTTGTGGGTTAGCATCTATTACTTCTGTTATTTATGGCGCTTTCTTGTAGTTATAAATAAAGTTATATAAGAAACAAAGCCATGACCTGTATGGGTTGTGGCTTTTTTTATATCAATACGAAATAGGTTATAAGGATAGACATTGATATAACTAATTTTTAAGCTGAAGGGGTGATAATCACCATTGTCATATCTATCTATGTGAAATAATTTCAAGTTCAATTAGTTGCTCGATATGACGTCTTAGGTAATATCTAGAGTTATCACAGCATCATAACAACATAATTATGAACCTCCTCTGGCAATTGCATTTTTTCCAGTGTGTCGTAACAAGGATAACGAATGAAATTAGAAACATTATCGATTCACGCGGGTTACTCTCCTGATCCTACAACCAAGTCTGTTGCCGTACCGATTTACCAAACGACTTCTTATGCTTTTGATGACACTCAGCACGGTGCTGATCTCTTCGATTTAAAAGTCGCGGGTAACATTTACACGCGAATTATGAACCCAACGAATGATGTTCTAGAGCAGCGTGTTGCTGCCCTTGAAGGCGGTGTGGCAGGGTTGGCTGTTGCTTCTGGAATGGCGGCAATTACTTATGCGATTCAAACAGTCGCACAAGCTGGGGACAACATTGTTTCCGTGGCAAAATTATATGGCGGAACATACAATTTACTTGCCCACGCTTTGCCACGCTTAGGAATTGAAACCCGTTTTGCAGAGCACGATGATTTAGCAGCGCTTGAAGCGCTTATTGATAACAAGACTCGAGCCGTATTCTGTGAGTCAATTTCAAACCCAGCGGGTTTTATTGTGGATATTGCTGCACTCGCTGAAGTTGCACATCGCCATGGTGTGCCTTTGATTGTCGATAATACCGTAGCGACCCCATATTTATGTCGCCCATTTGAACATGGGGCGGATATCGTGGTTCATTCATTGACTAAGTATATTGGCGGCCATGGTACATCACTGGGTGGAATGGTTATTGATTCAGGTAAATTCCCATGGGCAGAGTATCCAGACCGTTTTTCATTATTGATAGAGCCTGACGTGGCTTATCATGGTGTAAGCTATACTGAACATTTTGGCGCCGCTGCCTTTATTGCGCGTTGCCGTGTTGCCCCACTGCGCGGAACGGGTGCTGCATTGTCACCATTTAATGCGTTTTTAATTCTACAAGGGTTAGAAACTCTCGCGTTAAGAATGGATAGACATACTGAAAATGCACTAAAAGTTGCGAATTACCTCGAAAATCACCCTCAAGTGGAATGGGTGAAATATGCAGGGCTACCGAGCAACCCTGAACATCATTTAGCACAGAAATATATGAACGGTAAACCTGCCAGTATTATGTCGTTTGGTATTAAAGGTGGCCAAGAAGCAGGAGCTCGCTTTATTGATGCCTTGAAACTGATTGTGCGGTTGGTGAATATTGGTGATGCTAAATCACTAGCTTGCCACCCTGCATCAACGACGCATCGCCAGCTCAATGACGCAGAATTAGCACGAGCCGGGGTTTCCAGAGATATGATTCGTTTATCAATTGGCATAGAACATATCGATGATATTTTAGCCGACCTTGAACAAGCGTTATCTGCGGCCAAATAGCTTTACTTGGTATGAATAATAACCGGTTATGGTGAATACCCTGACCGGTTTTTGTTTATAAACTGCCGTACACTTTTTTGTATTAATGACTAATATTAAGAACGAATTAAATTTTCACCTTATTTTTAAATACTGAACTATTCTTTAAACACTCAGTCTTATTATTTGATTCTTATCTCTTTTTGTATATGAATTGTAGTATTCATTTATTGATTGTTTATATACAGTGACCTTTCTACCAACTAACGTTCGATTTGTTTAAATGAGGTTTAATTGCCATAACGATAATAGCTAAATAAAAAGAAAGTGTTTTTCAAATGAACTAAATAAAATTATTAAATATTAATAACAAGAATGGTTGAGATGAGATGATTATGGCAAACAATAAAGTTGCCTACCTTAAATGGTGCCTGTTATTCGGTTTTGTCCTAGTAACCTATTTTTTACCATTAAACGGTAGGTTATTGTGGCAACCGGATGAGCTGCGGTATGCAGAAATTAGTCGGGAATTAATTATTAGTTATAACTGGAGCGTTCCTGAACTTTTAGATATTCGTTATTTTGAGAAGCCTATTTTTGGTTATTGGGTAGGGGCTATTTTCCAAATGTTATTTGGTGAAAATAACATTTCTGTTCGCCTTGGCGTAGTATTTAGTACATTAGTCAGTGGGCTATTTGTGTATCTCAGTGCCAAAATGGCTTGGAAAAACTCACGTCTCGCTTTCAACGCGGTGTTTATTTATCTTTCAATGTTGATGGTCTTTACCATCGGCACCTACAATATTCTTGACCCCATCGTGACAGCATTTATCACTATGGTGATTTTCTTTTTTCAATGGGGGTTAACGACAAAATACTTCTCTCATAAATTATTCGCCTTCATGATGATGGGGGTAGCCTGTGGGTTAGGCGTATTAACAAAAGGCTTTCTTGTTTTAGTGCTGCCTTTACTGGTGTGTTCAGTAACTGCCATCTACTTTAAGCAATTCAAAGAAGTGTTTGTTTTCTCTTTTGTTTCGCTATTTACTGCTTTTGTCGTGTGCTTACCTTGGGCTTTTGTGATTGCCAGCCGTGAGCCTGATTTCTGGAACTATTTCTTCTGGGTTGAGCATATTCAACGTTTTATGGCGAATAATGCACAAAATAAGTCCCCATTTTGGTTTTATATCCCTATTTTACTCGCTGCGGTATTACCTTGGCTGGGGTACCTTTTTGGCGCACTACGCCACGCATGGCAGCAAAAAGGGTTACATATTTATTTTCTGATGTGGTTTATTGCGCCATTTGTGTTTTTCAGTATCACTAAAGGAAAATTACTGACCTACATTTTGCCTTGTATTGCACCTATTGCCATTCTTATGGCGGCCTACATTGAAAAAATTCTCACTGAGAGAAAAACACTGCCTATTCGCTTGAATGCATTGATTAACACACTAATTGGTGGCGCTATTGCTGGGGGAATTATTGTTTCTGCTTATTACCCTAAACTGAATGTGTTTCAGGCCGATGAAAGTGAAAAATTATGGTTAGCTGCGGGAGCCTTTATTTTTTGGTTATTGGTTGCCTTGGTCTCTTTCAAGCAACGGTTTTGGTATTTAGCCGCAGTGTGTACGGTGGCAATTAGCTTAACGGTAGGGCATGTGATCCCATCTCGTATTGCCAGTAATAATACTCCGCAAGAGGTGATTGCGAAATATCATCACCAATTAGCTGATAAATCTGTATTGTTAACCAATAATGTAGGGCTCGGTACCGCATTGGCATGGGTACTTAAACGTAGTGATATTACAATGCTTCACCAAACTGGGGAATTAGGCTACGGGCTCAAATACCCAGATGCCGCTAATCGGTTTTATAGCTTAAAACAGCTACCTGACTTATTAAAAAACTACCATTATAAAGATGTGGCGGTGGTCGTAGAAAGTTCTCAGCGTGAATTATTGGATGCATTACCCGGCAATCCAATTATTATTCGGGAAGGTAATCTTGTTTTAGCTTTTTACGAAGGCTAATAGAGTACTTTGTCATGTTGTTTGATAATAGCCGCCAAACCTAAATGGTTTGGCGGCTATTTACATTAGCGGGTAGGCTTACCTAAGGTATTCGGGTACGAGGTGGCATGGTTTTTTTCCGGACCTGCGGGGAGACCATGATAAATTAATAGCATTGCCATGCTATTGCTCATCGTATTCACTTCCACTTCGTTGACTGTACGGTTGTTACGTTGATGACGGCTAGCTAACGTATTTCTCATTGGGACGTCTCCTCAGTTTCTTTGATTAGGCGATTCGCTTCGGCAAGCTCATAGCGCCTTGGGGTTAGTGCGGTTGCACTGTGATTACGGGCTAGTAAGGTATAAATGGTCGGTAAAACAAACAGGGTAAACAATGTGCCAACTAACATACCGGTGACTATCACTAAGCCTAAGCCAAAGCGACTATTCGCTCCTGCTCCAGTGGCGAATAGCAGCGGAACTAAACCAATCACCATTGCCGCAGTTGTCATTAATATTGGGCGTAAACGAATTTGTGCTGCTTTGAGAATGGCATGTCGTCTATCTAGTCCTTCATTGGCTTGTAATTCATTGGCAAACTCAACCATCAATATTCCGTGTTTACTGATTAAGCCAATTAATGTGACTAAGCCGATTTGGGTGTAAATATTTAATGTCGCATAGCCAAATGCCAATGGAATTAACGCACCACAAATTGAAAGAGGAACAGTAATCAAGATAATCAATGGGTCGACTAAACTTTCATATTGTGCCGCTAAGACTAAGTAAATAATGATGAGCGCCGCCATAAAGGCAAAGGCGAGGGTGTTACCTTCTTGTTTATATTGGCGCGAATCGGATTGCCAGTCATGGCTAAAACCGGCGGGTAGTTCATTGGCAATATCATCTAAATAGGCAACGGCTTGGCCTAACGTGACACCCGGGGCGGGTATTGCTTGGAAAATTGCCGCATTCTGCTGATTAAATTGCGTGAGTTTATTCGGCTCAACTTGGGTATTGATATCGACCACCGTTGACAGTGGGATCAGAGTTCCCGCTTCTGATTTCACATAATGGCGTGAAAGGGCTTCTGGTGTTAAGCGTTGGCTACGAATACTTTGAGGGATCACATCATAGGAGCGGCCATCCATCCCAAAGCGGTTAATATAGTTTTCACCCACTAATAAGGTCAGTGATTCGCCGATATCTTGCATGCGAATGCCTAAGCTATTCGCTTTTGAACGGTTAATACGGACTTCTACCACTGGGTTGTTGTAGTCAAGGTCACTATCTACCACCATAAATAGGCCGCTTTCACGAGCTTGTTGCTTGAGCTCTTCCATGGTTTTGTAGAGTACCGAATAATCCTGCGGGCTTCTGAGAACCATTTGGATTGGTAAGCCACCCGTTGAACCTGGTAAAGCGGGTAATTGGAAAACGAAAATACTGTTCCCCTCGACATCACCCACGCGTCCTTGTAAGTCCCCTTGGATCTCAGATGCAGCGCGATCACGCTGTTCCCATGACGTCAAGTTGGTTCCCCCAAAGCTGGCGGAAGGGCCATCAGTCCCGTTAATAATCCAAGTACTTTCCGTTTCCGGTAATTCCATGAAAACATCATGTAACTTACGCGAAAAGCGTTCTACATACTCGAGGTTAGCGTGTTGAGGAGATTTGATTGCCGTTAATACGCTGGATTGGTCTTCCACCGGAGCTAATTCACGAGGGGCAGATTGATAAAGCAGTGGTAAGCTAATGAAGACACCAATGGCAATAACACCTGTTAACCAACGGTTTTTCAAAGAGAAATTCAATACAATGGTATAGTAATGGGCTAAGGTAGAAAAGAAGGTTTCTGCTATACGCGCCATACGCCCTTCATTCTGTTTTGAGTTCAACATAAAAGAGCTCATCACAGGGGAAAGGGTTAATGCCACAATACCGGAAACAATAACTGCACCGGCCAAGGTGAGTGCGAACTCTTTAAATAAAGCTCCTGTTAAACCTGACATTAGCCCGATTGGCGCATAGACTGCAGCCAAGGTGATTGTCATTGCGATAACGGGTCCTGCTACTTCACGAGCTCCAATTAAAGCCGCTAAAACCGGTGATTTCCCTTCTTCAATATGGCGATGGACGTTTTCGACGACCACGATAGCATCATCGACAACCAGACCAATCGCTAATACCATGGCGAGTAATGTCAGTAAGTTAATACTAAACCCAAATGCCATCATCAGTGCGGCTGCACCTAACATTGATAGCGGAATAGCTAAAATTGGGATGATTACGCTGCGAATTGAACCTAAACACAGGTAAATAACAACGATAACAATCAATAGTGCTTCAATTAATGTGCTAATAACTTGGTCAATAGACGCTTTAATAAAGCGCGAAGTTTCAAATGCCATTTCCACTTTGACACCGGGCGGCAATGTTTTGGTGATGTCAGGCATCAATTGATTCATACCGTCAACGATTACCAGTGGGTTACCGGTTGGTGTGGCAAACAAACCAAGGTAAATCGCAGGCTCACCATTCATTAAACCACTGGTTTCTGTGGAAGCGGCTCCTAGCTCAATGGTTCCCACATCTTTTAAACGTACTAATCCATTGCCGTCGTTGCGGATCACTAAATCACGAAACTCATCGACATTAGTGAGGTCGGTATTAACATAAACATTAGAAATAACGAACTCGCCTTTGACTTTACCGGGAGCCGCCTGGTAGTTGTTTTGGCGAACCGCTTGCGCAACATCGGCAGCGGTTAGACCTCGGCCGGCTAATTTATCGGCATCAAGCCATAAACGCATCGCCAACTGTTGCCCACCAAAAACTTGAACTTTGGCGACACCATCAATTGAGGAGTACATTGGCTCAATGACGCGAGAGATATAATCTGTTAGGGCTGGAATGGATAGATTGGTACTGGAAAAACCGATATAAGCAACCGCAGTGGATTCCCCAGAGGAAAGCTCAATCACAGGGTCATAAGCTTCTTTCGGTAATTTATAACGAACTTGGTTCACCTTCGCCATTACTTGCGCAAGGGCTTGAGTGGAGTCTCGGTTAAGTTCCATTCGTACGGTGACAAGGCTGCTACCTTGTACTGATGATGAAGAAAGGTAATCAACCCCTTCCACCGAAGAGACAGCTTGTGCAATAGGTTGTGTCACAAAGCCTTGCATCAATTTTGCAGATGCACCCGGGTATTGAGTCGTAATGGTGATCGTCGAGCTTTCAAGTTGTGGATATTGGCGAATAGGCAGTTTACTCAGCGCAAATAAACCAATTAACACAATCAAAGCACTGACCACGAGAGCCAGAACAGGTCGGCGAACAAAAATATCAGTAAATTTCATTACGCCTTCCTTATGAACCTTGAGCTGTGTTAGCGACAGGTTCAGACAATGTATCTTGGGCAACAGGGGTGACCGCAGAGCCGTCGTTTAAGCGTAATTGCCCAGACGTGACGACTTTATCGTTAGCACTTAAGCCGTGTTCTATTTCAATTTTGCCATCCCAACGTTGTCCCGTTTTTACGGACACTCGCTTAACGGTCATCGCATCGCCTTCACCTTGCGTAATAAACACAGTATCGCCATAGGCGGTATAAGTGACTGCGGTTTCTGGGATCGTAATGACTTCATTACTGGCTTGGCGTACCACATTCACGTTGGCGTACATTCCTGCTTTTAGGGTGCCATCACTATTTTCCAGTGTGGCTTGCAGGGCGATAGTGCGTGATTTTCCAATGAGTGGGTCAATGGCAGTAATACGGGCTGGAAATGTTTTATTGGGATAAGCATCAACTGTAATATCAACAATTTGGCCTTGATGCAGTTCCGGTGAGGCTTGTTCATCTAAAGAGAAATTGAGCTTTAAGGTTTGGGTATCCACCAAGCTGGCAATGGCTTCGCCGGGGTTTAAATATTGTCCTTCATGGACTTGGCGAATACCTATCGTTCCGTCGAATGGCGCTCGGATCGTTTTTTGTGCAATTAACGCTTGGGTTTGACGGATTAGGCCTTGGGCAATATCACGTTCAGCACGTGTGCTATCCACTTGAGCCTCTGCCACTAAATGTTGCGAAGATAATGAACGGGTTCTTTCGTATAAGCGAGCCGCATTGCGCAACTGTGCTTGGTAACGTGATAAATCCGCTTGTTCAACGGCATCATTGAGCTGCACTAATAATTGGCCTTTTTTGACTTGTTGGCCAGATTCAAATGCAATTTTCGTAATACGGCCATTGGTTTCTGCCGCGACTAACACTTGGCTGCCAGCTTCTAACTCACCCACACCGTAAAAGGTACGAGGCGCAGTATCTAAGCTAACAGGAGCCAATGCCACTTTTACTGGTGGATATTGGTAAGCTGCTTGTTCGTTTTCCTCGTTTTGGGCATAGGTCGAATAAATCGCGCTACCCGCCCCAACAGCGATTAAAACGGAACAAAGTGTCATTATTGTTTTTTTATTCATTAAATTTTCCTTCTATTTCTGCGCTTTTAACGCGAAATAAAGACCTCGAAAATGCCCTGCAATGGCGATAGCAATTAAGCCCCCAATAACAGCGATATGCTCAATTGCCCAAAACATTGCAATTTGAGCTTGTTCCCCCGTGTAGCTCCAAAAGGTGTGGACAACCACAATTGTGAGGAACAAAAACACGGCTAGCGCGCCAGTTCCAAGCCATAAAAGACGGTTAAATAGCACAAGAACTGAGCCAATTAACATGACAGCAGCAGAAGCAATGTTGAAAAACCAATCTGGGTGAAGACCCGCGGCACGCATTTCGGCCAGACTATTTTCATAATCAAAAACTTTGGCTAAACCAGATGAAATAAATAAAACCAAGATGAGTAAGCGAGCAATAATCCATAAGCTATTGCTTTCTAACATTTTGGTAATCACCGATGGCATAAACCTATCCCCTTTTAAAAAGTAACCTCAATTGACAAACTAGCAGGGTGGCACTATAAAACCTTAAGTTAAGTTGAGGTCAAGCAAAGGTGAGATAAAATGGCGGACAAAGACACAAAAACGATAAAACCTCAGAAAAGCGAGGGGAAAAAAATTGATTTTACACGGGCACTAACGGTGGGCGAAGTGGCAAAACGCTCGGGAGTACCTGTTTCTACAGTCCATTTTTATGAATCAAAGGGACTCATTCAAAGTACTCGAACTCAAGGGAATCAGCGACGATTTCACTCTGTTGTACTGCGTTATATTGCCATTATTAAAGTCGCACAAAGTACAGGGATCCCATTACATGAAATTCAAGAGGCATTAGGACGTTTCCCTGCAAATAGTGCGCTAACTTCAGAACAATGGAAGGAGATGTCGACACAATGGCGTAAATCTTTAGATAAGCGTATTCGGCAATTGACGCGTTTACGTAATGAATTGGATAATTGTATTGGGTGTGGTTGTTTATCACTGAGTGATTGCCCACTGCGTAACCCTGATGATGTCCTTGGTCGGAAAGGTCCTGGTGCCCGTATTTTAGAACGTCCATAAGCTCTTTTATTAAAACCCGCACTTTTCATTATTTGGATGGCCACTGTTTAACGTGGCTATTTATCTAGATATATCATTAAGTAATGATGGTTTAATTCTATTTTTAACGGTAAGGCATAACTTATTGTTGAGATGGAGTTTTAATCGTTATTTACCAAATTGATAAATAAATTTTTTATTGACAACTCAAGTAGATAGTATTTTTGTAACTTAATGATAGATAGGCTATTTCTTAAATTTATTGTTTTTGTATCAGATGATTAATTGCCACTTTACATTGATTCAATTTATCTATTTACTGCATAACTGGTATTTAATGATTAGCTAAACATGGAGCAATCAATGTCAGTAGTGACACTTGTACTCGTTTTTTTATTAGCCGTTGTTGTGAGCGTTTTTGTTTCACGACTGCTCAAAGATATTATTCCATTACCCCTAATACAGATAGCACTGGGGGCTGGCTTGTCTTTATACGGTTTTACGGTTGAATTTGAACCTCATTTATTTCTGTTTTTATTTATTCCACCTTTATTGTTTCTTGATGGCTGGCGTATTCCTAAAGAAGCCTTATTTCAAGAAATTAAACCAATCATGTCGTTAGCCATAGGTTTAGTGGTGGTTACGGTTATTGGTATGGGGTTCTTTATACATTGGTTAATTCCGGCCATTTCTTTAGCTGTTGCTTTTGCCTTGGCTGCTATTTTGTCGCCAACAGACCCTGTTTCGGTGTCTGCAATGACCGTCAATTCCCCATTACCATCGCGAATGGCGCATATTCTAGAAGGGGAGTCATTGCTGAATGATGCAACGGGTCTGGTGTGTTTCAGTTTTGCGGTGGTCGCTGCGCTAACAGGCACATTTTCCCTTGCTTCAGCGGCGGGGCAGTTTGTATTAGTGGCTTTTGGCGGAATTTTAATTGGTTTGCTGGTGGCTTGGGCAATTGGCTGGTTAAACCAATTGCTAGTTAAGCGCACTGGGGAAGAACCTGCTATTCAAATTATGATCAGTTTATTGATGCCATTTACGGCTTACTTATTAGCTGAACATTTACATGTTTCCGGTATTTTAGCCGCAGTGGTTGCCGGTATTGCCATGCACTATGAAAAAATTGCAGGGCGTATGCAAGCAGCAACACGTATGCAAAGTAAAGCGGTGTGGGATACTGTACAAACTGCGTTGAACGGGATGATTTTCATCTTGTTAGGCGAGCAGTTACCCGGTATGTGGACAAATATGCCTGCTGTAGCAGAGGCCGCGGGTGCAAGCCATCCTTGGATGCTATTTGTTTATGTGGCAATCATTACTGTGGCCTTGGCGGTTTTACGGTTTAGCTGGGTGTGGATCTCGATGACTCTAACGGTCTTCCATAAACGCCGTCGTGGTAAAGAAGCCGATGTTATGCATATTCGTATGATGGCAGTGATGGCGACAGCGGGAGTGCGTGGAGCGATTACGTTAGCGGGTATTTTAACATTACCTTTATTGATGCCAGATGGTTCATTATTTCCGAATCGTGACGTGGCTATTTTCTTAGCAATGGGGGTGATTTTATGTTCATTACTGATTGCCAGTATTGCACTGCCTATTTTAACTAAAGGACTGGTACAAGACTTACCTTATGATAATGACGAAATTCGAGCGCGTTTAGCCTTAAATGAAGCCGCAATGGCACATTTACGTGAATTGATGAACCACCCATCGGATGATATGGATGAAATTGCCATGCGTACTGAGGTTGGGGCACAATTGTTAGAAATTTATGGTAGACGACTCGATAACTCAGATGAAACTGAGTCAGATGTGTATGATTTACATAAGATGATTGATATGGAACGCGAGATGTCCAAGTCAGCATTAAAAGCAAAACGGGACGCGTTATATCAAATGCGTAAAAGTAAAAATATCAATGAAAGGGTGTATCACCGTTTACGTGATGAACTTGATTTAAAAGAAGAAACACTTAATCATCATAAAAATGGTAAACATTAATTAGTGAAATAAAAGGCCTGAATTTTATTCAGGCCTTTTATTTATGCCCATAATTCAACTAAGTTTGACAATTTGTATTGACCACTGATAGGTTGGTTATAATTCCATTTGGGAAATTTATATGTCACAGGGTGTCGTTAGCTTAAACATTATTATTACCATCACTTAGTGGTGGGGATATGCGACATCCTAAACCCGCCAGATAAGGCGGGTTTTTTGTTCTTATCTGGTTAACACTTCAGTAAGGAACGATTTATGACTTTAGTAGAAGCATCATCATTATTAGAAAATCAACCTCGTTTGCATTTTCTTTGTGGGAAAATCGCTTCAGGGAAATCGATATTAGCGAAACGACTGGCTAACTAGCCTCGGACTATTTTGCTTTGTGAAGATGAGTGGCTTGCTGCACTTTATCCTAATGAACTTACTGAATTAGTTTACTATATTGAGAAAAGTGCTTTAGTGAAGCAAGTATTAGAAGGTCATATCAAGCAATTGATACAGGCGGGAAATAATATTGTGATGGATTTTCCTGCTAATACACCATTGCAACGGCAATGGTTAAGATCATTGGCACAGTCATCTGATGTACCTTATGTATTTCATGTTTTGCAAGTAAGCAATTTGGGGAGCTTGGCGCTTACGAGGGGATTACAGTACATCTTATCAGAAGCAACGGGGGATTCCCCTCAAGAGAAACACAACTTTGATTTTACTCGTCTTTATGCATTTACTTCATTGAAAGATAGCGCTTCAATTTTTACCGTGGGAGAAAATTATCTTTATTCGGATATTTTTGAATCTTGGCAATATACTGGTTTTTCTTTAGAAAGTGATGACCGCATGCTACCGCCTAAATTAGCGGGGGTATGCACCTGAAATTATTGGTATGGCAAACACTAATGCAATTGTGATTGTTCGCAGTCAAGAATGTATTATTTCTGAAACAGCCGTTCCTCCAGAGCCATTTCGCATTCAAACACTCGATAGCGGCATCCGTGGTGTATTGGATGTGACGGTACGCGAAGAAAATGGCGAAGAGAGTAAATTTAGTATTAGTACCGCCTCGTTACCTCAGTTAAATGTAAAAGCGATGTGTTCCACGCAAACGAGCTCTGGATAGGCTAGCACGGTCAATTTACGGCATGGCCAATTAAGTCGTATTCATTATGATAGCTTGGTGAGTGAAAGCATCAGGTATACATGCAAATTTGCAACCTTAACGAAGGTAAGATTGCGGTTAGACTATGCCACCGATAGCGACCCGCAAAAGCGGTTGCCGATGAAAGATGCTTCAAATAAAACGATTTACAGTCAGTTAGAAATTGTGGATGAGCAAACTGGGGCGGCAGGCACAGACATTCGTGTGGGAATTCAGTCAGAGCGTACGATTCAGATACGTAGTCGTATTCAAGGAGCTAATGCAGACGCAGGAAGCTATCAAGGGTCTGCATGGTTAATCGCCACATTTGACTAAATTGGGTTTTTGAATGGTTAGATATCATCCACCAATTTTCTGAATAAAACTGGATGGGCTTTGGCCTAACCATTTTTTAAACATGGTCGAAAAAGACCCAACACTGCTGTAGCCTAAATCGAATGCAACCTCGGTAATGGATTTACCCGCAGAAATGTGGGTAATTGCACTTAATAAGCAAGCTTGTTGCCGCCAGTCAGAGAAAGAGAGCCCTGTTTGAGCGCCAAAAAAACGGCTAAATGAACGCTCACTTTTATGTAATTTAGCGGCCCATTCCTGTGGTAATGAGGTGATTTGTGGGGCTTTTAGGAATTCCCTGCACAACTGGGCTAAATGTTCATCTCGTGGGATGGGGGCGTAGAAAGGCAGGGGCTCTGCTTGTGCAATTTCATGCAAAATCAACTGGTACATAACCCCATCACGGCCATTTAAATCATATTCAATCGGGGTATCAACGGCTTCGAGCAGTAACTGACGTAGTAAAGGTGAAACTCTGAGCACTTCGCACTTATTTCCTCTACGTGGAGCCGCTTTGGGCTCAATGTATAAACTACGTGTACTGACATTCAACATGCGGGTTTCATGAGGGGTATTACAGGGGATCCAAACCCCGCTATCAGGCGGGATGACCCATTCACCATCTGCAGTACTGACTTCAATCAATCCTGTTGCGCCATATAAAAACTGGGCACGGCGGTGGACGTGAGAATCGAGTAACACGTTTGGTAGGTAATCAGTACCGATAGCTAACACATCACGTGGAGTGGCATCGACAGTTTTTAGAGGAATATTTCGCATAGGAATTTATCTTGGCTGAGATTCAAAAATTATTATCTATCTTCTGAATATAGGCAATTTTTATTGACATAACCACATGTTTTATATGGTTGGCTGAAATTCCAATGTGTTTGGCGGCTTTTCGAAAGTTGGCAAACCGGGAAATGATTACTCTAGCGCGGCAACCTAATGTATGCCAGAGGTAGAGTTATCATGGAAAATTATCACGATCGGGCAGATAGCAAGAGTCTGATTAAACCCTTAACCCGTCGTCGGTTTATTCAAGGCAGCTCTGCGCTCATGGCTGTCCCCTTTATTGCCACAAACACGGTCGCATCGACACCAGAAAACCCGAATATCATCCCAACGACAACGCTGCAAGATGAAGGTGAGAGAGTGGTCTCCACCTGTAGTAGTTTTGATTGTGGTGGCAAATGTGATATTCGAGCACACGTTAAAGAAGGGGTAGTAACACGAATAAGCACTCGTCCAGATGCTGATTTAGATGAAGAAATGCCCATCATGCGTGCTTGCGTGCGCGGCCGCAGCTATCGGAAATTTGTTTATCACCCAAATCGACTGAAATACCCAATGAAACGAGTGGGCAAACGTGGAGAAGGGCGCTTCGAGCGAATTAGCTGGGAAGAAGCGACGACATTGATTGCCGACAATATGCAGCGTATCAACGAGCAATATGGCCCTGCATCACGCTTTGTTAGCCTCAGTACTGGAGTGACTGGAGGCATTTTCTCTGGTGCGAATATGCTACGCCGTCTATTTAATATCACGGGGGGCTTTCTGGAGAATTACCATTCAGTGAGTAACGGCAATACCATGGCGGTCACACCTTATACCTATGGCACATCAGCCAGTGGTAGCACCTTAGACACGCTCGAAGATACGCCATTGGTGATTCTGTGGGGGCATAATCCTAACGAAACCATTTTTGGTCATACGAATCATTATTTTCAAAAAATGAAGAAAAATGGCACTAAATTCATTGTTGTCGATCCGCGTTATTCAGATACCGCATCGTCATTAGCGGATCAGTGGATCCCTATTTTACCGACTACAGACAATGCGATGATGGATGCCATGATGTATGTGATCATCAGTGAGGGCCTGCATGATCAAACCTTTATCGATAAATTCACTGTTGGTTTTGATGAGCACCAGATGCCCGAAGGCATACCCGAAAATGAGTCATTGATGGCGTATTTGATGGGGAAAAAAGATGGAATAGTGAAAACTCCAGAATGGGCGGAACCCATTACCAAAGTACCCGCCGATACCATACGTCAATTGGCGCGTGAATATGCCAACACCAAACCAGCGGTATTAATGCAAGGCTGGGGGCCTCAGCGTCATATCTGTGGTGAACGTTCTGCCCGAGGCGCGACCTTGTTGGCAACAATCACGGGTAATGTGGGTGTAAAAGGGGGATGGGCAGCAGGTTATGGCATGGCAGTCACGCCGGATCTCCGTAAAACTCTCGCGGGTCCTAGCTTATTTGACAACCCTGTGAAAGCGAAAATTAATATCACCAATTGGGTGCAGGCCTGTGAAAATAAAGATTTGGTAACGCCCAATAACGGTTTAAAAAACGCAGAAAAACTCGATACGGAAATCAAAATGATTTTTTCGTTAGCGGGTAACTATATGACCAACCAGAACCCCGATATTTTGCATGCCGCTAAAGTTCTGGAAGATGAAAGTAAAGTTGAGTTTATTGTTTACAGTGACTTATATATGACTCCCAGTGCCAAGTATGCCGATATTTTACTGCCTGAAACCAGTTTCTTAGAGCGTTGGAATGTGGGTGGCACATGGGGAACGGGTAATTATATTATTTTATCTGAAAAAGTCGTCGAGCCTGAATTTGAGCGCCGTAGTGACTATGAATGGTTACGCGACGTGGCTGAAAAACTCGGTGTTGGCGAAAAATTCAGTGAAGGCCGTACAGAAAAACAGTGGATTGAGTATTTAGTCAATGATGCTCATCAAAAACGCCCAGAAGATGGCATTCCAACTTTTGATGAGCTGCTGGTTAAGCGCCGCCATTTGTTAAAACACAAACCGCATGTGGGGCATGTCGCCTTCGAGAAAAATATTAACGATATCGAGAATAACCCGTTTGAAACACCATCCGGAAAAATTGAAATTTTTTCTCAGCGCCTTTATGAGCGTAATGACGTGGACATCCCTGCTTTATCTCATTATGTGCCTGCCATTGAGGGGCCGGAAGATGAACTAGCTTCCCGCTATCCATTGCAATTAATCACTTGGAAAGGTCGTAATCGTGCCAATTCAACGCAATTTGCTAACCCGTGGTTACAAGAAGTACAGCGCCAAGAGTTATGGATCAATCCTATCGATGCCAAAAGACGAAATATCACGGATGGGGAGCGAGTTAAAGTGAATAATGACCGCGGTATCACCATGCTATCGGTCAAAATCACCCAGCGCATTATGCCTGGTGTTGTTGCTTTACAGGCAGGAGCGTGGTGGCAACCTGATGAAAATGGCATTGACCAAGGCGGTTGTGCGAACGTTTTAACATCTTCCCGCAGTACAGCAATGGCACATGGAAATGCCCATCAAACCTTATTGGTGGAGGTAAGCAAAGCATGAGTAAATTTCAGGTTTATCCCGCGATTAGTGACAAACAGCTTGGCTTTTATATTGATTCTGCGCGTTGTTCCGGTTGTAAAGCCTGCCAAGTGGCGTGCAAAGATAAAAATAACCTCGACGTGGGTCGCAAATATCGTCGTGTATATGAAGTTGCTGGTGGTGAGTTTATCGAAAACGGCACAGGGGGGCTGGTGAATAACGTCTTTGCCTATACGTTGTCCATTTCATGCAACCACTGTGCCGACCCTATGTGCGTGAAAAATTGCCCGACGACAGCCATGCACAAGCGTGAAAGGGATGGCATTGTGATGGTCAACACAGATAAGTGTGTGGGCTGTGGAACCTGTGCGTGGTCTTGCCCGTATGGTGCACCGCAAATGAACCCTGAAACCAAGCAAATGTCGAAATGTGATTTTTGTATTGATTTACAACTAAAAGGGGAGCAGCCCGTCTGCGTCGCCACTTGCCCACTAGGAGCCATTCAATTTGGCCCAATTGATGAATTACGACAACGTTATGGGGAGCTAGCGGATGTCCGAGGATTACCAGACTCATCGATTACCCACCCAAATTTAGTGATCCATCCACATCTTGGGGCGGGTCGTACACAAGACTCACAAGGAGAAGCCAAATGAATGAATGGCCACTGTTATTATTCACATTTTTAATGCAAACATCCATTGGGTTGAGTGTGATGTTAGCGCTTTTTGCAAACAAATTATCGGCGAATTTAACGGGCAAAACGCACGCACAGTTTTTGCTGTGGTATGTATTTGTCTCCTGCGTATTTGCGGGTATCGGTTTATTGTCCTCAATCACCCACTTAGGGGTTCCTTTAAATGCGCCTAACTCACTGCTGAATATTTTTTCATCGTGGTTAAGCCGTGAAGTGGTATTCACCGCTACCTATTTTGCTTTTCTCGGGCTGACTTTCCTATGGTTATGGCTCAAAAAGGAATTGTCATATTTGCTACTTGGCTTGGCCATTATTGCAGGGCTATGCGATGTGTATGCCATGGCTTCAATCTATCGTTATACATCAATGTTAACGTGGATGAATGATAATACGTATTTGATGTTCTACGGCACCATGTTTACTGCGGGAGCTGCTGGGTATTATTTATTAATCAATTTGTTATTGCGTTTTAACATCGGAGCCGTAGAGACTCAGATATCAACTCGTGGGTTATGGATGTTATGGGCGGTGATTGGGGTTAGCTTACTGGTTCGTTTAGCTTATCAGCCTGCCTATGAAAGTTACTTGGTTCACACTAGCTATAATAATGAATCCATTACATTTCCTATCGACTCTATCCATGCTTACCAAGGGATTTGGTCACTGCGTATCACGAGTTGGGTAGTTGGAATATTGGCGGTGATGGTATTGGGATATGGGTTGTTTCGTCATATACGACAAACGGCGAATGGGGTTATGACTTCGAGCAGTAAAGGATATTTAGTGGTTGGTTGTACAGCGGCGATGGTTGCTGAGTTTATGCTGCGTTACTGTTTTTACACGATCCACATATAGATAACAGCGTATTGCTTAGGAAATTATCTTTTTTATGATCCATTTTTCACACTATGCAGCTGCGTTTAATATTTTAGGCACGTGCTATTTATTTTCACCCAATGATGATGCAAGCCATTATGCAATAAGCTTTTTCAAGTTAAATGACTTCACATCTCAGTGGCCTTGTAAAATCAGTACTTCGCTTAGCGAACGGATTTCGGCATCGCTAAATATTGAGATTGCGGCACTGCATACTCAGTGGACGGATTTGTTTATTGGACCTGAAGCATTACCCGCCCCGCCATGGGGCTCGGTTTACCTTGACCCAGAGGGTGTTTTGCAAGGTTCTTCCACGGTGGCATTGAGTGAGTTTTTAAAACGGGAGCGTTTAAAAATACAGACTCGTTATCCAGAGCCCTCTGACCATGTTGGTTTAATGTTATTTCAAGCGGCAGTTTTGGCTTCACAAGTCAGGGAAGCCGCATTAAAAGAATTGTTGAATGACCATTTGGGAAGTTGGTTACCACAATTTTCTCAGCAATTAAATCGAACAAGCTATAGCCCATTCTATAATGCATTAACTGAATTAGCTCTGGTGACTGTCAGGTCGTGCTTGTAATATTATTCAATATTTTTGATTTTTAAATGGTTAATTAAACGTAATATTTGAATAGGTGAAAGGTTAACAAATTTTAATTAAATGAAAATTGATTTAGTTATAAGAAATGCAAATTAAAATGATTCTTACTTTATCTTTCTAAGCCATAATGCATTTTTAAGCCATACTACTTAATGATGTTTTGGATATCCATAGGGGGTATAAAGTGGTCAATTTATTAAATCGTTTGTTGTCCCATGAAGATGCTGGCAGGTTGTTATTGCGTCTTTCTGTTGGTGGGCTCATGTTGTTTCATGGTATGAGCAAATTAATGACTGGTGCGAGTGGTATTAAAGCGCTGCTGGCTTCTTATGGTTTACCTGAATTTATTGCTTATGGAACAATTCTAGGTGAAGTGGTTGCGCCTATTTTCATTATTTTAGGGATTTTAACTCGTCCATCAGCTTTATTAGTAGCTTTCACCATGGTAGTTGCATGGTTAATGATTGGGCTAGATAAAACATTTGTATTGGATAAAACCGGTGCATGGGCCATCGAAAGCCTAGTGTATTTCTTCTTGAGTGGTATTGCATTGGCATTTTTAGGTGCGGGTAAATATTCCATTATTAAAAACCCGAACTGGCGATAAACCTGTTTTTCTTTTGTGTTTGACATTGCCTTTGAAAAAAGACCATCAAAAAATTTCTGATGGTCTATTTTTTTTGAAAAATACCTGTTAATGATTTTCTAACACGGATTCACATGCAAACAGTATTTTAACGTGATGAGTTTCTTCTATTTCTTTGAGTGTTTTCTCTATCCGTTCTCTCATTAGCACGGATACACTTTCATGGTCAGTTTCCATGCTTTTTCTCCTGTAACGTTTTATCGTTAACCCTTAACACATACCACTTGGCGTAGGGTATGAACAATTTCTACCAGTGATGATTGTGCTGCCATTACCGCGTCGATGTCTTTGTAGGCCATCGGTATTTCGTCAATCACATCACTGTCTTTTCGGCACTCAACATGGGCAGTCGCCATTTTTTGGTCGCTAACTGAGAAACGCTTTTTGGCCATGTCAAAGGGGCGTTTACTGGGGCACTAAATGCACGAGGCGGTTTGTTAAAAGAAGCCGATGGCGGCATTTTATTTTTAGATGAAATTGCGGAACTTGGTCTTGATGAACAAGCTATGTTACTCAAAGCCATTGAAGAGAAACGTTTTTTTCCTTTTGGTTCTGACAATGAAATCCACAGTGATTTCCAACTGATTGCGGGCACGCATCGTAACCTTGCCGAGCAAGTAGAAGAAGGTAAATTTCGTGAAGACTTATACGCTCGTATCAATATGTGGACCTTTGCCTTACCGGGGTTAAAAGAACGTCGTGAAGATATTGAACCGAATATCGATTATGAATTAGCCAAATTTTGCCAAGATCAGCAAAGCCAAATCCGCTTTGATAGCGAAGCACGCAGCCTGTATGTGAAGTTTGCTTGCTCCCCGAAAGCCGAGTGGCGCGGCAATTTCCGGGAATTGGGTGCCTCTATTAGCCGAATGGCCACTTTTGCCGAACGCGGGCGCATCACTAAAGCGGTTGCCGAGGAAGAAATTGGTCGTTTGCAGTCTCAATGGCAGCCAAAATCAACCAATACATTTCCAAAGCAAATTGGTGAAATTGATTTATTCGATAAGCAGCAACTGGCAACAGTACTTGAAGTTTGCCGCCGTTCATCTTCCCTTTCCGAGGCAGGTCGTGAGCTGTTTGCGGTATCACGGCAACACAAAAAACAGCCCAATGATGCAGATAGGTTGAGAAAATATTTAGCTAAGTTTGAGTTGGATTGGGAAGGGGTGAAGGCGGGTATTGAGGGACGCTATATTGCTAAATCGTAGAAAGAAAAATCCCCGCCGAAGCGGGGATGGGGTTAGATATCTATAGCACAGAGATCAAAGTACGCTCCTATTTTTGATTGGTCAGAGTGATGGATCTCTGTACCATTATATGCATCATAAATAATCCCCTTCCACCCTGCTCTAAACGCCCCGAAGAGTGGATAAGAAAATTGTTTTAACTTGCCCCATTGTTTAAATAGGATTTTTATGTCCTCTTCCGAACCTGCAATGTAATTACCAGTGAAACAGGAGATGCTAGAGTTTTGCCACGAAGCTTTGAACCATTTCGTTAATGTCATCGTAAAGCGTATAGCATTGTGGTCTTGACTGCCAGGTTTCGGTATAGCCGTTAATATTAGAGTCTTTTGGGACGATTCGGGTTTATTGGCTAATATTAATTTCTCTTGATAAAGGTCAAGTTGATATGGAGCACTTTGACTGTTTGGATAATTTATAGCCCATACATATTGTTTAGGCTCTTTCACCAGATTAATGAGGTTGATGTACTCACGTTCCATACCATATGTGATGGAAGAGGTGAGCTCTTTAAAATGATAAAAATGGATATGCACAGACTTCTGGGTACCTGCATAGCTAATTGAACCGGAATCAAGAGATATCGTTACTTCCTCTGCAGCTGAGTTGGATATAGTGGCAATATACACACCGGCTATTGTTTCCCGCATAATAGAATCGTTTAGCTTCCCTTTATCTGAGGTGATCGCTGGGCTATTACCTGAAATAGGGATCCCATTTTTATTGAAGAGTTTTAAGGTGATTGTTGATATTTCAGAGCCATTACCTTCAACTGAATCGTTATCAACAGAAAAACTACTTTTCCCTTTGTCAAAAATCGGGGAACCAGCCTCAATTTGGATATTTTTTTGCCCAGTAGTCTTGCTTGTATTTGCTATAGTTGCAGTTAGTGCTTTAGTGCCAGCTATGTTAAATTGAATATCTGTTGAATAGTCCCCTTGCGTTCCTTCTTTCCAGTTCAAATTTGGATAAGACTGTTGATTATTAATTAAAGTCATGTCTTTTGAACTGACATTAATGACTTTGTTACCATACTTATCTTGTAACTTAAGTACCAACCTAACGGTATCTCCTGCTACTGTAGTGTCTTGTATATTTAATTCAACGCTCGCGACATTTTTGGCACCTTCTAGTGGCTTCACATCAATTTTGACATTTTGTACCTGTTTATTTACCTCAACCGATAAAGTGTGTTGTTTAACTTTCTCTAAGGTGATGTTAGCGGTATAAACGCCATCATGTGATGATGTTTTCACCCACGATGCTTTCGTGATAATAGTATTATCGCTATTTTCGAGCTTCATGTCTTTCGGGGCAACATCTGCCACTTCATTGCCATATTTATCAAGCATGGTGAGGGTTAATTTAGTGCTCTCACCTGCACTCATTGAAGTTACTGCAGGAGTTGATTTAATCTCATTAACATTGCTAGCCCCTTTCAAGGCTTTCACCGTGACTTCCTTAGTATTGGCATCTTGTTTATTCACCGTCGCGGTTAATGTGTGTTTACCGACTTTGGTTAATGGTAAGGTGGCTTTATACACGCCTGTCGATACCTCATTCCAAGCAATACTGTGGCTATCAATAATTTCTGCGCTATTATTATCGGTTAACGAAATATCTGCCCCATTGACGCCAGTAACCAAATTTTCGTATTGGTCTTTCAGTTCTAACGTTAATTCAACTTTTTTACCTGCATCAAAGGTATTGAGGTTTGTGGTTATTTTTGCGGATTTCACCACACTTTTTCCACTTGGATAGGTTGCTTCTACCGTTTGAATACGGCTTGGCTGATTATTGACCATGGCTTTAAACTGGTAATTGCCTACAGTGTCTAACAGCTGTTTCGTGGTATAGACGCCATCTTGTGGGTTAGCCCATTTTACGTTAATTGGATTATCATTTTTGGTGATCTGAATATCGTTAACATTGATATCAATAACACCATTATCGACCTTGTCGGTTAGGGCTAATGTTAACGTCACTTCTTTACCAGCTTCAAGGGTTCCTACATCGGTTTCAAGCATGGTTTTATTTACGTTATTCACCCCTTGGGCAGGGGCAACGGTTAGCTCAAGTTTATCGCTGAGTAGCTTATCTGCCACCACTTGAATAGATTGCTTGCGTAGCTTGTTCATAGTGAGTTCTTGAGAGTAAAAACCATCTTTAAGTTCTTTCCATACGGAGGTCGATTGCAAGTCTGTCAATAATTTCAAGTTTGACGATGCTCCAGTCAGTTTGTTACCAAACTTATCTTTTAGTCCGACTTTTAGGGTGATTTTATCGCCTGAATTTACTGTATTATTTTTTGCGTTGTGGGTGATAGACATGGTGTCTAATGAGCCACGCAAACCATCTTTATCATAAGAGTTAATCAAAATTTCTTTTGGTGCTTTGACGTTCCAATACACCGTTTTTGACTTGCCGTTGACGCCGATACTGATTTTATAGTTACTCGCTTTAGCCGCAGGGAGCTGAGCGATATATCTATCTATGTTGTTTTTTTCCATAAATATAATATTTTGCTCTTTATCATCAATTTTCATTTTGATATCGCTACTGCTAATATTTTTAACTGGGTTGCCATATTGGTCAGTTAAACTAATGGATAATGATGATGGTTGTCCTGCGTCACTGTCGGATATCGGTGAGATAGTGATTGTTTTTACAGCATCTTTACCAGTTGGTGAATTGACCGTGACAGTGGTTGTATCTGTAAATTTACCAATACCCGCACTGAGAGTATGCATTTTAACGTCACTGAGCATGATGGTGGTGGTATAGATACCTAAGCCATGGTTATCTTCATCCCAGACAGCGGATATTTTATTATTACTGTCAGTGAGTGTGATCGTATTATTATTGAGGTGAATAACTGGGTTGTTATCTCTATCAGTGACTTTTAAAGATAACGTAACGTTATCGCCTGCCGTTATGGTGCTCAAGTTTGTTGTTAGCTGAACCTTATTGATCTGGCTTTGGTTAGTCGATGGCTGGGCGTTAATCAATACCTTTTTACTTTGTATTAGGTTAACAGTTGCTTTTAGGGGGTGAATTCCTGCAATTGCGACCGTTGTTGACGCAGTATAGGTTCCATTCCCTTTTGATAGCCAATTTAAACCTGTGAGGTTTTTCTTAATATGCGCATCATTTATGGTGATATCTTTCGCCGTGACCCCTTCAACACCATTACCCCATTGGTCGGTTAATTGAAGTGTCAGTTCCGTTTGGCTTCCTACGGTCAGTTGATTGGTGCTGGCTTTGAGCTCAACAGTTTTCACTTGTGTTGGGTCAGTTAATGCGCTGACATTAATCACCAGTGGGGCATTTGCTTGGTGGTTAACGCGACTGACAAAGGTGTTTTTCCCTTGCTGATGTAATGGGAGTGTGGTGGTGTAAATACCGGCCCCTTTCTCTAACCAAGCCAGTTTAGGAACAAGCGTATGGTTATGTTCTAATTGAATATCGTTGGCTTGTACTTTTTCAACACCATTACCATGGATATCAGTTAATGTTAATTGCAGTTCAACTAACTCTCCCACCATAAGAGTTTTGTTCGTTGCCTTTAATTCCACATTGCTAACAGCAGATTGCCCCTGTGGCGCCTCAACATTAATAACCTGTGATTGGATAGTGTTATTGACAGTAACCTTTAACGTATCAGAGCCTAATTTACGCAATAATAAGTCGGCGGTATAAGTGCCATCCGCATGGTCTTTCCATATGACAGGTCCTGATTGCTGGTGAGCAGTCACAATACTGTTGCTAGAAACCTCTTTTAGCCCATTACCAAAGGCATCTTTCAACGTGACGATGAGTGTAACTTTCTCGCCAGCTTTATGTTTACTGGTTGGCGCTACATTCAGCAATACTTCATTAACGACTTTGTATTGGCCTTTCTTACCACTCCCATCCCTAGCAACAGCAGCAATTGGCACTGGTTTGCTAACATCAAATAATTTTTCGATTGAAGTGACATTTTGAGTTGGGATAGATGCAACCATATTGTGTGAGCCACTTTGCTGTCCGGGTAATGTCCCAACGTATTTGCCCGTAGGGACTTGAGCAACTTGCATGGAAATTGGTTGTTGCTGATCGACGGTAACGGACAGGCTGGTAATATTGGATACCGGGTGCCCATTTGAGTCAGTCAGGGAAAAGACAATCGTACTGTCAGAACCTGCAGCTACGGGTAAAACATGGACAATTTCAACATTATTGACCTTGCTTTTCCCTTCATTGTTATGAACCGTAATCTCAACAGGGAGGCTTTTCTGTTTATTGACGATGGCCGTTAAGCTGTCTTTACCTAGTTTATTTAACACTAAATCCGCGGTATAAGTGCCATCGTTGCCATCAACCCAAGCCACCGGACTTGTTTGACCATGAGTGAGTGCAATTTTGGTGCTTTCAACGCCTGTGAGTTTATTATCAAACGCATCTGTTAAGGTCAGTGTCAGTTTAACGGTTTCTCCTGATTTGTAACCTTGAGTTGTAATCGCCTGTAATTCGACGGTTTTCACCACGCCTTGCGTCTCAGCTTTACCTGAACCATCAGTTTGAGTTGCTTTAATGGTTGTGGCAGCCTTAACGACCCAACTTTGTTGGTTTTTCTGTTTATTAGCCGTGACTTTAACGGTGTAACTGCCTGCTTTACTTGCCGGTAGTGTCGCGTTGTAAGTGCCTTTGGTGCTAGTTTCAGTGAACTTAATGTCTGCTAATTTATCGTTGATAGTGACTTTAATGTCATTAGCTATCTGAGTCACACCTTGTTGATGGGTATCTTGAATTTTCACGGTAAGATTGCCCGCTTTCCCGGCTTCTGACGGGGCGATAGGGTCAATGATAACCTTATCTACTTGATTGACTTGGTTGGTATTTTCCACCGTAATGTTTACGGTTGAACTCTCTTTCTGGTTAACGATGGCTTTTAGCGTGCCACTTCCCAACACTTTTACTGGTAATGTTGTGGTATAGTTGCCGTTATTGTTATCACTCCATGTCACTGTACTACCTTGATTTTGTAGCAGAGTGATGCTGGTAACGCCTTTAAGTGGGTTACTAAACTTATCCTTTAAGGTCACGGTCAGTTGTAAGTTATCGCCTGATTTGATGTTAGTGCCTGGTGTTACAGCCAGTGTGACATCATTGACGACACCACGTGCTCCTGCTGTTCCCCCACCATTTGACGCTGCGGTTACCGTATCTGATTTTGCAACTTGTAGTGGTTTTGGCGTTGATGCTTGGCTATTGACCGTGACAATCACTAGGTGTGAACCACTCAGTTGCCCCGGTAAGGTACCGGTATAGAGACCATCTGCTTGTTGGGTAACGTTAATGCTGACAGGTTGTTGCTGACCCATTTTAACATCGACACTTTTGATGCCAGTAACTGGGTGCCCATTTTTATCCGTTAAGGCCACAGTAAAGTCGCTGCCTGCACCCGCTGCTGCTGGTGCGATATTGATGATTTCGACTTGTTTAACGCTGTTACTGCCTTCTGCTTTTTTAACAATGATGCTAATTGGCAGGCTATTCACGCTATTCACCGTGGAAATTAATGTATCTGTCCCAAGCGTGTCTAACAGTAAACTTGCGGTATAAGTGCCATCTTTGTTATCAGTCCAAGTCACGTTACCTGTTTGGCCATGTGTTAACTTAATGTTTTTAACATCAACGCCACTAAGCGTGTTATTAAACGCATCTGTTAAAGTGAGTGTTAGCTTAATAACTTCACCGGATTTGTAGCCTTGCGCTGCAGAAGCCAGCAATTTGACGGTTTTCACGACAGCCGCGTTACCTTCCGTGCCTGAACCATCGGTTTTATCCGCATTGATGGTTGTTGGAGCCTTAACTACCCATGTTTGTGTTGCTGTTTTTTGACCAATCGCGACGTTAACGTCATAACGGCCCGTTTTTTGCGCGGGTAATTTGGCGGTATAAGTGCCCTTTATTTTGCTATCTTCAGTCAATGTGAGGGGGAGTAGTGCTCCGTTGAGGGTGAGTTTTATCTCATCTTTAAGTAAGACCACACCATGGCCATAGATATTCACGGCTTTTAGGGTGATGGTTTGCTCTGAACCTGCTGCTGATGGGGCAATCGGTTCGAGCGTCAGTTGGTGAACTTGAGCCGCTTGATTCGGGCTGACCACATCAATACTAACCATGTTGCTCTCTTGGCTGTTCACTGTGGCTTTCAAGTCATTGTTGCCTAATTGGCTTGATGGCAATGTGGCGGTATAGCTGCCGTTATTGTGGTCAGTCCATGTCAGGGTAGCATTTTTGTTGTTGTGCTGTAGCGCAATGCTGGCACTACTGACGCCTTTCAGTGGATTGCTAAAGCGATCTTTGAGCTCGACAGTCAGTTGCAACAGGTCACCCGATGTTAGCTTGCTGTTTTGGGTTGTACTGAGTGCCACACGGCTGACCACACCGCGCTGGCCGTTTGTGCCACCGCCGTTTGCGCTTGCGGTGACGGTATCAGGTTGCGTCACAGTGAGTGTTTGTGGCGTGGATGAGATTTTATTGGCGGTGATAACTACGTCATAATTCCCAGCGTGTTGCCCCGGTAAGGTACCGATATAACTGCCATCGGTTTGTTGCGTCACTGCGATATTTGGCAGTTTTTGATTATTAATGGTGACATCCACGTGTTGGACGCCTTCGACCGAGTTGCCTTGCGCATCGGTTAATGTAACCGTAAAGGTACTTTCCGCACCAGCGGCAATAGGGACAATAGTGAGGATCTCAACCTTGTGGATCGCTGTACTGTCTGATTGCTTAGTGATATTGATCAGAAGCGTGTTGCTATCCTTTTTATTGACGATGGTCGTTAAGCTGTCTTTACCCAGTGTTGTTAACAGTAAATTAGAGGTATAAGTGCCATCTTGTTGAGGCACCCAAGCCACAGGACTTGTTTGACCATGAATGAGTGTAATGTTACTTCCGTCAACGCCTGTGAGCGGGTTATCAAACGTATCTTTTAAGGCCAGAGTCAGTTTAATCGGGTCACCTGACTTGAAGTCTTTGGTTGGTGAAATGGTCAGTGTTGCGCGCTCAATGACACCGCGAGAACCTGATTTACCACTATGGTTAACTGCAATAGGCATTGGAGCATTCACGGATAAGGTTGATTCTGTGGACTTAACGCCACCAACAGTGACGATGACTTTCTGAAATCCTGATTTTTGGCCTGAAAGGATACCGGTATAAATCCCTTTGGTGGTGGTTTCAGTGATCTTAAGTAACGCTTCAGCGCCATTGATAGAGACAACTGCGTTACTATCTATCCCTGTAATAGGTTGGTTGTTGGCATCAGTGAGTGCCAGTGTGATGGTACTTGTTTCACCAGCCGCAGGTTTAGTGATGCTTTTTATTTCAACTTGTTTGATTTGTGTCGCGGCAGTGGCATTCCCAACATTAATGTTAAGTGGGGAAGTGGTTATTTGGTTCACTTTCACTGTTAACGAGTCTTGGTCAATTTTTGTCAGTGGCAACAGAGCGGTGTATTCACCGTTCCGTAGGTCTGTCCAAATAACAGAACTCTGCTTAGATTGTTTATGTGTTAATTGAATACTAGCGCTACTGATCCCTTCAAGGGCGTTACCAAAGGCATCCTTAATTGACACGATTAATTGTAATGATTGGCCTGACTTTAGGTCATTGGGTGATGACGAGTCCAATGCAACGGTTTTAACCACACCACGTTGATTTTCTGTACCACTGCCATCTTTTTGGTTAGCGCTGATCGTCCTTGCCGTTTTAACGGTCCAAGGTTTTGATGCGGTTTTTTTATTAGTTGTCACATTAACGGTGTATTTGCCCGTATTTTGTGCAAGTAATATTCCTGTGTAAGTCCCTTCTTGAGTAAGTGATTCCGTTATAGCAATGGGTGTCGGCAGGCCATTGATATTTGCCATTATCATACTGTTAATCGCGGTGACAGGGTGGTGGTAGCTATCAGTAACTTTCACTGTGATAGTTTGTTTTTCACCCGCTTCACTTGGCGTAATTGGTTCAAGTTCGACATTAGCCACCTTGTTGATATCAGTCGAATTACTCACGGTAATGGGGATGACTTGTGATTTATAACCGTTAATCGATGCCGCTAAATGATTAGAACCTGTTTGTGTTAATAGCAACGAAGTCGTGTAAGTACCATTACGATTATCTAACCATTTTAGCGAACTTGCTTTATATCCATCCAAGATGATATTACTAGGGTCGATAGCGGTTAATAGATTATTAAATGCATCAGTTATGGTCACGGTGATATTCAGCTTATCACCCGATTGCAGATGAGTGATATCACTGGTCGTCATGGTAATGTTATTGATAACGCCTCGTTCTCCTAGCAGGCCGCTGCCACTCAGGTTTATCGCTTTAATAGGCTTAGGCTTTTCGACAACCAAGACTTTCTTTTGGGATTCAAACTTATTTACCACTGCGATAATTTCGTAGTGACCTTGTTGCTGCGCAGGAAGGGTGATTTCATAAATTCCAGAAGTGACTTCTTTTGTTTGAAGGATGTGCTCTTTACCTGCAATTTTAATGGTGATATTCGTTTCACCGACGACAGGGTTAGCATGTTTATCCGTTAACGCGACAGTCAAGGTGCTATGAGAACCCGCATCCACTTTTTCTATTTTGGTTATTTCAACTTTGCTGACCTTATCTTTCCCTGCGGCGTTGCTAATTTGAATTTGTTTTACGGAGGTTTTATGGCTGTTAATTGACGCAATTAAATCTTTCGAGCCAAGTTCAGTTAATGTGATAGTGGTCGTGTAAGTACCGTTGCCTTTATCTGTCCAGACTGGCTTGCCGTTAAATCCGCCAAGGGTAATTGTATTCGTATTGAGCCCAGTTAAACCGTTATTAAAGGCATCGGTGACGGTGACGGTGATCTCAAGTTGATCGCCAGACTGTAAGTTGTTGGTATTGCCCGTTGTCATGGCAATACTATTAACCACGCCTTTTTCTCCCGGCTTACCTGTGTTATTGGGTTTAATTGGCGTTGGTGGGGTAACCACTAAAGTTGTATCAGTTGAGCCCTTACCATTCACACTCGCGCTAATGTTGTGATTTCCTGCTTGTAGTGCGGGTAGTGTCACTTCGTAAATACCGGGGTTACCTTCTTTGGCAGGACGTTTATGGGTTTGCCCATCAATATTGAGGGTAATTTCTGTTGCGCCAACCACGGGGTTGCCATGTTTATCGGTTAACGCGATAGTGACGGTACTGTTTGTGCCTGCTGCCGGTTTTTCTGTTTTGATGATGTTGACTTTATCAACATGGGATGCCCCTGTGGCATTATTGACCTGAACTTCGGTGTGTGGGCTGCGGCTACCATTGACGGAGGCAGTTAAGTCATTGCTACCAACGTCGGTTAAGGTCAACGTGGTGGTGTAAGAGCCATCGCCATTATCTACCCAGTTTAAGGTATTCCCTTTGTGTTTACCGATATCGATATTATCGGTATTTAAACCCGCCAAACCGTTACCAAAGGCATCCGTTACTGTTACCGTGATTTCAAGAGGATTATCGGATTCAAAACGGTGGGTGTGACCAAGTGTGATAGCCACTTTGTCAATCACGCCTTTCTCACCCTGTTGACCGGTTCCATTTGAGTTGTTCGGGGAAATCGGTTTTGGTTGCTCAACTAGTAAGCTTTCTTTGATTGATACAGTATTATTTACACTCGCATGGATATCATGTTTGCCCGCTTGCAGTGCTGGCAGCGTGACTTCATAGACACCTGGTTTCCCTTCTTTCGCTGGCAAAGTGTGTGGGTTGTTATCAATATTAACGATAATTTCAGTTTCACCGACTACTGGGTTGCCGTTGCTATCGGTCAAGTGCACGGTCAGTGTGCTGTTTGAGCCTGCAGCAGGTTGCTCTGTTTTGATAATGGCAACTTTGCTGACTTTATCTTTCCCTGTAGCATTGCTAACTTGAATTTGTTTTTGTGGACTTGCAGTGCCATTGATGGAAACAGTGAGGTCATTATTACCGACTTCGGTGAGTGGCAAGGTGGTAGTGTAAGAGCCATCACCGTTGTCAACCCATGCCAATGTATCGCCTTTATGTTTACCAATGTCGATATTATTGGTGTTTAAGCCTGGTAAGCCGTTATTAAAGGCATCGGTGACTGTGACGGTGATATCAAGTTTATCACCAGATTGCAGGCCGGCTGTATTACCTGTTTTGATCTCGATTTTATCGACAATGCCTTGTTCACCTTTTTGCCCTGTACCGTTTGGATTTTGGGGTTTAACAGGTTGTGGCTGCTCAACAATTAGCAACTCTTTTGGTGATTCTTTCCCGTTAACAATAGCGGAAATATCATGGTTGCCCGTGAGTTGCCCAGCAATAATAGCTTCATAAATACCCGGAGATATTTCTGTTACTGGCAAAGTGTGTGGCTGATCATTTATATTGACAGTAACTTCAGTTTCACCAACCACTGGGTTGCCATGTTTGTCGGTTAATTCGAGGGTAATGGTGCTATCTATACCTGCCGCTGGTTTTTCTGTTTTGATGATTTTGACTTTATCAATATGAACAGTTCCGCTGGCATTATTGACGAGAACGTCAGTTTTTGAACTCGTAGTACCATTGATGGTGGCGGTCAGGTCATTATTGCCGACTTCAGTTAATGGAAAGGTGGTGGTGTACGAGCCGTCACCATTGTCCGTCCATGTCAGCATATCGCCTTTATGTTTACCGATATCGATATTATCGGTATTTAAGCCTGATAGCCCATTACCAAAGGTATCGGTGATGGTTACGGTAACCTTAAGAGTATCCCCTGATTGTAAACCATGGGTTTTGTTTGGGGTGGTGACGATATTATCAATAACGCCTTTTTCCCCTTTTTGGCCTGTACCGTTCGTATTGTTTGGTGAAATGGTTTTTGGTTGCTCAACAATCAGCGTCTCAGGGGGAGAGGTTTGCCCATCAACAGTGACGGTGATATTTGGTGTACCGCTATGCTGTCCTGGTAATTTCCCTGTATAAACTCCGCTACCCGGAAAGGTTTCACTAATTATTATTGGGGTAGGTTTACCATCGATATTGACCGTGACAGTACCATCAGCCCCCGAGACGGCATTGCCATGTGTATCAGTTAATGAAATTTTGATGTTGCTGTCTGTACCAGCCTCGGCTTGTGAGAGATCTAAAATGGTGACATGGGCTAGTTGGCCAAACACGAAATGCGTTTCTACCGTTACATTTTGTTCATTCAGTGTTGCTGTTACTTTAACAGGCCCTGCGACTTGGCTTGTTACCTCAACGTCAGTATTGCCTTGTTCATCGGTCGGGCTCAATTGTGTGGCATTGGCATTTATCGCATCAAGTTGCAGCATGGCACCTTGAATTGGGTGTGAGTGGTTGTCGGTGATATGGAATTGAATTTTATTTTTAGATTTTCCATCGGCAACCGCATTATCACTAAGAACATTGAAATGATTAATATGTGCTTGTTGCGTATCGGCAATAAAGAAAAAAGCGGTTTCAATTGGTACGCCGCCATTTGCAACGGCTTGAACTCGGTGTTCACCCATGGTCAAAGAGGTGAATTGAACCGAAGCTTCTCCTTTTATATTGGTGACAACTTTATATTTTTGTTTATCCGTTGATTTAGCGGCCTGCATTTTTTTATACAGGTTCTTGAAAGCCATACTTGAAGATGTGGCTTTTTGTGTGACCAGCTTTAGTTCAGTCGGTAAGGTAAAGGTTACGGTTGAATCCGGTGCTATATTGCCTAAAACATCTCTGGCAGTAACTGTTAATACATTGATATCTTGTCCATTGGCGAGAGAGTTTCCTTTTTTAATGACCTCATTATGCTTAATCGATAGTACCCCTGAGTTGGTTACTTCAACGAAGGTTGAGGCTTGTGGTGTAATGTTTCCCTTGCTATCAGATGCCGTTACCGTGAATCGGTAAAGGTTGTTTTTTTTCCTTTCCTGCTCAGTCATAGCGACTTTGTAGGAAGGGAGTTTGATCTTTGTCAGAGCGCCATCAAGGATGATTTCTCCTCCCGCCATTAAAAATTCGGGGGCATGAATGGTCAGTTTGTCTAACGGATATTTGGTATTGAGGGTATTGATTAAAGGTATCTCATCCCCAGTTTTCCCTTGGATAATCGCAGGTAGTGATAGAGTTATCAGCGTTTTCTTTTGGTATTCCAGTATGATGTTATTATTACGATTAACAAAATCATAGCGGCTACCTAATAGGCGACGAGAGTCACCAACCTTAGTAGGGTCAAGTTGCTCTGCGAGGCTCTTACCCAGTGCCCAAGTGAACTCTAATTTGGCATTAGTTTCACTTAATCCACCACTGATTTTTTGTTCTGCGCTTAAAGTTACCAGTGAGAACGGGGTCCAGTTCACCCCAATTGTGGTGGCGAGTGGGTCTTTTTGGCGCTTATCTTTACCGAATAGAGCAACATCGTCGCCAAAATACTGCTCAAATTTAAGATTTCCGCCAATATTGGGGTAAGAAGGCAACCAGCCCTCAGCCTGTAAATCCCATCCATTAGCAGGGCGGGCATTGTAGTCATTATTTAATTCAGAAGCACTACGCCATTCTGATGCACGTAAATAGGTATTGGCGCTTAGTTTTAAGAAATCTTGTGCGTACTCGGCTCCGAAACCTAGGCGAGAGTGGTAGCGAGATAAGTCATGATCAAAAAAGGCATTGACGCCCATCATGCTCTTAGGTGTAAAGCGACGAACCCCAATACCATTATTGGTCTGTAGCCTGCCATCAGTGCGATGAATATTATGTTGGGTAAACAATAATAAATCGGTACTGTCATACCAAGGCACTAACCAATCTAATTGGGTATTTTTAATGGATAATTTTTTATCTACGTCAACACTGAATTTGGCATTACCGGTTTTAGATAACCAACGATTTATTTCATCTGTTGCTGCGTTTGTGACCTTACTGCGAGCGAAGTCCTGCGCCATATCTGCAAGATCTGCTGCTTTTTTCTTATCAGAGATAAAACGCGCGGCGCTTTGGCTATATTCAGCAATAAGCTTCTCTGTTTTATCATCATTGGTTAGTACTGGGTCACTCCCCAGAGTCGGTAGGTCATCAGGTGTTAGCATTTTTGCATAACTTGGCATAACCGGCATGATGGCCGAAGACCATATTGCAATAAAGAGGACAAAGCCATTTGAGATTTTATGTCTCAGTGTTTGCTTTATAGTTGACGTAGCGGAGTTCATTCAATTTATTCCTAGTTTTATTAACTTGGCTATTGTTGAATGCTTATACAGGTAAGAGCTTGTGAATTAGTTTGACTTAAACAGAAGCGAAAATTACAAGGTGGAAAATCGTAGTATGGGCGGCTTTTATTGATAACGCTGAAAAATAACCTCCTTGCCTATATAAAGGTGTTTTTTATCGGCTGAGAATAAATCTTACTTGAATAAAAACAATTGATTAGCTTATGAAAATACAAAATACTAACATTAGAATATGGCTTTTAAAGGTTTGTTAAAGTGCAATATTTGGTGGGTATGATAGTAAATTTAGTCACGATTCAATAAAGCAATAAGCTAGATTAATTGAACTAAAAATGCCCCTGTTAAGGGGCAAATTTTAACACTGAAAGAGCAGCTAGATTCAGTCTATTTTATACGGAAAGTATTATCCTATTTTTTGAAATAACTGCCTTAGCAAACTTAACGGCGTGCGTGTAGGACTGTTTTGCTCATTTATTGGGGATTTGAAAAGAGTTCCTGTGCTTGGCTGAATATTTATCGCAGATCCATTCCTTTGAAAGTTAACTTGTATTGTTCTACTATCGCCATTTAGGGTTGCAATGATATCTATAGAACCTTCAACTAAGCTACTAACTTCTAATTCCGTATTGCCATGTTCATCAGTCAGCTTAGCTGGTGAGATAATGCCATTTGGCGCTTCAAAATGAACAAGCGCGCCAGCAATGCTTTGTCGGCTGTTATTCACAATATGCAGTTTAATTTTGTTTTTACTGATCCCGTCTGCCATTACATTGTTTTGAATGATATCAATGCTACCAATAAATGATTGGTTAATATCAGGTTTAAAGTTATACATCTCATTCATTTCTGTACCATGCTCAGTCTTTGCTTTTATTGCATAACTTCCTGATATAAAAGAGGTGAACTGAATAGAAGCTTCACCTTTACTATTGGTAACGATGCTATACGGCTGTTCAGAAACGGATTTCGCCGCTTGGGCTTTCCACATAAAGTGATTTAGTAGGGAATCGTATCCTGTATTTTTTTGATCAATAGATTTAAGACCTGCAGGTAATATAAAGTTTACTTTCGCATTGGGTACAGGGTGGCCAAGAGCATCTTTAATTACTACGGCGAATGTATTTGCATCTTTACCATCAGCAACGGCATTGTTTCTTTTGGCGGTATTTGCATGGCTGATGGTGAGAGTGCCTGTGTTAGTCACTTCAATTAACGTTTCCGCTTGCGGGGAAACATTTCCGTTGGTGTCATAAGCCGTCACGGTTAAACGGTAAAGGTTGAGTTGTTGATTTTTAATGGTGTCGTTGGCAATTTTATATGACGGTAGTTTGACTGAACTTTCTATGCCATTAAGGTGGATTTCTCCTCCTGCTGCAACCAATTCAGGCGCTTCTATAACAACTTTGTCTAAAGGGTATTTAGTGGTTAAGTTGCGGATAATAGAGAGCTCTTCTCCTGTTATTCCTTGAATAACTTTCGGTAATGATAATGAAATTAAGGTTTTCTTTTGGTACTCCAACACAATATTGTTATTACGATTAACGAAATCATAGCGGTTGCTAGGAATATGGCGGGTAGCTTCTATCGCTGAAGCATCAAGATGTTGCGCTAAGCTTTTCCCTAACAACCAATTGAATGCAATTTTTGCACTTGTTTCATTTGCGCCACTACTGCCCATTTTATGTTCTGCATTTAGCGCGAGGAGGGGGAATGGAGACCAATTGATGCCGACAGTCGCCGCCATAGGGTCTTTCTGGCGCTCATTTTTACCAAATAAAGCCACGTCATCGCCATAATATTGCTCCAATTTTAGGCTCGCCCCTAAATTAGAATAAGTGGGCAACCAGCCTTCAAATTGAATATCCCAGCCGTTAGCAGGGCGCGCGTTATAATCATAAGCTAATTCGGATGCACTTCGCCAAGTCGATAGCCCCAAATAGCTGTTCACACTCATTCTGGCGTAATCTTGTGCATATTCTACACCAAACCCTAATCGTGAATGGTAATGGGATAAATCATGATCAAAAAAAGCATTCACCCCGACCATGCTATTTTGCTGGAAATGACGTAATCCAATACCTGTATTGGTTTGTAACCGACCATCAGTGCGATGAATGCTGTGCTGAGAAAATAGCAATAAATCTGGTTGGTCATACCAAGGTATTAACCAATCTAATTGGGTATTTTTAATTGATAATTTTTTATCAAGGTTAAGATTGAATCTAGCATTACCTGCTTTCGATAACCAATGTGTTATTTCATCAGTCGCGATATTTGCGGCTTTATGGCGTGCATAGTCTTGCGCCATCTCTGCCAAATTTTTGCTGTTTTTTTCTGTAGCAGCAAAATTTGCGGCATTTTGCCCATATTCTGCTAAAAAACGTTCAGTAGTATCTTCTGGTTGGCTTTCTTCAAATTGAATGGCATGACTACCGAGTGTCGGCAAATCGTCCAAATGAGGGATTTGGGCATAACTTGGTGCGACAGGCACAATAGCTATTGAGCACATAGCCGTAGAGAGTACCAAACGGTTCGGTAGCTTGGGTTTCAATTTTGACGAAGGGGCATTCATCGGACATATTCCTGATATCAATATTAACGTTACAATTGTCAGGGCTGATAGCAAGATGTGCTTGTGAATTTATTGGACTTAAAAGGAAGCGAAATTTTTACTGTGGACATTTTTGGAATGGTAGGTTTATTGCTTGATGAATCCTATTTTTTTAGACTCCCTCCGAGCCGGAGGGAGTACGCTAAAGGACGTGTTTAAGGCGTGACTAAAATAGTTATTGTCTGGCTTGGATGCCCATTGATTGAAGCTATAATGTCAAGGTTACCAGTGGCCGGTAATGTTAAGTAGGTAGAATAATCTCCATCACTGTCTTCATACCAGCCAAGGATATTAGTGTTATAGCGACCAAGGTCGATATTTTTAGGGTTTATCCCCTCAAGTGTGTTACCAAAGGCATCGCTGAGTGTGACTGTGATAAGTACGTCATCGCCTATTTTCACGTTATTCGTGGTACTTGTTGTGATTTCGACTTTATCAATAACGCCAAGTTGGCCATGAGGGCCGCTGCCATCAGAGTTAATCGCATTAATTGTCAGTGGTGGATTCACCGTGAACGTATGCTGAGGTGACGTTTTTCCATGTAAAGAAGCGCTAATGGTGTAATCCCCGGACATTTGGCCTGCAAGTAACCCGCTATACTCACCTAAATTAACCGAACTCTCTTCAATCTCGACAGGAACTTGTTTATTGCCAATATTGACCATGATGATCCCATCAGCGCCAGAAACTGGATTGTTATTTTCATCGATTAGCTTGAGTACAATAGCTGTCTCTTTACCTGCATAGGTCGATTGAGTATTTAAGATCTCAATTTTTTTCAAGCTTCCACTAATAAAATAGACAGCAACGGTTTCACTGTGGCCATTTACGGTAGCGGTAATCTCACTGATACCACTTGTCATACTGGTGAGTGGCATCTCAATAATTCCTTTTTGATTTGTCACCCCTTGAGCGCTAATTTTTCCACGAGTCGCACTAAAATTGACTGTTTCTCCTGATATGGGGTTACCCTTTGAGTCAGTGATATAGGCTGAAACCATATTGGCTGTTTTACCATCAGCCAATGCTGCTGTTTGAACGACTCTCAAACTTTGTATTTTTGCTTGGCTAGTCGTTGCAGTATTCGTGCTGGTCACATCAATCAGTGTTTCACTTGTCGGTGATGCATTACCGTGAATATCATAGGCAATACCACTTAAGCGATAACGATTCAATTTCTCACGTTCTGAAGGTGTTGATGCCGTTTTATAAGTGGGTAATTTTACGGTAGCATTTTGACCCGATGAGCTAATAACACCACCGGCAGCGAGTAATTCAGGTGCATTCCAGACAATTTTTTTCAGTGGGTGTTGGGTTATCATCGATTGTACGAGCGGTAGCTCTTGTCCAGCTTTACCTTGAATTTTTGCCACGAGCTTCAATTGAATTTCAGTTTTCTTTTGATAATCAAGAACAATATTGTTATTGCGATTGACGAAATCAAGGCGGTTACCCGAAACACGTCGTGATTCACCGACTTTAGCAGGGTCAATTTGCTCAATAAAATTCTTATCAAATACCCAGTTAAATTGCACTTTGGCACTGGTATCTTGTAATCCGCTACTTATTTTGTGATCGGCGCTAAAGGTGACAAGAGTGAAAGGGGTCCAATTCATACCGATAGTCGCGGCAGCAGGGTCTTCTTGAAGTTTATTTTTCCCCATTAAAGCCACATTATGGCCGACATACTGTTCAAACTTAAGGCTACCTCCCAGTTGCGGGTAATCCGGTAGCCATCCTTGTGCTTGTACATCCCACCCACGAGCAGGACGCGCATCATAAGTGCGAGTTAGCTCAGATGAGCTGCGCCATGACGAAACGGGAAAATAGGTATTCGCGCTGAGTTTTAAGTAATCTTGCCAGTATTCAGCCCCAACGCCTAACCGGGAATGATAATGTGAAAGGTCATGATCAAAGAATGCATTGACACCCACGGTGCTCTGCTCGTTGAAATGACGCAAACCAATCCCATTATTGCTTTGCAACCGGCCATCTGTATTGTGAATACTGTGCTGGGTATATAACAACATATTAGCTTGTTGATACCAAGGGATGAGCCAATCAAAATGACTGTTTTTAAGCGATAGTTGCTTATCAAAATTCAGGCTGACTTTCACATTACCCGCTTTTGAGAGCCAATGAGTAATTTCCTCTATTGCGGCGTTAGCTGCTTGATTACTGAGATAACTTTGCGCCATTTGTGAGATTTCATGGCTATTTTTTTGTTCTACAAGCCATGTTGCGGCTGTTTTACTGTATTGCGCTAAGTTACGTTCACCATCGTTACTTTCTAGTTTTGGGATAGGACTCCCTAAAAGCGGGAGTTCATCCGGTGTTAGCATTTTTGCATCGCTGGGCAATGTTGACATAATAGCTAATGAGCCGGTCGCCACCAATAAGGCCAAAGGTGCCGGAAATTTCTTTTTAGAGCAAAGCATTAAATATATTCCTAGATTAGATATTCACTTTTAGTATTGTGGAATATGCGGTGTAAAAAACACTTGGGAATTAATTGGACTAATACAGAAAAGGGATTTGTATATTGGAAGAAATTAGGAATAGCCGATTTTTATTTATAATTGGAACATATTGAATAATAGACGAATAAAATAAAGAAATTTTCAATTGGAAAAAATCTTACCATAATAAAAACAAAAGATTAGATGAGGTATTATGGAATTAACATTTCTAGGAACTAGTGCTGGCGTGCCGACAAAAGAGCGTAATGTCACCAGTATGATATTAAATTTAGTCGGTATCCGTAAAAGCTACTTGTTATTTGATTGTGGTGAAGGGACACAGCATCGCATTTTAAATAGCCCATTTAAAACACCAAAAATTGAAAAAATTTTTATTACTCATTTGCATGGAGACCATATTTTTGGTTTACCCGGGTTGTTATGCAGCCGCTCAATGGGGGGAGCAACAGACCCATTGATTGTTTATGGGCCGAAAGGGTTAAAACAATATATTGAAACGGTACTCACCGTGAGCGTGTCTTATATGACATATCCACTGGAGATAGTGGAAATCGAAGCTGGCCAATTATTTGACGATGGAGAACTGATTGTGACGGCCTATGCCCTTGACCATCGTGTTGAGTGTTATGGTTATCGTATTGAAGAACATCCGAAACGTGGCGCATTAGATGCAGTGAAATTAGCTAATGACAATATTCCTCGTGGCCCTTGGATGCAAGCGCTTAAAGCGGGGGAAACGATAGTTCTTGATGATGGACGAACAGTGAATGGAGCTGATTACCTCGGTGAACCGATCCCCGGAAAGATTATTGCGATTTTTGGCGATACGCAACCGACAGAGCAAGCGCTGGAACTTGCGAGAAATGCCGATGTGATGATCCATGAAACGACCTTAGCAGCGGAGTTTGCACAAAAAGCCAATGAAAGAGGGCACTCGACGACAGTACAAGCGGCTGAGTTAGCTCGTGCGGCAGGCGTTAAACGGTTTATTGCCACTCACTTGAGTGGTCGCTATACGAGTGAGGATATTCCAAAGTTACTTGCGGAATGCCAAGCTGTGTTCCCCGCGAGTGAAATCGCAGAAGACTATTTGACAGTGAAGATCTAATGTAAGCGGGCAAGATATTGTCCGCTTAATCTATTGATGATTTTAATAAATTACTTTCACAAAGCCATTACGACAATATGTCTCATATTCATCAGAAAGTTGCCTATTTGTGACTATCACATCAAATTGTGATAATTCCCCCATATTGGCGGTCGCGACTTCATCAAACAGGTTATAAGGGGCGAGTAAAATCTTACGGATAGATTTTTCCATCGCTTTTTTCTTCATGGATAAATCATCGAGATTATAGCAAGTTACGCCAAAATTCCCATGCACACCAGCTGCTGAAATAAAGGCTTTTTTCGGGTTGATTGAGTCAAGTAATGAAGGGAGTGATGGGTTGTAAAAAGAATCACTTTTAGGGCGATATTCCCCGCCACATAATAGCGCAGTGGCATTTTTTTTCTGGCTAAGGGCGAGGAAAACGTTATGTGAGTAACAAATACCGGTGAAATTAATTTCTTCTGGGATGAGTGAAATCAAGGTGGCCATTTCAATGCCATTATCAAAGAAGATCACATCATCTTCTGTCACCATGCTAGCGGCAAGGTTTGGGATATATAATTCTTCCGTTTGATCGGGGGTGAAAATGTCGGCTTGTGGTTCTTGGGTCAGTGAATTAGCAGGTTGAGTAACAGAAACTATGTAGCCACCGAGGAGTGACATGGGGATGGGGCCTTCCGCATCTGCGCTCAGGTCTCGACGAATAGTCATCTCTGAAACTTCGAGTATTCTAGCAGCTTCTTTAAGATGAATGCGTCCTGAGCGTTTTAAACATTCACTTAAACGGCGAAGGCGTTCTTTTTGTTTAGTTTCTATCACCCTACAATCCTTTTTCAATACACAAAATTGGCGCGGTTAGACCGCGCCCCATCACTTAATAGTCACTTGGTTTGGTGTTATTGCCTGTGACAATGGCAACGCTTGCACTTGCACCGACACGGTTTGCACCCGCTTCAATCATTTTAATTGCGGTTTCACGGTCACGCACACCACCGGAGGCTTTTACACCGACTTCATCGCCAACCACTTTACGCATCAGTGCCACGTGGTGTTCTGTTGCGCCCATTGTACTGAAACCTGTTGAAGTTTTCACAAAACCGACTTTAATTGTGCGGCAAATTTCACAAACTTGAGTAATTTCTTCATCAGTTAACAGGCAATTTTCTAAAATAACTTTTAATGTTGCTTTACCACAGGCAGCAAATACGGCTTCAATGTCTTTGCGAACAAAGTCTAAGTCGCCACTTTTGAGCATGCCAATGTTGATAACCATATCCACCTCATCGGCTCCACGGCGCACAGCTTCTGCTGCTTCAAACGCTTTCGCTTCCGTTAAGCAAGCGCCTAATGGAAAGCCTACCACACAGCAAACTTTAACGTCGCTGTTTTTTAAAAGCTCGCTGGCTAAAGGAACATAACCTGTGTTTACGCACACCGATGCAAAATGGTGTTCTGCCGCTTCGGCACATAATGTTTTAATATCACTAACAGTGGCATTAGCAGCAAGTAAAGTGTGATCAATATATTTTGCTAAGTCTTGCATTTTCAACTTTCCTATATAAATGTGGGATAGACAACAAAGAATGAGGAAATGTGGTAGATATAACACTTGATCATTCGTTATTCGAGATCCTAATCACAAATGATATTTTTGCAACATGATAATGTTAATATCATATCATTATGTGATTTATTTAACACGAGGGACATTATGGATATAGCAGTTATTGGTTCAAACATGGTTGATTTGATCACTTACATCGATCAAATGCCAAAAGAAGGCGAAACGTTAGAAGCGCCAGCTTTCAAAATTGGTTGCGGTGGTAAAGGTGCGAACCAAGCGGTTGCTGCTGCTAAGTTAAATTCAAAAGTGATCATGTTAACCAAAGTGGGGGATGATATTTTTGCAGATAATACGATCCGTAATCTTGAGTCTTACGGTATTAACACTCGCTATGTGGAAAAAGTACCTTGTACCTCAAGTGGCGTCGCACCTATTTTTGTTAATCAAAATTCATCAAATAGTATTTTGATCGTCAAAGGGGCGAATAAATTTTTATCACCTGAAGATATCGATCGTGCAGCGGAAGATCTGAAAAAATGTAAATTGATCGTTCTGCAATTAGAAGTCCAGCTTGAAACGGTTTATCACGCGATTTCATTTGGTAATAAGCATGGGATCCCAGTGTTACTGAATCCAGCCCCTGCACAACGTACGCTAGATCTCGATTTTGCCTGCCGATGTGATTTCTTTGTCCCTAATGAAACGGAACTTGAAATTTTAACCAATATGCCAGTCGACACGATGAATAACATTCGTCGTGCTGCACAGTCTTTATTGGATAAAGGGTTAAAAAACGTCATCGTAACATTAGGGGAAAAAGGGGCGTTATGGATGACTCGCGACAGCGAGTTATATATACCCGCAATTAAAGTAAATGCGATTGACACCAGTGGTGCAGGGGATGCCTTTATCGGCTGCTTCTCGCATTACTATGTCCATACGGGGAATATTGAAGAAGCACTGAAGAAAGCCGTTCTATTTTCGGCTTTCAGTGTGACAGGGAAAGGAACTCAATCTTCTTATCCAAGTGTTGAACAATTTAATGAATTTGTGCAAATCAACACCGCTAATGAATAGCTAAATAATAATAGTCCAACGTAGCTATATACCCTTTGAATAATTAAGTGGTCATCAGAGCCACATAGCCACTCATCGGGTATAAATTATAAAAATATAAGGGTTACTATGAACATTAAGAACATCACTCAGTTACCGGATGGCTACCTGAGTAAGACACCTCTATTCCAATTTATCCTACTATCGTGCCTGTTCCCATTATGGGGATGTGCCGCAGCATTAAATGATATTTTAATCACACAGTTTAAAAGTGTCTTTGAACTCAGTAACTTCGCCTCGGCTTTAGTACAAAGCGCATTCTATGGTGGTTATTTCTTAATCGCCATTCCGGCGTCGTTAGTGATCAAAAAAACCAGTTATAAATATGCCATTATGGTGGGGCTGATCCTGTATATCGCGGGTTGCAGTATGTTCTTCCCTGCATCTCATATGGCGACCTATACCATGTTCTTGGCGGCTATTTTCGCCATTGCGATAGGTTTAAGCTTTCTCGAAACCGCCGCGAATACCTATAGTTCAATGATAGGTCCTAAACAATACGCCACATTGCGTTTAAATATTAGCCAAACCTTCTACCCAATTGGTGCCGCAGGCGGGATCTTACTGGGCAAGTATCTGGTATTTTCCGAAGGGGATAGCTTACAAAACCAAATGGCGGGAATGAATGCGGAGCAAATCCATGAATTCCGTTTAGCCATGTTGGAAAATACCCTAGAACCTTATCGTTATATGATTATGGTATTGGTTGTGGTAATGATCTTATTCCTTATTACTAAGTTTCCTAAATGTAAAGTGGCAGAAACGCAAGATCATAAGCGTCCTACTGCATTAGAAACCTTAAAATATTTAGCGAAAAATAGTCGCTTTAGAAAAGGAATTATTGCCCAGTTTTTATATGTCGGAATGCAAGTGGCAGTATGGTCATTTACTATTCGTCTCGCATTAGAAATGGGGGATATTAACGAACGTGATGCCTCGAATTTCATGGTGTATAGCTTCGCTTGTTTCTTTATTGGTAAGTTTGTTGCCAATATTTTAATGACCCGCTTTAATGCAGAAAAAGTCTTAATTATCTACTCGGTGATTGGTGCGCTGTTCCTAATTTATGTTGCATTTATTCCGAGTTTTACAGCGGTCTATGCAGCGGTGATGGTCAGTATTCTGTTTGGACCTTGCTGGGCAACTATTTATGCAGGCACTTTGGATACTGTTGATAATGAACATACTGAAATGGCCGGGGCGGTTATTGTGATGGCGATTGTCGGTGCTGCAGTTGTCCCTGCGGTTCAAGGCTATGTCGCAGACATGTTGCACTCATTACAACTTTCATTCCTTGTTTCCATGCTGTGCTTCGTGTATGTCGGTATTTACTTTGTGGGTGAACGTCGCTTTAAAGCGAAACAAGCCACGAAATAGTTCCTCAAATTGGGTAGTGTAAGCTGCCCAATTCCATTTATCTCATTAAACCGTGAGTATGAAAATGAATACATTGATACCTCTTCACAAAAGCTTATTTACGGAAAACCCGACGCTTATTTTAAAAAATGACCAATTTACTGCCACGGCATTTCGTTACCAAACAGGCGTGGAAGGGTTACGAATTGAAAATCAGCAAGGGTATTTAACGATTTTACCTTTTTTAGGGCAAATGATTTGGGATGCGGAATTTTGTGGCCAAAATCTGAAAATGGAAAATATGTTTTCAGCGCCAAAATCAGTTCCAACAGTAGTTGAAACCTACGGTTGCTTTGCATTCCATTCAGGTTTAATCAGCAATGGTTGCCCTTCTCCAGAAGATTCTCACCCATTACATGGGGAAATGCCTTGTGCATCAATGGATAGCGCTTGGCTGGAACTGACAGGCGAAAGTTTGAAAGTTGTCGGCGAATATGAGTATGTGATGGGTTTTGGTCACCATTATCGTGCGACACCGTCAGTGCAATTAAATGCGGGCAGTGCATTATTTGATATTCATATGTCAGTCACCAATTTAGCATCGGTTCCTATGCCTCTCCAATATATGTGCCATATGAATTATGCTTACGTGGAGAATGCAACGCTAACACAAAATATTCCTGACAAAGCGATTAAATTGCGTGAATCAATACCAGGGCATGTACAGCCAACTGAAAAATGGCTGGCATTTAATGAAGCGTTGAAATCTGGCAAAGTCTCATTAAATCAGCTTAATCAGCCACAAATGTGTGACCCTGAAATTGTGTTTTTTATGGATGATCTTAGCCAATATACCGCAACGCCTGAGTTTAGGATGATTTCACCCGCAGGAGATACGTTTGTAACGCGTTTTAAATCTAACCAGCTAAATTATGCAACTCGTTGGATTTTGTACAATGGTGACCAAAAAGTTGGCGCATTTGTACTCCCTGCAACTTGTCGTCCAGAAGGCTTTTTAGCCGCGAAAAATAACCAAACACTGATTTGGTTAGAGGCGGGGCAAACTCGTGAATTTACTGTGACTACTGGTGTTGAAAAGTAGTTTTTTGCCTCAGAAAGGCAGCACATTGCTGCCTTTTACTCGTATTGTTGGCATTCTTCTGCTAAATCGGCGAGAAGCACCACCGCATCATAAACTAATGTTTTTTTTCCATCAGGTTGCATCATCAAAGCAACCTTAATATTTGCTTCATGCATATCAGGCAAAATTTCTGTCATCAGGTGTTCAAGGGTAAATAGCATTGGCGTAAAATTCGCCCATTCACCCGTTAAACACAATTCAACATACGCTTTGGCAGGCCATAGGGGCAGAAAAAGACATTTTTCATCATTCCATGCGGTAACGAGGTTTTCCCCATCACCGAGGCTCCACACTTGCTCCCAGTCAGCAATTTTACCGACAAAGTAGTTATACTGTTGGTATGGCCTAAGCGCATGGACATTATTTATTTCTTTCTCATTTGGGGAAAATAGGTTGTTATTCATTATTGGATAATCTAAAAAGTAACTGATAATTATTGGGAAAATTATCTTTATAATTGTTATCTTAATAACAAGATAATGAGAAATAGTACACAGTAAAACAAATAAAAATAAGATCTATCAGGTAAATTTTAGGGCGGTTAGAAATGATAGAAGCATTACTTGAAAAATATGCGATTGGCATGACTTTAATTGCGGTTTTTCTCGCAATCTATTTAGCTTTTGAGATTGTACATAAACGACGTAAACATAAACATAAGCGCAAAAGTATTTTGATCCATGTGGTTCAAACTCTTGTGCTGTGTGGCGTGGTGATTGTTATTGCCCAATATGTAGACATGGCAGCAACGGATTTTGATTTAACCTTTATTTCAACTTCTCTGGTTAATTTTATTACCATCTCATTGATTGCATTGATTTTAATGCGAAAACTGTTCCAGCTAGCGAACCGACTAGAAAAAACACAGATTAAAAAAGGCAGTGATCCCACTTCGGCACGTATTGTCGCCCGCGTATTTAAAACCGCGATATTTGTCATTATGGTGCTACTGTTTGGTGAACATTTTGGGATGAGCCTTTCTGGTTTGATGGCATTTGGTGGGATTGGCGGTATTGCTATTGGTATGGCCGGTAAAGATATCTTGAGTAACTTTTTCTCTGGGTTAATGCTCTATTTTGATCGGCCCTTCAACATTGGTGATTGGGTCAGTTCACCGGATCGAAATATCGAAGGGACGGTAGTTGAAATCGGCTGGCGGATCACCAAAATTATTACGTTTGACCACCGTCCACTCTATATTCCCAACTCGGTTTTTTCTTCTATTAGTGTGGAAAACCCAGGGCGCATGACTAACCGGCGCATCAAAACTGAAATTGGTTTACGTTACGAAGATTCAGACAAAATTGGGGCGATTGTCGACGATATCCGCACAATGTTGCAACAAGATGCGAATATCGATACCAGTCAAACCTTATTAGTTTATTTCGATGCTTTTGCCGACTCTTCGTTAAACATTATGGTGTATTGTTTTACCAAAACAACAGTTTGGGCTGAATGGTTAGCGGCGCAGCAAGCGGTGTATTTGAAGATCATTGAGATAGTTAAACGCCACGATGCGGACTTTGCATTCCCATCACAGACTTTGTATGTGGAAAAAAACAACTAACGTCCCATTACGGATAAATTGACCGATTAATTGGTGGTGATCATCGGGTTAATTGGTTAATTTATCTTTTTATTATCTTTATGATGGCCTGAAGTATGGGGGCGTGGGTTGTGATGAGATAGAATTTTTATGCTATTAACCAGTGGCTTATAAAATATATTCGACTTTCTAAATCTGGTTATTTTTTCCGACCATGCTAATCATTTCAATTCCCTGATCTATCAAGTATATTGTCCGCCTCTTTTCCTCAGCTAACTAAGAGCCAGACTGCTATGAACAAAATCAATGTGGCATGTAGCCAGGGGGTCGCAATCTATTTCACTAATCAATTTCAGTGGATAGATATTCGCGATGCACAGTTAAACAATATTGCCGCTGTCGTGTTATCTGAACAAGATGCCAACCAAGGGCTGTGGGAAAGAGTCGTTGAGAGCCAGTTGAGTATTCCGCTGTTTATCATCAGTGATAAACAGCTGCCAACCGATGAAAATTTACCGCCTTATTTGACGGCGCTATTAGCACCCGCCCCCGCTGCTCGTGAAGAAAATAGTCGTCAATTACTCGATGCTGCGAATCAATATCTTGAGCAGTTATTACCGCCATTTTTTGCTCGAATGATGGATTATGCTGCGGGTCATAATGTCACTTTTGCCTGCCCAGGGCACCAAGGCGGCCAATTTTTCCGTCGTCACCCGACAGGGGAGCAATTTTATCAATTTTATGGTGAAAACCTGTTCCGTACCGATTTATGTAATGCTGATGTCGCAATGGGCGACTTATTGATTCACGAAGGCGCAGCGAAAGAGGCGCAAAAATTCGCCGCGAAAGTGTTTAATGCGGACAAAACTTATTTTGTATTAAATGGCACTTCATCATCCAATAAAGTAGTGTTAAACGCGTTGTTAACACCGGGTGATTTAGTTTTGTTCGATCGTAATAATCATAAATCAAACCACCATGGGGCGCTGATACAGGCGGGGGCAACACCGGTCTACCTCGAAACCGCGCGTAATCCTTTTGGTTTTATTGGTGGTATTGATGCGCACTGCTTTGGCGAAAGTTATTTACGTGGACTTATCCAAGAAGTGATGCCAGAAAAAGCGCAAGCCAAACGGCCATTTCGCTTAGCGGTGATCCAACTTGGAACTTATGACGGTACGGTGTATAACGCAAGGCAAGTCGTTGATAAAATAGGTCATTTATGTGATTACATTTTATTTGATTCCGCATGGGTGGGGTATGAACAATTTATTCCCATGATGCGCCAGTGCTCGCCATTGCTACTTGAATTAAATGAGAACGACCCCGGGATCATGGTCACTCAGTCAGTTCATAAACAACTGGCTGGTTTTTCTCAAGCGTCACAAATCCATAAAAAAGATAATCATATCAAGGGGCAAGAGCGTTTTGTTTCACACAAAAAACTCAATAATGCTTTTATGATGCACGCCTCTACCAGCCCATTTTATCCTCTATTTGCTTCTTTGGATGTCAATGCACGTATTCACCAAGGTGATGCAGGCAAAATGATGTGGATGGACTGTGTGAAAGTGGGGATTGAGGTAAGAAAATCGATATTTCAGCACTGCCGCTATTTTAAGCCTTTTGTCCCTGAAATTGTCGATGGCAAGTTATGGCACGAATACCCAACAGAGCAGATCGCCGCTGAGCAACGTTTCTTTAACTTCATACCGCAAGAAAGCTGGCATGCATTTGAGGGTTATGAGCAGGATCAGTACTTTGTTGACCCTTGTAAACTGATGTTAACGACACCGGGGATTGATGTTGAAAGTGGAGAATATGAATCTTTCGGTGTTCCTGCAACGATTCTGGCTCACTTTTTACGTGAACATGGTGTGATCCCTGAAAAATGTGACTTAAATTCAATTCTGTTTTTATTAACCCCAGCAGAAACACATGAAAAACTGGAACTGCTAGTATCTCATTTAGTCCGCTTCGAACAGTTATTGGATGAAGATGCGTTATTAGAGGATGTATTGCCTTCTGTTTATCTGCGTTATCAAGATCATTATCAAGGTTATACATTACGCCGTTTATGCCAAGAAATGCACCAGCTCAGCGTTAATGACAATATTAAACAGCTGCAAAAAGAGATGTTCCGTAAAGCTCACTTCCCTGAAGTGAAAATGGCACCTCAGCAGGCACATTTAGAATTTATTCGTGGTAACTGTGAATTATTGCCATTGGATGAATTAGAAGGCCGTATTGCTGTTGAAGGGGCATTACCGTACCCTCCAGGCGTATTGTGCGTTGTGCCTGGGGAAGTATGGTCAGGGCCAGTACTGCGCTATTTCAAGGCACTAGAAACTGGTATTAATGCATTACCGGGTTTTGCGCCGGAGTTACAAGGTGTTTATATTTCAAAAAATGAAGGTGAGAAAAAACGAGTCTATGCGCATGTTTTAAAATAAATTTCTGAATATTCAGATATTAAGCATAGATTTTACCTTGCTAGCTCGTTAAATTGGGGTCAGTGCCATTTCTGACTCCAATTTTAATAAGGTAAGGTATGAGCAAAAAAATAATCCTCGATTGTGATCCCGGCCATGATGACGCTATCGCGTTATTACTGGCTTACGGTAACCCTGACATTGAATTATTGGCGGTAACAACCGTTGCCGGCAATCAAACCCTCGAAAAAGTCACTCATAATGCACTGGCTATCGCTGAAATGGCGAAAATTACGGGTATTTCCTTTGCCGCAGGTTCAGAACGTCCTTTAGTTCGGGAAATTGAAGTTGCGCCTGACATTCATGGGGATTCAGGGCTTGATGGGCCTGTACTACCGACACCAACATTGCAGCTTGATGAGCGACATGCCGTTTCACTGATTATCGAAACCATTATGTCTCACCCGCCTAAAACAGTAACTTTAGTGCCTACTGGCGCATTAACCAATATTGCGCTTGCTGCTCGTCTTGAACCGCGCATTGTCGAGCGAGTTAAAGAAGTGGTGCTGATGGGTGGGGGCTATCATGTTGGGAATTGGAGTGCGGTAGCTGAATTTAATATCAAAATTGACCCAGAAGCGGCTCATATTGTTTTCAATGAGAAATGGCCGTTAACCATGGTGGGCTTAGACCTTACCCATCAAGCGTTAGCAACTCCTGATGTGGTGAATGAAATTGCTGCGATTGGCAGTGATTGTTCGCAGTTTGTCGTCGAACTACTGGATTTCTTTGGGAAAATGTACAAGCAGGCCCAAGGCTTCGATGCGCCGCCAGTACATGACCCTTGTGCGGTTGCTTATGTTATTGACCCTAGCGTAATGACCACACAAAAAGTCCCAGTGAATATTGAACTGACCGGAACGCACACGTTAGGCATGACAGTGGCTGATTTCCGCCATCCGGCTCCTGAAAATTGCCATACTCAAGTTGCCGTTAAATTAGACCATCATAAATTCTGGCAGTTAATTATCAAGGCATTAAAAAATATTGGGTAATCAATGGATAATGAAATAGAACAAATGCCTTATGAGGCATTAATTGAACGTAGCATGAATGCGTTACAGGCCAAAAACCAATTTCATTGTGATACATGGAAATTAGATGAAGCAGATTGGTCAGTAAACCAAGACGAAGGAACCATTATATTTCATGCACCTGATAATCTTATGGCAACAGCGCCGGTGCAAATTGTTGGTACATATGACCAAAGCCAAGGTAGTTGGATGTGGAGTTGGGCAAACAGTTCTATCGACAACGCTTTAACACAAGATGCAATCGCGGTGAAAGCTTATGGCGAGCGGAAAGACAACGCATTATTAACCGCTAGCATTAGTCAAATCGAAGAATATGACGCATGGCAATTAACGGCATTAGCCTGCGAACTCAATAGTCAACAAGGGATATACCGTGGAATTGCGGGGCATACTTTGATCTTTATGACATTTGGTGAGGTTTCTCTTCAGCAAATTTAGGTTGTATCGGTGCCTTATCTCCTCTCGATAAGGCATTTTAGCACCGTTATTCCATTAGCCTGTCCGTTATGCTTAGTTTCTTTTTCAATGTGGAACTTGCTATCAGCTGCAACTCCAGAATTGGCTGAGCAAATTATTGAATTGTTGAATAGCTAACTCATCATCGATGGTTGGATCGATGTATTTCGCCACTTAGCCATCAATGAATCTTTTTCTTATTCCTCTTATACTCACATTGTTCAATTTAATTGAATTAGATGAGCGATATTATTAGCTTTAACCTAAATTTGATTATCGATAAGATACCTTCATCGCAGACAACAAGGGTTGTCTCATCGAATACTAAGTGAAGGAATTAGACTATGAACATGTTAAAAACTTTGATGGCAGCTTCTGTATTATCTTTCGTTGCATTTGGTGCATCAGCAGTAACAATCACTGCAACAGGTGATACGCTGGCTTCAACAGAAGCAAAAATTGCAGCTAAAGCTAAAGCAGCCGGTGCAGACAGCTATACAATTACCAGCGCTCGTATGGGGAATTTTGTCACAATGAGCGCAGAAACTAAATAACGAATTGTATGAATTCATCTTGTTGAAATATTTTTGATAAAAAGTGGTGTTTTAGGCGCGATAAGCAGATTAAATACCACTTTTGTTTTATCTGAACCCACATAGAGTACTTTTCTAATCATTGAGGAGTCGTTGATATGAGTTTCAAATATAACCGCCTAGATAAAGATAATGCAGCTGTATTACTTGTTGACCATCAAACGGGTTTGTTATCGCTAGTTCGTGACCAAGATCCGGACAAATTCAAAAATAGCGTGTTAGCGCTAGCCGATCTGGCAAAGTATTTTAACTTACCAACTATTTTGACGACATCTTTTGAAGATGGTCCTAATGGCCCATTAGTTCCTGAATTAAAAGAAACCTTTCCAGATGCGCCTTACATTGCCCGTCCAGGTCAAATCAACGCGTGGGATAACGAAGAGTTCGTCAAAGCGGTTAAAGCCACAGGTAAAAAACAGCTAATCATTGCCGGTGTTGTGACAGAAGTGTGTGTGGCATTTCCTGCACTATCTGCACTGGAAGAAGGCTATGAAGTTTTTGTTATTACTGATGCCTCAGGTACATTTAACCCAATAACACGTGATGCCGCATGGGATAGAATGTCAAAAGCAGGGGCTCAACTGATGAGCTGGTTTGGTGCTGCTTGTGAATTACACCGTGATTGGCGTAATGATGTGGAAGGTTTAGGAACGTTGTTCTCAAACCATATCCCTGATTACCGTAACTTAATGACTAGCTATGCACTGCTTTCTGCGAAAAAATAGTGCGTGACTGAGTATTAAAATGACATAATTGGTTTATAAATCCTCGATATGACATTGCTCATATCGGGGGTTATTTCGTTAAATTAACCAAGTCCAGCCACTCGTTTTCGTCATCATCGCACTTAGTTCGCTCTATGTTATAATAGCCTATTGTTTTTGCTTGGCTCCTTGCTTTTGGAGCTATCCATTTGATTTTAATACACAAGACCACCATGCATCAAAATACCTCAAAACAAGGCTATACCAACCTAAACCGATTTTCCGTTGCCCCTATGCTCGATTGGACAGATCGCCATTGCCGTTATTTCCATCGCCTATTAAGCAAAAATACCCTGTTGTATACCGAAATGGTCACAACGGGAGCGATTATTTACGGAAAAGGGGATTACCTTGCTTTTAGTGAAGAAGAGCATCCAATCGCATTACAACTTGGTGGCAGCGATCCTGCGGCATTAGCGCAATGTGCCAAATTGGCACAAGAGCGTGGTTATGATGAAATTAACTTAAATGTGGGATGCCCATCAGATCGCGTACAAAATGGGCGTTTTGGCGCTTGTTTAATGGGCGATGCCCAATTGGTAGCCGATTGCGTGAAAGCCATGCAAGACGTGGTTTCTATCCCGGTAACCGTAAAAACGCGTATTGGAATTGATGAGCAAGACAGTTACGCGTTTCTATGCGATTTTATTGAAACCGTTTCTGATAAAGGCGGTTGCGAAATGTTTATTATCCATGCGCGTAAAGCATGGTTATCAGGCCTTAGTCCAAAAGAAAACCGCGAAATTCCACCATTAGATTATCCGCGGGTTTACCAACTAAAACGTGATTTTCCGCATCTGACAATGGCCATTAATGGCGGTATTAAAACCTTAGAAGAAGCCAAACAACACCTTCAATATTTAGATGGTGTGATGGTGGGGCGTGAAGCCTATCAAAATCCGTCAATTTTAACTGCAGTTGATAACCAATTGTTTGGTGAGCACTTTCCTATCACCAATGGTGTTGATGCGGTTAGGGCGATGTACCCCTATATAGAAAGCGAATTAACAAAAGGGGCTTATTTAGGTCATATGACTCGCCATATGTTAGGAATTTTTCAAGGTATCCCCGGTGCACGCCAATGGCGTCGTCATTTAAGTGAAAATGCACATAAAAAAGGCGCTGACTTAGCCGTTGTTGAGCAAGCTCTGGAGTTTGTCACTCGCGGTGAATAGTTCATCGTGGAAAGAAAGAAAAAGCGCCCATTGGCGCTTCAGACTGCCGACAAACATAATATGTTTGGCAGCAAGTCTAATAGGTTTTGAATATAAATTAGGAAAATCAATCTATTGATTTTCGGCTGATAACACAAAGCGGGAAAACCACGCTTTTATCCCGCTTTGTCAACAACCTCAAGCGCCAATGGGCGCTTTTTGTATGTTGGGCGGTTGATTACGGAATTAATAAACTTGAGCCTTGGGTTTTTCTCGATTCGATGGTGATATGGGCTTTTTGCGCATCTTTTAGGGCAAAAATTTGTGATTGCGGCACATCTACATTCACTTTTCCGCTTAAAATTATATCAAACAAGGCATTACTAGCTTGGTCTAGCTCAGCACGGTTAGTCACATAGACACCCAGTGATGGGCGCGTCACGTATAACCCGCCTTTTTGGTTTAAAATCCCTAAATTTACACCGGTGACAGGGCCTGATGCATTACCAAAACTCACCATTAATCCGCGACGTTTGAGTGAGTCTAAAGAAGCAAGCCATGTAGATTGACCCACAGAGTCATAAACAACATTCACTTTTTCGCCATGAGTGATTTCTTTAACGCGAGCTGCGATATCTTCGGTCTGGTAGTTGATGACTTCCCATGCTCCTGCCTCTTTTGCTCTTAATGCTTTATCTGCAGAACCCACAGTACCTATCATCTTAGCGCCCAGGGCGTTTGCCCATTGGCAAGCAATTAAGCCAACGCCACCGGCTGCCGCATGGAATAGAAAGACTTCATCGCGTTTTAATTGATAGGTTTGATGGAATAAGTAATAAACCGTCATGCCTTTTAATGAGCTGGCAGCTGCTTGTTCAAAGGTGATGCCATCAGGGAGATGGGCAACCGCACTCTCAGGTACGTTATGGACTTCGCTATAAGCGCCCAGAGGACCTTGCGCATAAACGACACGGTCACCCGGTTTGAATCCTGTAACATGAGCACCTGTTTTCACAACAACACCCGCAGCTTCTGTACCTAAACCACAAGGGAGTTGAGCAACAGGATATAAACCGCTGCGAACGTAGGTATCGATAAAGTTAATCCCGATAGCCCGGTTTTCAATTTGAATTTCGTTATCTGCTGGATTTGCTGGGGAATAATCTACTAAGTTAAGTACGTCAGCGCCGCCATGTTGCGCGAACTCAATACGTTTTGCCATGACAATCTCCAATAAGGACTATTCATTTTAATTACAATAACAATCGTTTTATCATAACGCCATGTTTCAATCAGAAGAATTACAGGTTTGTGCTTTCAGTGATGTATTTATCCTGTGATTACTTTGCGTAAAGACGCAAAGAAAACCACAAAAAAATAAGATTGGCGTATACTAAGCGCAGATCGTTAATTATAGACTTGGATATTAATGTATGGCTAAAAAACCCTCATCAAATTTCAAAACGGATGCCCCACGAGACCACCAAATGGAAGGGTTAAAACTTCCACCACATTCTCTCGAAGCGGAGCAGTCTGTTTTAGGGGGGTTAATGTTAGATAACGAGCGCTGGGATACCGTTTCTGAACGTGTGACTCACGCTGATTTCTTTAGCCGACCCCATCGCACCATTTTCTCACAAATGCAATTTTTGCTTGAGCAAGGCAAACCCATTGACCTTATAACGTTATCGGAATCACTAGAACAACAGGGTGAATTGGATAGCGTGGGTGGCTTTGCTTATTTGGCTGAGCTATCTAAAAATACGCCAAGTGCAGCGAATATTAATGCTTATGCTGACATCGTCCGCGAACGTGCGATTGTTCGCGATATGATATCTGTCGCCAATGAAATTGCGGATGCAGGTTATGACCCACAAGGGCGTAGCAGTGAAGATCTCCTCGATTTAGCCGAAACCAAAGTTTTCCAAATAGCCGAGTCAAGAGCGAATAAAGATGAAGGGCCAAAGGGTATCGAAGCCATTTTGTCGGAAACTGTTGAAAAAATTGAGCAACTTTACCAACAACCGCACGACGGCGTTACTGGGGTTTCAACAGGTTATCAAGATCTCGATAAAAAAACAGCAGGTTTACAAGGCTCTGATTTAATTATTGTTGCTGCACGTCCGTCAATGGGGAAAACCACCTTTGCGATGAACTTGTGCGAAAATGCGGCGATGACAGAAGAAAAACCGGTACTTATCTTCAGCTTAGAGATGCCCGGCAACCAAATTATGATGCGTATGTTGGCGTCACTATCTCGTGTCGACCAAACACGTATTCGTACTGGGCAACTTGATGATGAGGATTGGGCGCGAATTTCAAGTACGATGGGCATTTTGATGGAAAAACGCAACATGTACATCGATGATTCGTCAGGTTTGACTCCCACAGAGGTACGTTCACGTGCGCGTCGTATTTATCGTGAACATGGTGGGTTAAGTTTGATCATGATTGACTACCTTCAATTGATGCGAGTTCCTGCTCTTTCTGATAACCGAACGTTAGAAATTGCTGAAATTTCACGCTCACTCAAAGCGTTAGCAAAAGAGCTTAATGTTCCCGTAGTGGCGTTGTCACAGTTAAACCGTAGTCTTGAGCAGCGTGCAGATAAACGCCCTGTTAACTCGGATTTGCGTGAATCAGGGTCTATCGAGCAGGATGCAGACTTAATCATGTTTATCTATCGTGATGAAGTTTATCACGATAACAGCGAACTCAAAGGCGTTGCGGAAATCATTCTCGGTAAGCAACGTAACGGGCCGATTGGTACAGTACGGTTGACGTTTAATGGGCAGTGGTCGCGGTTTGATAATTACGCGGGGCCTGCGTATAACGACGAAGACTAAATACTCGTCATATTTTACACGGTCGCGGTGTTGGCTGCACTCAGCTACGCGAGTCACATACTTATGTATGCTCCCCGCGATATCTTCGCTTGCCGCCTAGCGATATTGCAAACTATTTAGAGTATTAAAGCTAAACGACCAAGATCGAATGGAAATTGGTTTTTTTTAGCGTATAACAAATAGAGAACATATTGAGCTGCCAATGTGCAGCTTAATTTTTAGCGGCTTTATAGAAAAAAGAACGAGGAAACAATGAAAGCGGCAACCGCATTGATAAACCGCCGCGCTCTGCGACACAACTTGCAACGGGTGAAAGAAATTGCACCAAATAGCCGAATGATTGCAGTTGTTAAAGCAAACGCTTATGGTCATGGATTAGTAGGGGTTGGTCAGGCAGTAGAAGAGCTGGTGGATGGCTTTGGTGTGGCAAGACTCAATGAGGCGCTACTTTTACGACAGCACGGCGTGATAAAACCGATTGTTTTACTGGAAGGTTTTTTTGAGCAGTCTGACTTGCTGTTGATGGCAGAGCACCAGATTGACACCGTGATCCATTGTATTGAACAGCTTGAAATGTTAGAAGCCACCAAATTACCTTATCCTCTTAAAGTTTGGATGAAACTGGATACAGGCATGCACCGCCTTGGTGTACTGCCGAAAGATGCCGAAGACTTTTATCAACGTTTACAACGCTGCCAACAAGTTCAGCTTCCTATTAATATTGTTAGCCATTTTTGCCAAGCAGATGCCCCTCATTTACCGACAACTGAAAAACAAATTACTTGTTTTAAACAGTTTATTGCTGGTAAAGAGGGGGAAAAATCCATTGCCGCCTCCGCCGGAATTTTGCTGTGGCCAGAAGCTCACTATGACTGGGTTCGCCCAGGGATCATGATGTATGGTGCATCCCCACAAGAAGGGAAAAGCGCAAAAGATTTCGGTTTATTTCCTGTGATGACATTAAAATCAACATTAATTGCGGTTAGGGAGCATTCGGCAGGGCAATGTGTGGGTTACGGTGAAACATGGTGCAGTGATAAAGATACGCGGCTTGGTGTTGTTGCCATCGGCTATGGAGATGGTTATCCACGTAACGTTCCTTCAGGCACACCGGTGTTAATTAATGGGCGAAAAGTGCCTATTGTTGGGCGAATTTCCATGGATATGACCGTGGTGGATTTGGGATTAAATACCGAAGATAAAGTGGGTGACGACGTTATTTTATGGGGAAATCAACTGCCAGTTGAAGAAATTGCCGCACAAACAGGCATTATAAACTATGAGTTACTGACGAAGTTAACCTCTAGAGTTGCAATGGAATATGTAGACGAATAGTCAGCAAAGGGTTATTTTCAGATAACAACGTAAAAAAATGGCGCTAAATATGGCAAATCATCGCTTGGTTTATTTAGCGTAAAACAATGATTAGGAGATGTCCTGTGTTCGAACATGTTGATGCTTATCCGGGCGACCCAATTCTGTCGTTAATGGATGAATTTAATAAAGACACTCGTGAAAATAAAATTAATTTGAGTATCGGTCTTTACTATGATGGTGAAGGAAAAACCCCTGAACTGGCAACAGTCGGTACGGCAAAAGCGGCGTTAAATAAACTGCCAGCAAGCGCATCACTGTATTTGCCTATGGAAGGTTTGAAAGATTACCGTACTGAATTACAAAAATTAGTCTTTGGTGAGGATTGCCCGCTAATTGCACAGGAACGTATCGCTACTGTCCAAACTATTGGTGGTTCTGGTGCGTTAAAAATTGGTGCCGATTTTTTACATCAATATTATCCCGATTCCGAAGTGTGGTGCAGTGACCCAACTTGGGAAAACCATGCCTCTATTTTTTCAGGCGCGGGGACAAAAGTGCATTACTACCCGTATTTTGATGAAAAAACCAAAGGCGTTAAATTTGATGAAATGCTAGCAACATTCAAAAAATTACCAGCAAATAGCATCATCCTAATGCACCCGTGTTGCCATAACCCAACAGGCTCCGACCTTACTCCTGCACAATGGGATGAAGTCACTAAGGTGGCATTAGAACACAAACTGATCCCATTCTTAGACATTGCTTATCAAGGTTTTGCCGAAGGCATTAATGAAGATGCTTATGCTATCCGAGCGATGGTCAAAGCCGGTTTACCCGTGTTTGTCAGTAATTCATTTTCTAAAATTTTTGGTATCTACGGTGAACGTGCGGGTGGCCTGTCGGTGATCTGTGAAAACCAAGATGAACGTGACCGTGTGTTAGGTCAGCTAAAAGCGGGTGTTCGCCGTTTATATTCTAGCCCACCATCTAATGGCGCAAAAATTGTTGCTGCGGTATTAACCAATAGCGCTGAAAAAGCTAAATGGTTAGCGGAAGTGGAAGAGATGCGTTTACGTATTTTAGACATGCGTACGGTACTGGTTAATGAGCTGAAAAAGGCACTACCAAACCAAAATTTTGACCACTTATTAAAGCAACGCGGTATGTTCAGCTACACGGGTTTTTCTAAAGAGCAAGTGGCTCGCCTGAAAGACGAGTTTGCGGTTTACTTGGTTGGAACTGGCCGCGTTTGTATGGCAGGTGTTAATCGTCATAATGTTAAACGTATTGTGGAAGCATTTGCCGCCGTTAGCCAATAATTTTTAGCTATCGTAATAATTATCAGGGAGCAAAATGCTCCCTGATGGTCTTTCTACTTATTTTTAATGGCCTTTCGACTTAATAGCCGCGTTCTAAAATCGTTTTCAAGAACCTTGCAGTGTGCGATTTTTCACACTCAGCCACTTCTTCTGGTGTACCAGCAATTAAAATTTCACCGCCACCACTACCACCTTCTGGGCCTAAATCGACAATCCAGTCCGCTGTCTTAATGACATCAAGGTTGTGTTCAATCACCACAATGGTATTTCCTTGGTCACGAAGCTGATGTAAAACGACTAAAAGTTGTTGGATATCAGCGAAATGCAGGCCTGTTGTTGGCTCATCCAAAATATAGATAGTTTGCCCTGTTCCGCGTTTAGACAGCTCTTTGGCTAATTTCACACGCTGTGCTTCACCACCTGAGAGTGTTGTCGCTGATTGGCCGAGACGGATGTAGGATAAACCAACGTCCATCAAAGTTTGTAGCTTGCGGGCAAGTGCAGGTACGGCATCAAAGAATTCACGAGACTCTTCGATAGTCATATCCAAAACTTCATGGATATTTTTACCTTTATATTTAATCTCTAATGTTTCTCGGTTATAGCGTTTACCTTTACATTGGTCACAAGGGACATACACATCAGGTAAGAAGTGCATTTCAACCTTGATGACCCCATCACCTTGGCAAGCCTCACAACGGCCACCTTTTACGTTAAAGCTAAAACGTCCTGGGTTATAACCTCGAGTCCGAGATTCAGGTACACCAGCAAATAGCTCACGTACAGGTGTAAATACACCAGTATAGGTGGCAGGGTTCGAGCGTGGTGTCCGGCCTATTGGGCTCTGGTCAATATCAATGACTTTATCAAAGTGCTCTAAGCCCTCTACATCCAAATAAGGGGCTGGCGTGATGGTGGTTGCGCCATTTAATTGACGTTGAGCAATAGGGAATAGGGTATCGTTTATCAGTGTTGATTTACCCGAGCCAGATACACCAGTAATACAGGTAAATAACCCGACTGGGATTTTTAATGTCACATTTTTCAGGTTGTTGCCTTTTGCCCCGAACACAGTCAGCATTTTATCTTTATTAATTGGAACGCGTTTTTGCGGGATGTCAATTCTGCGCTCACCACTTAAAAATTTACCCGTGAGTGAATCTGGGTTTGCGACAATATCTTCCAATGTTCCTTGGGCAACAATTTGCCCGCCATGCACCCCAGCACCAGGGCCGATATCAATCACATGGTCTGCGGCGCGGATCGCGTCTTCGTCATGTTCAACCACGATCACGGTATTTCCTAGATCGCGTAGGTGGATCAAGGTTTCAAGTAAGCGGTCATTATCACGTTGGTGTAAGCCAATTGAAGGTTCATCAAGGACATACATCACACCCACTAAACCTGCACCAATTTGGCTTGCTAAACGAATGCGTTGTGCTTCACCACCGGACAAGGTGTCGGCAGAACGTGAAAGAGTCAGATAATTAAGCCCAACATTGACGAGAAACTTCAGGCGATCGCCAATTTCTTTTAAGACTTTTTCTGCGATTTGAGCACGCTGACCAGTGAGTTTTAGGTTTTGAAAAAATTCCATTGCGTGGCCAATGCTGTAATCTGCGATTTCCGGCAACGTTGTATTTTCAACAAAGACAAAGCGCGCTTCTTTACGTAAGCGCGTTCCATGGCAAGAGACACATGGACGGTTACTGATATATTTCGCTAACTCTTCACGGACAGCTGTTGATTCCGTTTCTTTATAGCGGCGCTCCATATTATTGAGTACGCCTTCAAAAGGGTGCCGGCGTACAGTGATATCGCCACGGTCATTACGGTATTTAAACTCAATCGTTTCTTTGCCTGAACCATATAAAATAATTTTTTGGATAGCTGGGCTCAGGGTGTCGTAAGGCGCTTCCACATCAAATTTATAATGCTCAGCTAATGACATTAGCATTTGGAAATAGTAAAAGTTACGGCGATCCCAACCGCGAATTGAGCCACCGGCAAGTGAGATTTCGGTATTTTGGATGACTCTTTCGGGATCAAAAAACTGCTGAACACCTAAGCCATCACAGCTTGGGCAGGCCCCAGCAGGGTTGTTAAAAGAAAATAGGCGAGGTTCAAGTTCTACCATACTGTAGCCGCAAACGGAGCAGGCAAAATTCGCAGAAAAAACCAGTTCTTCTGCGTTTGCGTCATCCATATCAGCGACAATTGCAGTACCACCAGATAGTTCTAGCGCGGTTTCAAAAGATTCGGCTAAACGCTGAGCAATATCATCACGAATTTTGAAACGGTCAACAATGACTTCAATCGTATGTTTTTTCTGTAATTCGAGCTTTGGTGGATCGGAGAGATCGCAAACTTCCCCATCAATTCGGGCGCGGATATAGCCTTGGCTGGCCAAGTTATCGAGTAGCTTAACATGCTCCCCTTTACGTTCTTTAACGACAGGAGCAAGTAGCATCATTCGGCGATCGGTGGGTTGAGCCAAAACATTATCGACCATCTGGCTAACAGTTTGAGCTGCAAGCGGTATGTCGTGATCAGGGCAGCGAGGTTCACCAACACGGGCAAATAATAATCGCAGATAGTCATGAATTTCTGTGATGGTTCCGACCGTCGAACGAGGGTTATGTGAAGTGGATTTTTGTTCAATCGAAATAGCAGGGGATAACCCTTCAATATGATCGACATCCGGTTTTTCCATTAAAGAAAGAAACTGGCGGGCATAAGCAGATAAAGATTCAACATAACGGCGCTGACCCTCTGCATACAGGGTATCAAAAGCTAAAGATGATTTCCCTGAACCAGATAACCCAGTAATAACAATGAGTTTGTCGCGAGGGATGACGAGATTGATGTTTTTCAGATTATGCGTACGTGCGCCGCGGACTTCGATATTATCCATTTACCACTTCCCGGATGATTTGATATTGAACAATCGCAAGAGACTATTATCACATATTTATGGCTGAATGGATATACAGTATTTCCTATTCGTCATATTTCAAACTGTGGCGTTGTTGGCTGCTCTCAGCTACGCAGGTCACATACTTTTGTATGCTCCCCGCGATACCTTCGCTTGCCGCCTAGCCACAGCTTGAACTATTTAGAGTAAGATTTTAATGGTGAAACAGAAAAACAGAAAAACAGAAAAACAGAAAAACAGAAAAACAGAAAAACAGAAAAACAGAAAAACAGAAAAACAGAAAAACAGCGATCTGAATTTATCGAAAAGATAGATGCGGTGTGCATTATTTTGTGTCTATACTGACAAAAGCACTATGAAATTTCACTAAAAGCTGGAAAGCGTTTCGCAAATTAACAAGCTCAATTTCAAATATTGGTGCAAATCAGCTCTGTCGTGGTAAACTTCACGGCTAATCCAGAGATTAAAATTCAATGCATCAGGAGTAATAAATGGCCAGCAGAGGCGTAAACAAAGTAATTCTTATCGGTAACCTAGGACAAGATCCAGAAATCCGTTATATGCCTAACGGCGGAGCTGTGGCAAACCTGACTCTGGCAACTTCTGAAAGTTGGCGTGACAAGCAAACCGGTGAGATGCGTGAAAAAACCGAATGGCACCGAGTCGTTATTTTCGGCAAACTTGCTGAAGTAGCAGGTGAATACCTAAAAAAAGGTTCACAAGTCTATATCGAAGGTTCTCTGCAAACACGTAAATGGCAAGATCAAAGCGGTCAAGATCGTTATACGACAGAAGTTGTTGTGAATATCGGTGGCTCAATGCAAATGTTAGGTGGCCGTGGTGGTGATGCACCATCACAAGGTCAAGGCGGTCAAGGTGGTTGGGGCCAACCACAGCAGCCTCAAGCAGCACAACAATTCAGTGGTAGTGGAGCGCCAGCCGCACGCTCATCAGCACCTGCACCACAAACCAATGAACCACCAATGGATTTTGATGACGATATTCCGTTCTAATTCTTACTGATTAGAATGTATAAATAAAATAAAGGCTTCCTTGTGAAGCCTTTATTTTTTAATAAATATAAATGCTAATAATATATATCTAGAAAATATTATTTTTTATTGGAATGATAAAACAAATACAGAACCGAAATATTAAGAGTTTATTAATTCTAAATTAAGAATTTCTTAAATAAATAAAAAAAACCCCAGCAATTAAATTACATGGGGATTTGTATTGGTAGTGTTATAAAAAAAAGAAATATAAATTTTATTTTCATATTAGCGTATCAAGCTACTTTAGGTTCCAGTAGTAATGGGTCATTTTGGCTTTCACCGGACAGGCGGTAGATTGACGGTGACGTACCTAAATAAGCTCTAAATCGCTTTGCAAAAGATTGCTGGGAGTCAAATTGGTATTTTAATGCAATATCAATAACCTGAAGTTCAGTGGAGCATAGGTCTTTAGCAGCTTCACAGATCCTTCTTCGGCGAATATATTCACCTAAAGGCATACCAACAACTTTTCTAAATACTCTTTGTAAATGCCATTTTGTATATCCTGATTTTAGTGCAATATCATCAAGTAATAGACGACTGGTTAAGTTCATTTCAATCCAAACTAATATTTCATTAACAACTGTAGATTGAAATTCTGTGTACTTCCCATTATAGGGAACAGGGATTTCTTTATACATAATATCTTCCTATTAGTTACTTTTTAATCTTATCCCTCATTCAGTAAATAGCCAATAAATAAATAGTAAACAAAGTTGAATTCAGTTTGTTAATTGGCAAAACAGACAAAACACCGATTTTTAATTAGTTTATAGCCAGTAGAGTTTATCTTAAGGAGATATATTCATCATATCGATTAACAATAGATGAAATTATTACGCTCTCTGAATATAAAACCATCGTACAGTGATATCACTTTTCATTGGTGTTTGGGGATATATTTTTTTAGCTTCCAAAAACTAATTAAAATTATAGCGGAAATGATTACAGATAGAACATTCATCGTCTGCCATCCGAGAGTGAAGAAAATAACGCCTGCTCCTAAACTGCCTATTCCACCGAAAAAATAGATAAGAAAATCAGTCATGCCTTGTACTTTAGCTCGCTCATGCATTTCATATGTATGGGGTAAGAGATTGGTGGTACTGATTAAAAGCAAATTCCAAGCAACACCCACAAATATGCCCGCCAACAAATAATTGTAAAAGTGGTTACCTAGCAGGTTCATCGTTGCTGATAAAATTAACAGTACGATACCGCAGAAAATAATGCGTTTTGTCCCTAAATGATGAATTAATGTTCCAGTGAAGAATGATGGTGCAAACATACCTAATACATGGAATTGAAATACAATCGCAATAGAGGAAAAGGCGAAGTCATGTTGTTTCATAGATAACGGTATCGAGGCAAAAGTAAAAACCACAATGGCATACCCAGCTGCACTGACAATAGCGATTAATTTTAAAATAGGTTGTGAATACAATGCACTGTAGTTGCGTTTGACTAACACTTCATCCGATGGCGTTTTCACTATTTTCTTTAAAGGCACAACGAGTAATAGAATAAATGCGATCACATAAATGGCGGCTAACGTGATGAACGGCCCTGCAAACGGGTATTCTGTAAAAAAGCGTTGGGTGGTAATGGCTAATGTTGGTCCGATTAAGGCCGCAGCAATGCCTCCACTCATAATAAGGCCAATAGCTTTTGCTCGTAAAGAAATAGGTGCTTCTTCAATTGCGGCAAAACGGAATTGTTGTGCAGTACCAATAGCAATCCCAGTGAAAAACAACCCGATGGAAAAATACACTAAATGACTTTCTATCACACCAAGAATAGAGAAGCCTGCACCGATTAACCCACCGATGTTACCAATAATAAAGCCCACCCTTCTCGAATATTTTTGCATTAAAAATGCGATCGGAATAGTTGCTAAGATTAAGCCAACGTACTGACTTACCAGTGGAATAGTTGCATAAGTTGGGTTGGTAGCCAATTTTTCGCCAATAACTACTGCTACAGAAAGGACAATCGCATTTCCTGTGATAAATAATGCAAGTGTGATAGTTAACCACCAAACGGATTTTGGCATATATCCCTCTGTCTATTAATTAAAAATCAATTGGTTATATTTCTTACATTGAGGGAATAATCCCTCTGAATGCGGCAAAGGATACAACTTAAAGTTGACTTTAAGTCAAGGTCTGCGATGGTATTTTAAGTAGTGATTAATGCTATATTTTTTTATTTTAATGGATAATGTCGCTGCTGGTGCGAGATGTGATGAGTGTCGCAATTACTATTCCTTTGGGATAAAACAAGAAAAAATGATTGTCATGCTGGGAAATTTATGTTCTTTTAATAAAAGAAACTGAAAAACAATAATCAATAAATTAGACAGACTAAACAGGAAGAACCCGTGAACATGACGACTAATCACTTAAACCTACTACTAACCGCGCCACGTGCCGCGGTGGTCGTGCGTGTGGTGGTGGTCGTGGGCTTAGCGCCGTAACGGGTACAAATCAACGCAGATTTAGAAACCCCGCCGGCGCAAACCGAGCGGGGTTTTTTATCACCTCTCGCTCGGATCCGCAGGCTAGCAAAGGATAATTATGATGAGCGAATCGGGCACCACAACACCACATAAAACCCGCTTTACGGGCGCAGAATTAATCGTACATTTACTGGAAAAACACGGTATTACCATCGTTTCTGGCATTCCAGGAGGAGCGGCTTTACCTTTTTATGACGCATTAGGTCAAAGCCAGAAAATCCGTCATATATTGGCTCGCCATGAGCAAGGTGCAGGTTTTATTGCTCAGGGAATTGCACGTACCACGGGGAAAGCCGCGGTTTGTATCTCTTCAAGTGGTCCTGGGGCAACAAACTTAGTGACTGCTATCGCTGATGCAAAATTGGATTCTATCCCGCTGGTTTGTATTACGGCTCAAGTTTCTTCGTCAATGATTGGTACAGATGCCTTTCAAGAGGTTGATACCTATGGTATTTCGATTCCAGTCACCAAACATAATTATTTGGTTCGTAATATCAATGAATTGCCACGAGTGATTTGTGATGCTTTTCGTATTGCAGAGTCAGGCCGCCCTGGGCCTGTTTGGATTGATATTCCAAAAGATGTGCAAACTGCCACTATTGAACTAACTGAAATACCAGAAGTATTACCGAAAGATAAAGCACCTGCATTTGATATGGAAAAAGTTCTGCAAGCGGCTGAAATGATTAATAAGGCGAAACGTCCAGTACTGTATTTTGGTGGTGGGGTAATTAGTTCTGATTCGACAGAAACAGCGATCGCATTCGCGGAAAAGGCTTCATTACCGACAACCATGACATTAATGGCACTTGGCACTATTCCAATGCGCCATCCATTATATTTAGGAATGTTGGGTATGCACGCTGCCGCAAGTACTAATATGATCATGGAAGAATCGGATCTATTGATTGTGATTGGTGCACGGTTTGATGATAGAGCGATAGGTAAAGCAGAGAAATTTTGCCCTAACGCAAAAATTATCCATGTGGATATTGATAAAGCAGAAATCAGCAAAATTAAGCGTCCAGATATCGCTATTCATGCAGATGCAGGGCAAATATTGGAATTATTATTGCCTTTAGTAGAACGCAATGAACGCACAGATTGGATGGCGAAAGTGAATCAATTAAAAGAGCAATATCCATTGAATTTTAGCGAGGCTGATAACCCGCTGAACCATTATGGCTTGGTTCTGTCTACGGCACGTGCGGCTGGTGAAGAGGCGATTGTGACAACGGATGTTGGGCAACACCAAATGTGGGCGGCTCAAGCATACCCCTTGTCTCGACCACGTCAATGGCTGACATCAGGTGGGTTAGGTACCATGGGCTTTGGGCTGCCTGCTGCCATTGGTGCAGCGTTGGCAAAACCCGAAAAAACCATTGTGTGTTTTTCCGGTGATGGCAGTTTGATGATGAATATTCAGGAATTGGCCACCGCAGCGGAGCACCAACTGAATATCAAAATTATCTTAATGAATAACCAAGCATTAGGGATGGTACATCAACAACAAGATTTATTTTTTGAAAATCGCATATTTGCTGCAGCTTATCCGTATCAAACCGATTTTATTAAGATTGCTGCAGGGTTTGGTTTGCAAACTTGCGATTTAAATAATGAAGCAGACCCAGAAATGGCATTAGAAGCGATAATGAATACCAAAGGTCCATGTTTGATCCATGCCTTGATTGATGTGAATCAGAAGGTATATCCAATGGTTCCACCGGGTGCAGCTAACATTGATATGATTGGAGCGTAATTATGGTATTTGAACATCATCCGATTGCTTTAGAGCTAATTGTTCGTAATCACCCAGGTGTAATGTCACATATTTGTGGTTTATTTGCACGCAGAGCATTTAATGTTGATGGCATTCTATGTATGCCGATTAAAGATAAAGATGAAAGCCGTATATGGCTATTAGTACAAAAAGATGAGCGTTTGCCGCAAATGATTAACCAAGTTGAAAAATTAGAAGATGTTCGGGAAGTACGCTTTAGTGATGATTTGCGTCTTTTCGAAACAATGCAAAATTATTTGCAGTAATTCTGAGGTAAATTTTATGACCTAGTAGCCCATACCAACAGTATGGGCTATTTTCTTTTATGTTTAATCATAGCGATAATTAGGGTTTCCTAAACCGAACGAAAGTGGTATAAATTCAGTTACTGAATAATGATTTTTTGAACGCATTACAGGTTTGCATTTGGTAAATTGAATAATAAACAGGTATAAATTTATGCAAAATAACATCTATTTATCGAACACTTATCAATATGAAATTGAAACAACCATACTGGCACAAGGGAATGATGATGAAGGTCATTGGGTGGCTCTAAAAGACAATATTTTCCACCCACAAGGTGGTGGGCAACCCATGGATACAGCTTGGGTGAATGATATTGCTGTTCGCATTAAGAAACAATTGGGTGGTTTAATTGTAGGATACCTACCTGACGGCGTTACTTTTAGTCAAGAAAATAATGTGGTTGCAAGGGTAGATAAGGAAAAACGTCAGCGTTACGCTGCGCTACATACCGCAGGTCATTTGTTGAATTGGGAATTACGTCGCTTTGGCTGGCTGGCACAAAAAGGCCATCATTTTCCTGATGAATCTCGAGTAGAATTTAGCATGATGGAAGGCGATGTCACTCCTTTTGATAAACTTGATAGCCAATATATCGAAGATATTGTTAACCAAAGCATACGCAGTGGGCGAGCCGTTGCAATAAAGCAAAAGGGGGATTTGCGGATCAGTTACATCGACCAAACTGAAGAAATGCCTTGTGGTGGAACGCATGTTTCTTCGCTAGATAATATTCAGCATTTTTCAATTAAGTCGATGAAATTTAAAAAGGGAACATTGCGCATTAGTTATGATGCACAACATGCCTTAATTTAAACACTATCACTAAGATGAGAGTAAGTCATGACGACGGTGGCTTGGAGCTCCCCTTCCATGCATAGATAACTGTGTGGGAAATCACCACTGAAAGCATAGAAATCCCCCGCCTCCAAAAGGATATTTTGGTCGTTATGCAACCGCAACATGAGTGAGCCAGAATTCACCATAATGTGCTCGTGAGTTCCACTCATATGGGCGGGGCTATTAATGATAGCGCCTCTTTTCATGGTTAATTGCCAGATTTCAGAGATATTTCCCATGCTAATGCGAAATTTAAACTGTTGTGAATACTCTTTTTCACTGGGAGTGGCTTTAAGCAAGTAGGGATAAGCTTCATGTTGCCGCGTAAACAAATCGCTGAGAGGAAAGCGTAGAGCAATGGCGATCGACTCTAATGTGTCGATGCGTGGGTTTGAATCACCAGATTCCAGTTTGGATAAAGCGGCTTTCGAAATCCCTGATAAACGAGATAGTTCGTTTAGCGAGAGATCCCTTGCTTGCCTAAGTAAACGAATTTTCTGCCCTATTTTTAAATTAATTTTTTTATCCACAATGTGTCTTTACCTGAATTTTAATTTATTGTGCTAGTTCTGTATCACTCAGAGAAGTAAATTATACACTCTTAGTTGTATATTGTATTTAAAGTGGCTATTTTGTTTTTTGATATAGATTTGAAATTTAAAAAAAACCCTACAAAAATAAAACTATTTTCTGTATTTGAAAAAATCTATAGTGAGGACGTTAAAAAACTTCTGGAGTTAAGGTCATGCCGTTTGAATTGTTATCACCAGAAATGGCGATTTGTTTCTCGACATTGTTGTTTGCTTATTTGGTTTTTGGCATGGCGGGTTTTGGTTCTGCTCTTATTGCAACCCCTGTATTAGCCATGTATTTGCCGTTAAACATGATTGTTCCAATCCTTGCATTAATAGATCTAACCGCTGCAGTTTTAAATTTACTTAAAGATGGTAAAAATGCGGATTATCAGGAAATTAAATGGATAATTCCATTAATGATAATCGGGAGTTTAGTTGGTGCTGCGATTTTATTAAAAACGCGTCCCGATATACTCGTATTATTACTTGGGTTATTTGTTGTCGGTTATGTCTTACATGCTTTTTTTTCTAAAAAATCAAAATCACCTTTTTCAAAAGCGTTGGTTGTCCCATTTAGTTTAGTGGGCGGTGTTTTTAGTGCTTTATTTGGCAGTGGTGGTTTTATCTATGCCATGTATTTATCTAGCCGAATTGAAGATAAACAGCGTTTTCGTGTCACTCAAATGACGTTAATTGGCTTTAGCACGCTGACTCGAGTGGTGATATTTTTAGTAATGGGTGTGTATCTCAATCTAGATATTTTATTGATTGCTTTAGCATTTTCCCCTGCCATGTTAATTGGTACGTGGGTTGGTCGGCATATAACATTAAAAATTTCACGTGAAAGTTTTTTAAAAGTTATTAACGTCATAATTTTATTATCAGGTATTGTGCTGCTTTATCGATATTTTTTCGTCCTTTAAGTATTTAGAATATTAAAAATAGTTTTATAAAGATAAATAGCAGAATATATGAGTCGTGTTACAATCACCACGAACATTATTAGTTTTACTAGTAATGATGCGGTTTTTTATTTTTCATAATAATCTATTTTATGGAGTTAAAATCTGTTCTTTTGCTAAAAAGAAACGGGTTAATTTCAACATGAGCTCTGATAATCAGCGTTTACAAAATTTTCGACGTTCCCCATCTTTTGCTATTTTTACCATTACAATGAGTATTGCTGTCATTGGTATCGTTATTGGGCTAAGTATTCCAATGGTGGCTCTTAGGCTAAATAATTATGGTTTCAATGAGTTGTATATTGGCATTATTTCTGCGGCTCCTGCATTAGGTATGTTTTTAATTGCCCCTATGGTTCAACGTATTGTGCGTTGGTCAGGTAAGCGAAAGGCAATGCTATTGGCAACCCTCGTTTCTGCCATTAGCCTATTGCCATTATTGAGTACGTTACCACTTTGGCTGTTATTTCCATTACGGTTAGTTACGGGTTTAGCGAGTGGCGTGATGATTTGCTTGGGAGAAACGTGGATTAATGAATTATCCCCTGAAAATAAGCGGGGTCGGATCTTAGCAATCTATACTACCGTGTTCACAGTAAGTCAGCTACTTGGGCCTTCATTTATTGCTTATTATGGTGTGGAAGATAAATCGCCTTTATTGATTTGTACGTTGATCCATTTAATCTCTGTAGTGCTATTTATTTTAATGGATCAAAAAGTTGGTGACCGCTTAGCTGAAAATGCCGCGCAATCTAATTTTTCAATTATTCAATTTGTAAAAATTGCACCGGGTATTTGTGGTGGAATTTTATTTTTTGCTTTTTTTGATGGAACCATTTTATCGATGTTCCCAATTTATGGTATGGGAATGGGGCATACAGAGGCGGTTGCTGCATTAATGATTAGCGCCATCCTTGCTGGAGATGCCATTATGCAGTTACCTTTTGGCTGGCTTGCAGACCATATGAATAGAGAAAAACTGTACCGAATTTGCGGTATTATCACACTCGCAGCTAGCTTATTATTACCCTTCCTTATTACTCAACCTTATCTGATTTGGGTTCTGTTATTTATCTTAGGAGCCACGGCAGGGGCAATTTATACGATTGCCTTGGTACAAATTGGCCAATATTTCAAAGGGAATGAATTGATCATCGCTAATGCAGCGGCGGCCATGCTATGGGGAATTGGTAATTTATCAGGGCCATTATTGGCGGGAGTGGCGACTTCAATCTCACCAGTGGGCTTACCGGTGCTATTGGTTCTGTCTGTGGCAGTATTTTTATGGTTCACACGAGAAAAATATAGCGCTCAAATGGTTGAACAAGTCAGCCCATAAAGCGCATTTGTGGTGCCCTACTTAAGCTAGAGAGCACCACAAATAGATTATTCAATAACTTTATACACAACAAGGTTTTCTCGGAATTCATCTGGCCGATGATTGTGCCAGAATAATTCCATGCCTTGCGGTGCAGGTTTGATTGTTTTCGAGAGTACAATTAACCAGCGGCATTGTTCAGGTTTTTCAAAGCGGTCTTGGCGTTGGTGTAATACGCCAGTGTAATAGTAGAGCATCGGTGCTTCAGATTCGCCAATATTATCAGAAGCCATACAATCGTTTTTTGTAAACTGGCCTGCTAAATGCTGGTTTAAATCGACAAAAACCCCTTCGAAACCTTTTGCGTAGTCTATCCAGCCCAAAAACAAGGTTAAAATTATCCCCCAAGCGGCACATAGGCCTAATAACCAATTTTTCATCATGTGAAAAGCCGGTGAGATAAAGTTTGGAATAATTTTATTGCGTAAAAACCACACTAATGTAATCAACAGACCACTGATAAATGCAATGGAAGAAAAGGGCATTTGGTAGCTCATGGGAAGCCAGCGACTAAATGGGGTTAGCCATTCTTGTTGGTGGCCAGCCAAGGTGATGAAATAGCAGAGCCATAAAAACAGAATGAGTACAGTCCATAAAATAGCCGCAAAGCGAGCGATACCATTAAGAATTTTTTCAGGGAAACTGAGTAGTGTTAGGGTTCCTAATATGGCCATGGGGGCAACAAAAGGGAGTAAATATAGCGCGCGACCAGAAGCTGAAATCTGTAAAAAAATGATACCTAATAAAGGAAATAGCGCCAGCAGAAACTCATTTGAATTAAATAAACGTTTAATCGGGTGCCTTAGAAAATAAGCGACAGCCAGTAAACCAGAAGGAAAGGCAAATAAGGAAACTGCCGCTGGAATGCGAGTTAAATTAGCTTTTGCCCCTAATTTTTCAACCGAAAAACCAAAGAAGCGGCCGATATTGTTTTCCCAAAACCACACAAGAAATAAATCGGGATGCTGAAGATACAGTTGGATAGGCCAAGGTAAAATGGCGATAAGCGCGATTAACCCCGCCGTTAAACTGTATAACCAAAACTGCTTAGTTCGGCATTGAGCAAGAAAAATAGGTGATAAAAAAAGGCAAATCCAGAGAACGCCAGGAATAAAAACGCCTTTTGACAACATGGTGACGATGGTCCCAAGAGATAACCAAAGTGCAGACATGCGCATTTTTTGTTGTTGTATCAGCCCCAATAACCCATATAAGCCAATAGTTGTTCCTGCCATTAGTGCAACATCGGTAAACATATCATGGCTATGCCTGATAATACCGGGAGCACAGGCATACAGTGCAAAAGCGACCCAAATCCGAGTATCAGTGAAGTCTGTGGCTTGGAAAAAACGACGCGCCAAAAGGATAAAAAATGAAAAATTAATAACCGAAAAAATTAAGCTTGCACTACGGGCTGCATCATAAAGTGGCATCAAGCTTGATAACCAATGAGAGGTAATCGTAGCAACCCAATAATAAAGCGGAGGTTTTTCCATAAATGGTTCACCCGCATTTGTGGGAACTAACCATTTACCAGTTTCATACATAGTTTGAATAATACCAAAACTATAATTTTCATCTTGCTTCCAAGGGCTATGGCTATATATTCCTGGTAATAAATACAGAGCAAGAAAACTAATAAAAAGCAGTAAAATACTCCGCTGTAATATGATTAATGGTGCATTCTTATTTGACATTTTAATACGTTTTATGTGTTTTTTACTTGATTAAATTGAAACTATAACTGCGGTTGATAATAATTGAGCTTATATACTTAAATATATATTTACTCAGTGAATGATATTTTTTTAATGAAAAACAATAAGAAATGTATTTTTAGCCACATTTTTAACAGACGCATATTACCACCAGTAAATAAGTTTTTAGCTATTGGTTTTGTAAGCAAATATTCTTGGATTGTATCAAAAAAATAACCTTCCACTTTAAACAGACATTATATGAAAGGTATTTAGCTATTTTTACGTAAAATAAATGTAACTAAAAAGAATCATTATTTGAAAATAATGTTCATTGCTTAAGAGCCTATATATTTGGGAGCGGGGGAAAGAACAAACGGGTAAGAAATGCTAAAAATGCTTGATCATTCCCCCTGTTTAGAATGATAATTGCTCCCTTCACGATACGTTTTATTCTATTTTAAAAACCAAACGATTGCGCAACTGTTTTTATTGGGATTTTTTCTCAGCCAGTTTGTTTTTTCTTAAAAACGTAATCGTTTACGTCAACGTATAAATTAGTCGTTAGCAGTATTTGAAAGTCGTCGTTTTCCATTAAACAGCAGAGGTATACCATGTCAGGCCAACAGGCTTCATCCAGTTGCAAATTGGATTCATTTTTCAAGATAACAGCGCGCGGCTCTTCAGTTCGCCGTGAAATCATTGCAGGATTAACCACATTCTTAGCGATGGTTTATTCTGTCATCGTTGTACCTGGCATGTTAGGGCAAGCAGGGTTCCCACCAACAGCGGTCTTTATTGCAACTTGCTTAGTGGCTGGTTTTGGTTCTTTATTGATGGGGTTATGGGCCAATCTACCGATGGCGATTGGTTGTGCTATTTCACTGACTGCATTTACCGCATTTAGTTTGGTATTAGGGCAGCAAATTAGTATTCCTGTGGCATTGGGCGCTGTCTTTTTAATGGGGTGTTTGTTCACCATCATTTCTGTGACAGGTATTCGTAGTTGGATTTTACGCAATATGCCAATGGGTATTGCTCATGGCACAGGTATTGGTATCGGCTTATTTTTACTGTTAATAGCTGCTAATGGGGTGGGTTTAGTGATCAAAAACCCAAATGCAGGCCTGCCTGTTGCTCTAGGTGAATTTACATCTTTCCCTGTATTAATGTCATTAGCTGGGTTAGCGGTCATTTTTGGTTTAGAAAAACGCCGCGTTCCGGGTGGCGTATTACTTGTTATTATTGCAATTTCAATTATTGGTTTAATTTTTGATCCTGCGGTTAAATATCAAGGCTTTTTCAAGTTGCCTTCATTGGGTGATGATGGGCTTTCATTAGTTTTCAATATGGATATCATGGGCGCATTACAGCCAATGGTATTGCCAAGCTTACTTGCATTAGTGATGACCGCTGTTTTTGATGCAACGGGGACTATTCGCGCGGTGGCGGGACAAGCCAATTTATTGGATAAAGACGGCCAAATTATTGATGGTGGTAAAGCGTTAACCGCAGACTCCGTGAGCAGTATCTTTGCGGGGGCGATTGGCGCATCTCCTGCTGCTGTGTATATTGAATCTGCAGCGGGTACTGCTGCTGGTGGTCGTACAGGCTTAACCGCAGTGGTTGTCGGCGTACTGTTTTTACTCATTCTCTTTTTATCGCCACTTTCTTATTTGGTACCTGCCTATGCAACGGCGCCGGCATTGATGTATGTTGGGCTTTTAATGTTAAGTAATGTCTCTAAGCTTGATTTCGATGACTTTGTAGATTCAATGTCTGGTTTATTGTGTGCGGTATTCATTGTTCTGACTTGTAATATCGTCACGGGTATCATGTTGGGCTTTGCTGCTTTGGTTATCGGCCGTATTTGTGCAGGTGAATGGCGCAAATTGAATATTGGCACAGTCATTATTGCGGTACTTTTAGTGGCGTTTTACGCTTCAGGATTGGCAATCTAAAGTATATTATTTCAATAGGGTGGCTAATGTTGCCACCTTTTTAACTTATTGTATTAATTAATCGTAAAGTCTCAATTTTTTCCCCGAAAATGGATGGCTAAGGATAAAATAGAGAGAAGGCGGTTAATCAAGTGGATGTGCATGATTTCCACTGGTGAATGGCTGGGTTTTAATAATCATGGTCTGGACGGTGCTATCTCTTACTATGCGGCGGCAGGCAATATTTTAGGTTCTAGTCGCTAGGTTAATTCAGTAAGGGCAACATGGAAATTTTCTTTACTATTCTTATTTTGATTTTAGCTGTCTCTGTTTCAGGGGTTGCCGCTAAAATTCTTCCTATTCGTATTCCTCTTCCTCTCATTCAAATTGCTATTGGTGCGCTATTAGCTTGGCCTCAATTCGGCCTACATGTCACCTTTGACCCAGAACTTTTTATGGTTCTGTTAATTCCACCTTTGTTGTTTGTTGATGGGTGGAAAACGCCAACACGCGAATTCTTTCAAAACGGTCGAGAAATTTTTATTTTAGTGTTGGTTCTTGTACTGGTTACAGTGATTGGGATTGGTTATTTAATTTACTGGCTGATGCCAGGTATTCCATTGATTGCAGCATTTGCTCTAGCGGCGGTGTTATCACCAACCGATGCCGTTGCCTTATCATCCATTGTCGGAAAGGGGCGTATCCCTAAACGAATGATGAGTGTGCTAGAAGGGGAGGCATTGATGAATGATGCCTCTGGTCTGGTAGCATTAAAATTTGCAGTAGCAATTGCCATGGGGACGATGGTATTTAGTGCCTCTGGCGTCACCATTGAATTTTTCAAGGTCGCGATTGGTGGGCTACTCGCGGGTATTATCGTGACTTGGTTATACAGTAAATCATTACGTCTAATGAGCCGTTGGAGCGGTGATGACCCAGCAACCCAAATTGTGTTTATGTTATTGCTACCATTTGCTTCATACATGATAGCGGAACATATTGGTTTTTCAGGTATTTTAGCCGCTGTTGCGGCCGGTATGACTATCACAAAGTCTGGGGTTATCCGTAACGCTCCATTAGCGATGAGACTACGCGCTGATAGCGTTTGGTCTATGCTTGAATTTGTCTTTAACGGGTTGGTTTTCATCATGTTAGGGCTTCAATTGCCCGGTATTTGGGAAACGTCTGTTATCCAAGCGGATCTCGACCCAAGCGTAGAAACTTGGATGCTATTTGCGGCAGTAGCCATTATCTATTTTGCTCTACTGCTATTGCGTTTCTGTTGGCTATGGCTGATGAAAAGGTTTAGCCGTTTATTCTTAAAGAAAAAACCACTGCAATTTGCTAACTATACCGTACGTGAGCTTTGGCTAGCCTCTTTTGCAGGGGTACGCGGTGCGATTACCTTAGCGGGTGTGCTTTCTATTCCGTTATTTTTAACCGATGGTTCACCATTCCCAGCGCGTTATCAGCTAGTATTTATTGCCGCAGGGGTTATCTTATTTTCCATTTTTGCAGGTGTGGTCGCTTTACCGCTTCTGCTACGTAATTTTACCGTGGGAGACAAAGAAGCCGATGCCAATGAAATTCGAATGGCAAAAGCCGCAATGGCAGAAGTGGCGATTGTTAGCTTAAATAAGATGCAGGAACGTTTATCTGCTGACGTTGATGAAAAACTCGATTCAGAAGATATCAGTGAAGTCGCTTCCCGTGTGACAGGTTATCTAAGACGACGTACGGCAGGGCAAGATGAAATTGATCATAATTTGCTGGTTGAAGACCTTGAACGACGTTTTCGTTTGACGGCATTACGTGCGGAGCGTGGTGAGCTTTATCACTTACGTGCAACCAAGAAAATCAGTAATGAAACGTTACAAACGCTGTTGGTTGATCTGGATTTATTAGAAGCCGTTTTGATCGAAAAAGAGCATTAAAACCAAAAAGCGAGTATTCTAGCCGACATTGTAAAGTTTGGGGCGAAATACAGCATTATGTGGTTACTTGTTATCACGACGCTGCTTTGGGCAGCGTCGTTTAGTCTTATCGGCGAATACCTTGCGGGCCAAGTAGATAGTTGGTTTTCAGTACTTGTAAGGGTGGCACTGGCTTCGCTAGTTTTTTTACCTTTCCTACGTTGGCGCCAGTTTAGCGCTAAAGTGATTGCACTTTATATGCTAGTGGGTGCTTGCCAACTTGGCATCATGTACCTATTTGTATTCCATGCTTATCAATACCTTACCGTTGCCGAATTTTTGCTTTTTACAGTATTAACACCACTATATGTCACGTTAATTTATGACTTACTAGAACGGCAAAAGTTGCGTAAAGGTTATTTGTTTAGCTCACTATTGGCGGTAATTGGCGCGGCAATTATTCGTTATGACCACTTGAGCGAATCTTTTTGGTTAGGTTTGCTTTTTGTGCAGCTAGCAAATATCTTTTTTGCGATTGGGCAGGTGGGGTATAAGCGTCTGATGGAGGTGCATCCAATCCCTCAACATCAGGCTTTCTCATGGTTTTACCTTGGTGCAACGTTAATTGCATTACTAGGGTGGTTGCTATTTGGTAATAAATCGATGATGCCGACAACAACTTTCCAGTGGGGTGTCTTACTGTGGTTGGGGATTGCAGCTTCAGGCGTTGGCTACTTTATGTGGAACTATGGCGCAACCAAAGTGGATGCTGGAACCCTTGCTATTATGAATAACATGATGGTCCCAGCGGGGTTATTAGTTAATTTTGCTATCTGGCAACAACATCCGGATTGGCTGAGTTTTACCATAGGATCGAGCCTAATAGTTGCTTCTCTTTGGGTGCATAAGCGTTGGATCCTTTCGCGGCCTTCACATAAGACAAGTTCTCCACAGCGTGATCCGTCGTCGTCTCAGTAAACGCCTCAATAGCTGGCTGGCGCTGCTCTCCTTCACGGCAAGCGGCATACAGCCGGCTCCACAAACCGCTACCCAAGGTTTTGGTTTTGATCAACCCTTGTTTTTCAAATGAATCAACTGCCCAGTGAGGCAGTGCGGCAATGCCCATTTTAGCTGCGACCATTTGAATTAAAATTAATGTGTTATCAACATTTTTCACATTAGGTGACACGCCTGCAGGTTGCAGAAAATGGCGCCAAACATCGAAGCGATCCCGTTGTACCGGGTAGATAAGCAACGTTTCATCCGCCAAATCATGGGGCTCAATATGCGGTCTTTTGGCTAGCGGATGGTCATTCGCCACAATCAGCTTCACTTCATAATCAAACATTGGCGTATAGTGGATGCCTTGATCTGGCAAAATGTCAGAGGTCATCACAATATCCAATTCCCTTGAAAGTAACTCAGGCTGTGGGTCGAACGTCACCCCAGATTTAAAATCGATGCTAACTTGAGGCCAAGTTTGTCTGAATTGCTGTAATGCAGGGGTCAACCACTGAATGCAGCTATGGCATTCAATAGCGATGCGTAACGCACAAACCCCAGGCTCATTACATACTCGAATGGCATCTTTTACTAATGGCAGAACTTGTTGTGCTAATTGTAATAAGACTTCTCCTTGTGGCGTAAAGCGCAATGGTTGGCTTTTACGAACAAATAACCGGAAACCTAATCGATGCTCTAAATCACTAAATTGGTGTGATAGAGCAGATTGTGTCTGGTGCAAGTGTGTTGCTGTTGCCGCTAATGAACCGTATTGGCTGAGCGCTTGCAATGTTTTTAGATGTTTTAATTCGATCATGAGAAACCTTCACGGTGACAATGAATAATTTGCGCTTGTGCTTTATACAGTACCTGTTGATTATGGATGTGTAAACATCTAGACGGCTAAATATTTCAAGGGGTCAATATGTCTGTTATAAATCATACACTTGGATTTCCACGTGTCGGTCTAAAAAGAGAGCTCAAGCGTGCACAAGAAGATTATTGGGCAGGTAAAATTGATCAGGCCACACTATTAGAAACCGGTTATCAGTTACGTGTGCGCCATTGGCAGCAACAAAAAAATGCGGGCGTTGAGCTATTACCTGTTGGTGATTTCGCTTGGTATGACCAAGTGCTGACAACCAGTTTGCTATTGGGCAATGTACCGCCACGCCATCAAAATGAAGATGGTTCGATTGATTTGGATACTTTATTTCGTATTGCTCGCGGTCGCGCACCAACGGGCAAACCTGCTCCAGCAGGCGAGATGACGAAATGGTTTAATACTAACTACCACTACATCGTGCCTGAATTTCAAAAAGGGCAACAATTTTCGCTGTCTTGGACACAACTGTTTGATGAAGTCGATGAGGCATTAGCATTAGGCCATAATGTGAAACCGGTTATCATTGGTCCTATTACTTACCTTTGGTTAGGTAAAGTGAAAGGTGAACCGTTTGACCGCTTATCATTATTGAATGAAATATTACCTGTTTATCAGGAGATCCTGTCGCGCTTAGCAGAAAAAGGTCTTGAGTGGGTGCAAATTGATGAGCCTGCATTAGTGTTAGATTTACCAGAGCAATGGCAGCAAGCTTATCAGCAGGCTTACCAAGCGCTGTCAGGCCAAATAAAATTACTGCTAACCACCTATTTCGATGGCATTAGTCACCATGTAGACTTGATTAAGCAACTCCCTGTGCAAGGTCTACATGTTGATGTGGTTGCAGGCGCTGATGATATTGAAAAATTACACCAAATACTGCCAGCAGACTGGGTATTATCACTAGGAATTATTAATGGTCGTAACGTATGGAAGGCTGACTTAGGGGAAAAATTCTTACAGGTGAAGCCGTTCTTAGGCCAGCGTGATATATGGGTAGGAACGTCATGTTCATTACTACACAGCCCAATTGACTTAAATGATGAGACACGTTTAGATGCTGAGGTGAAAAGCTGGTTTGCTTTTGCTATCCAAAAATGTGAAGAACTTGCTCTGTTAACAAAAGCGTTAAATCAGCCAACAGACAGCCATATTGCTGAATTAGATACATACAGTGCACCTATTCGAGCGCGTAGAACATCAGCTCGTGTGAATAATGCATCAGTAGCTCAGCGTTTAGCAGCAATCAGCGAAGGGGATACAGAACGTTATAGCCCCTATCCACAGCGAGCAGCACGCCAACGTCAACGCTTTAACTTACCATTATGGCCGACAACCACGATTGGCTCATTTCCTCAAACAAGTGAAATCAGAACATTACGTTTAGACTTCAAAAAAGGGAATGTGGATAAAACCTACTATCGCACCAATATTAGTGAGCATATTAAGCAAGCCATTAAAGAACAAGAAATTTTAGATATCGATGTCCTTGTGCATGGTGAAGCTGAACGTAATGATATGGTGGAATACTTCGGTGAGCACTTTGATGGTTATGTATTTACCCAAAATGGTTGGGTGCAAAGTTATGGTTCGCGTTGTGTAAAACCCCCAGTGATCATTGGTGACATTAGTCGCCCAGAAGCGATTACAGTAGAGTGGGCAAAATATGCTCAGTCCTTAACGGAAAAACCGGTCAAAGGGATGTTAACCGGCCCAGTCACTATTCTATGTTGGTCATTCCCGCGTGAAGATGTGAGCCGTGAAACGATTGCGAAACAAATTGCGCTAGCCTTGCGTGATGAAGTCGACGACTTACAAAAAGCAGGTATCGGTATTATTCAAATCGATGAGCCTGCACTGCGTGAAGGGTTACCATTGCGTCGAGACGAGTGGGCGGCTTACCTCAAATGGGCGGTTGATGCTTTCAAACTCAGTGCTGCGATTGCGGATGACGACACACAAATTCACACCCATATGTGCTATTGCGAATTCAATGACATCATGGATTCCATTGCGGCATTGGATGCCGACGTGATCACGATTGAAACATCACGTTCAGATATGGATTTGTTAGATGCATTCGAAGATTTTGATTATCCAAATGAAATTGGTCCAGGAGTGTACGATATTCACTCACCAAATGTACCTAATGTGGAATGGATTGTTGCGCTATTAAGAAAGGCAGCGAAGCGTGTTCCGGTTGAGCGCTTATGGGTAAACCCAGATTGTGGCTTGAAAACTCGCGGCTGGCCAGAAACTCGCCAAGCATTAGCCAACATGGTTGAGGCAGCGAAACAGCTTAGAAATGAGCAGTAAAATGGCGACTAGTTAGTGTGTCAAAAAGGCAGGGAAACCTGCCTGAGGTTGTTGACAAAGCGGGATAAAAGCGTGGTTTTTCCCGCTTTGTGTTATCAGCCGAAAATCAATAAATTGATTTTCCTCGTTTATTTTCAAAACCTATTCGACTTGTCGCCAAACATAATATGTTTTCAGCAGTCTGAGGCAGGGAAACCTGCCTTTTTAGAAAATATTAACCAAATAATTTGGATTTCAGTAAGTTCATACCGATAGAAGCCAAATCGAGGTTTTCTGGAACTTCGCCATTTGGTGTGGCGCTGTCAACTAACTGAGGAAGATATTTAGCAATCATTTGTGAGGTTGCTTGAGGTTCTAAGCCTACCTGTTGAGCCAATTCTTGGATATTCGCATTTCCAAAAACTTGCATTAATTGGCTGGCATCGATAGGTAAATTATTCCCTTCACTGATCCACGAGGCAATAACACCACCTAAGCCTTGTTCATTAAATTTTTCGATAACACCTTGAAGGCCACCTTGATTCTCAACCCAGTTTATTACTGATTGAAACTGTTGCATTTTATCGCCTGCAACCATACCCATCATTTGCTCAAACAACCCCATGTTATCTCCTAGGCAATCTGCCAATTTATGCTCTCATTCATAGTATGGAGCATTATTCAAAAAATTGTAGTCGGCTATTTTCAGCAATTTAAGTTTTAGGTCAATAGAAATGATGCATTGAATATAGCCCAGTAAAAAAACCACGGTTTGGCATTTGTGAATTAAACGTGAATAAACATAATGTGCATCACATTTTTTATCACATTATCCTGTGAAAGTGTGTTTGAGGTGCGGTGTTTTTTATTTTGTTTTAATTCAACTTGTTATGCTTTATTTGTTGGTTTTTTATATTATCTCAAATGTGATATTAGTCATGTGTTTGTGAATTTTATTGTGTGAAAATTCACAACAGTCACGAAGATTAACAACATCAGGGGTCATTATGGGAAATTTCGTTAATAAAATTGGCGTGATTGGCCTAGGTTCTATGGGGATGGGGATCGCACAATCTCTTATAAAAAATAACATTCCCACCTATGGATTTGATTTAAACCAAGATGCATGCAAAAGCCTATTTAATGCAGGAGCAATTGCAGTGGGGCAAAATGCAGCGGAATTTGCCCATGAAATTGATGCTTTGTTGCTGGTAGTGGTTAATGGTCGTCAAGTTGAAGCCATTTTGTTTTCGGGTGAACAGCCTTTAGTTGAACAATTACGCCCCGGCACAGTTATTGTGCTGCACAGTACCTTGGCTGCGGAACAAACTAAAAATATCGCTCAGCGACTTGCTGTATATCAATTACCCCTTGTAGATGCGCCTATTTCAGGTGGCTCAATTAAAGCCGCTGAAGGGAAGTTGACCATCATGGCTTCAGGTGAACCAGCTCTATTTGAGCAGCTTTCACCCGTATTTAACGCTATTTCTGAGCGCTTGTATCGAGTAGGGAATGAAGTTGGCTTAGGTTCAACCGTCAAAACGATTCACCAGTTATTAGCTGGGGTACACATTGCTGTTGCGGCAGAAAGTATGGCTTTAGCCGCCAAAGCGGGTATTGAGCTTGACGTGATGTACGACATTGTCACTCATGCAGCTGGAAATTCATGGATGTTTGAAAACCGTATGCAACATGTCTTAGACGGTGATTATACGCCAAAATCCTCAGTAGATATTTTTGTCAAAGACTTAGGGCTAGTGATGGAAACTGGAAAAGCACTAAATTTCCCATTACCACTTGCTTCAACAGCTCATCAAATGTTTATTTCAGCGAGCAATGAAGGCTTTGGTCAACAGGATGACAGCGCGGTGATTAAAACATTTAAAGGTATTACTTTACCGGAGAAAAAAGCATGACAGTGAAGTTAGGCGTAATAGCAGATGATTTTACCGGTGCGACAGATATTGCAGGCTTTATGGTGCAAAACGGTTGGAAGGTTGTTCAGTTATTGAATGAACCCAATGAGAGCACACCAGTACCACAAGATGTTGATGCGATAGTGATTAGTTTAAAAAGCCGCTCTTGTCCTGTCGATGAAGCCGTCAGTGCATCGACCAATGCAGGTAATTGGCTGAAACAAAAAGCGCATTGCCAGCAAATTTTCTTTAAATATTGTTCGACGTTTGATTCAACCGAAAAAGGCAATATTGGCCCCGTTACGGATGCATTAATGGCGCAACTGGGTACAAACTTAGCATTAGTTTGCCCCGCGCTACCCGTTAACGGTAGAACGGTGATTCATGGACATTTATTTGTGAATGGCCAGCTACTTAATGAAAGTGGCATGCAGCACCATCCTGTAACGCCAATGACCGACGCAAATTTATTGCGTGTGATGGAAAAACAATCAAAAGGTCAAGCCGGTCTAATCAAACTTGAAGATATTCAAAAAGGCAGTGAGGTTGTTAGCCAAAAACTGACCGAGTTAGCCCAACAAGGTGTGAGTTACGCGGTTGTTGATAGCTTAACAATGGATGATTTGCTCCCTATCGCACAAGCGGTTAAAGCGATGCCATTGTTGACAGGGGGTTCCGGTCTCGGTGCTGCACTGGCCAATGTGGATAGCCAATGTCCATGGGGCGGTACAACGCAACGAGGTGAAAAGCCAACAGGGAAAAACAGGAAAACAGTTGTTTTATCGGGAAGTTGCTCGGTAATGACTAACAAACAAGTTCAGGCTTATCAGCAAGTTGCTCCTGTAAAAATGTTGGATGTGGGTGAGTGTTTAAATAACCCTGAGTATGCCAAAACATTGGCAGATTGGGTGCAAGCACAGCAACTAACGGGTTTGGCGCCAATGCTTTATGCCACTCAATCACCTGAATTACTGAAAAAAACACAAGAGAAATACGGTGCTGCGGAGTCGAGTTTCGCGGTCGAGAAGGTATTTGGCGAGGTCGTCGCGCTGTTGCAAGCGAAAGGGTATGACACCTTTATTATTGCGGGTGGTGAAACCTCCGGAAAAGTGGTTCAAAGCCTTGGGACAGAACAATTAAGTATTGGCTCACCAATCGCCCCAGGTGTGCCATGGGTACAGGACTTAGCAAGCGGTAACTGGTTAGCGTTGAAATCAGGTAATTTCGGCCAAGAAAATTTCTTCCAGTTTGCACAGGAGATGTTTAATGAGTGATGAAAAGGCGCTGCGCCAAGAGTTAGTCGATTGGGCTAAATCAATGTTTAACCGTGGTTACAGCAGCGGTGGTGCAGGAAATATTAGTGCTCGGTTACCTGATGGTTCGATTATTGTGACACCGACAAATTCCAGTTTTGGTGATTTAGACCCTAGCAAACTGAGTAAACTCGATGCACAAGGAAATTGGATTGGGGGAGATAAACCGACAAAAGAAGTTTCTATGCATATGGCGATGTATTTGCAACGCCCTGATTGCCAAGCGGTTGTTCATCTTCACTCACCTTGGTTAACGGCGTTGTCTTGCTTGCCGGGGTTAGATACAAAAAATTGTTTACCTCCAATCACACCTTATTATGTGATGCGAGTGGGGAAACTGCCATTGATTGAATACTTGCCACCGGGGGATGACCGAATTGGTGAGGAAATTGCAAAATTAGCACCGACACATAATGCGGTATTGCTGTCGAATCATGGTCCGGTCGTGGGTGGCAAAACGTTAAGACAAGCGTTCTTCAATGCAGAAGAGTTAGAAGATACCGCTCGTTTATATATCACATTACGCCCACATGGCTTTACAACATTAACGCAAGAGCAAGTTGAACAGCTCGAAAGTCGTTATCCACAAAAGTAGCGAGGCGAAAATGGCTAAATTTGCTGCAAATTTAAGCATGATGTTTACCGAAGTGCCTTTTATACAGCGCTTTGAACGTGCTGCGAATGCGGGGTTTAACGGTGTTGAATATCTCTTCCCTTATGAAGAAGATGCCAATGTCATTGCGGGTGAACTGAGCAAACACCATTTAACACAGGCCCTGTTTAATATGCCTGCGGGAAATTGGGCTCAGGGAGAGCGTGGTATGGCTTCGCTCCCGGGTCGTGAGAGCCAATTTGCCGAGGGCGTACAAACTGCATTGAAATACGCAAAAGCATTAAGCTGTAAACAAGTTCATGCGATGGCGGGGAAAGTGAATGAAAATTATACACTTGAACAACAAACCGCGTGCTATATCAAAAATATTCAATATGCGGCAGATGTGATGGCTGAGCACGGTATTCGTGTGCTTATCGAACCCATCAATACCCGCGATATGCCTGGATATTTTTTGACGACGCAAAAACAAGCGGAAGCATTACTACCTGAAATTAATCGTGAAAATGTATTTATCCAGTTGGATTTATATCACTGCCAAATTATGGAAGGTGATTTATTGAAAACAATTGAGCGTTTATGGGGTAAATTTAGTCACATTCAGATAGCGTCAGTCCCATATCGTCATGAACCGGATAGCGGTGAAGTCAATTACCCATGGATTTTTAAGCAGTTGGATGAAATGGGTTATGAGGGTTGGTTAGGATGTGAATACCATCCTGCAGGCCGCACCGAAGATGGATTAGGCTGGCTTAAACAAGCAAATTCATAATTAGGAGAACCTATGCTCCCTTCTGAGCGTCGTGATTTTATTTACCGTTACGTGCATGAACATCAAACCGTATCGATCAGTGATTTGGTTGAGCTAATGAATGTCTCTCATATGACAGTGCGACGTGATATTCGGATGTTAGAAGAAGAAGGGAAGGTACTCAGTATCAGTGGTGGCGTTAAGTTAAATGATGTGTTGCGCCAAGAGCTACCTTGGAGTGAAAAGGCGCGGTTGCATCATCGCCATAAGCGTGAAATTGGTCAGTTTGCCAGCTCATTAGTTGAAGATGGGCAAGTGGTGTATCTCGATGCAGGAACCACCACTTTTGAGATAGCGCGCGTACTCGGTGAGCGTTTTAATTTAACGATTGTCACTAATGATTTTTCGATTATGCAGTACTTAATGAATAAGTCGCAGCTAAACCTATACCACACCGGGGGATTGGTGGATAAACGTAACCATTCTAGTGTAGGAAATACGGCTGCGATGATGCTGAAAACACTCAATGTTGATATTGCTTTTATCAGCACTAGCTCATGGGATTTACAGCACGGGGTTTCTACCCCACATGAAGAAAAAGTTCAGATAAAACAAACGCTATTGGATGTTGCCCGTCGCTGTGTACTGGTTTCAGACAGTAGCAAATTCGGCAAATATGGCATGTTTCGTGTTTGCCCATTGAATCAATTGCACGACATCATTTGCGATGACCAGTTGCCAGCTGATGTGGTGCAGCGGATAACAGAACAAAACATAAAACTTCATTTAATCAAGACATAAAACATAAATAATCTTACCTAAAACTGCATAGCCAGCTAAAAGGCTATAGCAAGGAGAATTACAATGAAAGTTATTATTACTGGTGGCGCAGGCTTTCTGGGCCAGCAGCTAGCCGCTGCTTTGCTTAAAAATAGCCAGGGTTTAAAATTTGACCACCTTGTTTTAGCCGATATTCAATGCCCTACATCACCGGTTGAAGATGCCAGAGTCAGTTGCGTTGCGTTAGATTTAACGCAAGCAGGCGCGGCTGATAAACTGATCGATGCACAAACCGATGTGGTTTTCCACCTTGCCGCTATCGTAAGTAGTCACGCTGAAAGTGACTTTGACTTGGGTATGAAGGTTAACTTCGAAGCTACTCGCCAATTATTGGAAGTCGCTCGAGCCAAGAACCCAGCAATCAAATTTATGTTCACCAGTTCTCTTGCCGTGTTTGGTGGTGAGCTACCGGATGTCATCACAGACTTGTGTGTCGTTAACCCACAGTCGTCCTATGGCGCTCAAAAAGCGATGTGTGAACTGATGGTCAATGACTATTCACGTAAAGGCTTTGTTGATGGCCGTGTGATGCGTTTACCCACCATTAGTATTCGTCCTGGTGTACCCAATAAAGCGGCGTCTTCATTCGCAAGTGGCATTATTCGTGAGCCATTAAATGGGGTTGAAAGTGTTTGCCCTGTCTCCCCTGACCTTGCGCTATGGTTATCCAGCCCTGAAACCGTGATTAACAACTTTATTCATGCGGTCAGTATCCCTGCTGAGAAATTCGGTAAATCTCGCACTGTGAACCTACCGGGTATTACCGTTACTGTTCAAGGCATGATTGATGCCCTGCGTGATGTTGCAGGCCAAGAAGCGGTGGATCTTATTCGTTTTGAACCAGATGAAGCTATTAACCGCATTGTGGCGAGCTGGCCGGGTAAATTTGATATTAGCCGTGCATTGGATCTCGGTTTCCGTGCAGATGGCTCGTTTGGTGATGCGATCCGTTCGTTTATCACTCACCACGGCTCGTCTAAGTAGGAGATAGCCTATGTCCTATATTCCTGTTATTGGCCTCGCAGTGGCCATATTTGTCCTGATCTTTTTAGTATTACGAACGCGTGTTCATGCGTTATTAGCTATGCTAATTGCTGCGGCAATCGCTGGTGTATCTGGTGGTTTGACTGCCGCAGAGACAGTGACAGTCATTACAAAAGGCTTTGGGTCAACACTCGGTAGCATCGGTATCGTTATCGGACTCGGGGTAATGATGGGAAGGGTGCTGGAAGTTTCAGGTGCTGCTGAACAAATCGCTTATAGCTTTATCAAATGGTTAGGTAAAAAGCGTGAAGAATGGGCGTTAGCGATTACGGGTTATATTGTTAGTATTCCTATCTTCGTTGACTCTGCTTTTGTGATTTTATACCCATTGGCAAAAGCATTAGCCAAAAATGGTAAACGTAGCATACTAACTTTAGGCGTTGCACTCGCTGGTGGGCTAGTGGTGACACACCATACCGTTCCACCAACACCAGGGCCTTTAGGCGTGGCAGGGATTTTTGGTGTCGATGTTGGCGCCATGATCCTAGCGGGTATGAGTCTGGCTATCCCTTGTGTTATCGGTATTGTGTTTTACGCAAAATGGTTAGGGACTAAGTACCCTGAATTTATGCCAGATGAAACGGGCAGTGAAGACCTGAAAGAAGTTCACGCTCGTTATATGGAAGAAAAAGCGAATAAGCCATTACCAAGCCTGTTCTTATCGCTTTTACCGATTATCACACCTATTTTGTTAATTTTTATCAATGCTATCAATGGATTAATTCTCAAAACAGAATCTTTCCAAGGTATGGAAAGTAATTGGTATTTCCAAACATTTGAATTCTTAGGCGCACCAATTATTGCATTATCAATTAGTGTGTTGATCTCTGTTTACACATTAATGCCAAAAGCAACAAAAGAAGAAGTCATCGACCGTATGGAAGAAGGCTTACAAGCAGCGGGTATTATCCTGCTAGTTACGGGAGCGGGTGGTGCATTAGGTGCGGTACTGCGTGATAGTGGCACAGGAAATATTCTTGCTGAACATGTTGCAAATCTGCCGATTACACCAGTATTGATTCCGTTTATCATCGCGACATTGGTTCGTTTGATTCAAGGTTCAGGTACGGTAGCAATGATTACCGCAGCATCTATTTCTGCGCCAATCATTAGCCAAATACCGGATATTAACTTATTGGTCGCGGCGCAAGCGGCAACCATGGGGTCTCTGTTCTTCGGTTACTTCAACGACAGCCTGTATTGGGTGGTGAACAGAATGATGGGAATTAAGGACGTTAAACAACAAATGATTGTTTGGTCTATTCCGACCACCATTGCGTGGGCGATAGGCCTAGTTGGTGTCCTCGTTCTTGATGTAATTCTCTAACATAGCGTTATCAGTTTTAGTTCTGCCAAATAATCAAAGCGCCCAGCAATTAGGGGCGCTTTTGTCGTTATGCCAAACTTTCATCTATACTGATGGCAATGGAATTCAAAGAGAAATAAAATTCATGAATTTGTGTGACGCAAATCACTAAATAATGAAATCAATCTTTTATTGTTTTCATTAAAGGTGACATTCATCACTAAAAAAATATCGTTTTCTCGCTATATTACAAATAACGATTAATCAGTATTGACTGATTTAATGATGCCATTGTGTAAAGGAGTTTGAAATGTCTGACGTTTTCCACTTAGGTTTAAAGAAAAGTGACTTACAGGGTGCGACCGTAGCGATTGTTCCTGGGGATCCTAACCGTGTTGAAAAAATTGCACGTCTGATGGATAACCCTGTACACCTTGCGTCATTACGTGAATACACCTCTTGGCGTGGTGAGCTTGACGGAAAAGCTGTCATTGTTTGTTCAACCGGTATCGGTGGTCCATCAACGTCAATTGCAGTTGAAGAACTTGCACAGCTTGGTATCCGTACTTTCTTACGTATTGGTACAACAGGTGCAATCCAAGAAGATATCAATGTCGGTGATGTTCTGGTGACAACAGGGGCAGTGCGCCTAGACGGTGCTAGCCAACACTTCGCACCATTAGAATACCCAGCTGTTGCTGATTTTGACTGTACTAATGCGCTTTATGCCGCAGCGAAAGATGCAGGTGCGACCGTTCATGTTGGTGTTACTGCATCATCTGATACCTTCTACCCAGGTCAAGAGCGTTATGATACCTATACTGGCCGTGTGATGCGTCATTTCAGAGGTTCGATGAAAGAGTGGCAAGACATGGGCGTAATGAACTATGAAATGGAATCAGCCACATTGCTGACTATGTGTTCTAGTAGTAAAGGGTTACGTGCTGGTATGGTTGCGGGTGTTATCGTGAATCGTACCCAACAAGAAATTCCAAATGAAGCGTTACTGAAGAAAACGGAAGGTAACGTATTAAGTATTGTGGTTGAAGCTGCTCGCCGCTTACTGTAGTCCCTGATTTACTGGCCCGTTTACTTGACTTTCACTCGGTTGTGGACAAAAAGTAAGCGGGCTTAGTCCCTTTATCCACTTTTCATTTCTCTTTATTTCCTCGATAGATTTGGCAATTACTAATCAATTTACAGGAAATATTCTGATCCTCTTATTTGCTAGATCTGTTATTGTCATAAAAACAATTATCAATATTATGTGCCCTTAAATTATTCAGGTTACGTTTATTTTATGGCTAACTGGAATGAAAGCTATAGGGCGAAAAGGAATTATTATGTCAACAACACCTTATCTTCATCCTTCTGTTCTGCCTTTGAAGGGCGGTATTAACTTTCGTGATCTCGGTGGTAAAAAACTTGCTAACGGTGGCAAAATTAAGCCCGGTGTCCTGTTTCGTTCCGGTGCGTTAGACCGATTAACACAGGAAGACGAAGCGGTTTTGCGTTCACAAAATCTTTTCCAAATCATTGACTATCGTGATGAAGCTGAAATCTTAGATAAGCCTGATGTCATTTGGCAAGGAGCGCATTATGTGCATGCGCCAGCAAATCCGTTAGCCAAAGAAGTCACCGCAAATTTAGATAAATTAACGCCAGAGATATTGGAACAATTTGATCCGCAAGCCTTTATGTTTCGTTTATATGAATTGTTACCACTGAACAACCCCGCTTATCATCAATTGGTCAATTTACTCAAACAACCAGAAAAAGGTGGCATAGTACAACACTGTGCTGTAGGAAAAGACCGTACGGGCGTCGGGTCCGCATTGGTGTTATTTGCTTTAGGTGCAGATTTAGACACCGTAATGGAAGATTACTTACTGACTAATGAAACACTTGCACCTTACCGCAAACACTTACTTGAAGAGCATGCAAAAACGATGGACGAAAGCATCGTGAAAAAATTTGAGTATGTCTATTCGGTACGTGAAGACTTCTTGAGAACAGCACTAAACAGTATTGAAAGCCAGTATGGCAATGTTGACCAATGGCTAGAAAAAGATTTTGGTTTAGGAAGGCAGCAACGAGAAGTACTGCAAAGCCAGTTTCTGGACTAAGTTGCTCTAATTGGAATATGAGTTGTCGGATAATCCGTTTTTCTTTATCCACAACTCGGTTTTCCCAAAGGTGTTTTTGCTTTGTTTAACTTTGATTTACCACTTTTTCGTTACAGTATTCTGATTATCCCCTAATGAAAGGAACTGACCGTGACACTCAATGAAATTGTCACCATAGTGACGGACTTTACACGCGAACATGAAGTATGGGCGCTTCCTATTATTTTCTTTCTGGCTTTTGGGGAATCTCTGGCATTTTTGTCGCTTCTGTTACCTGCAACGGTTATTTTACTTGCGCTCGGTGCTTTGATTGGTGAAAGTAATATTACTTTCTGGCCAATATGGTTAGCAGCAGCACTTGGTGCTTTCTTTGGGGACTGGCTTTCTTATTGGTTTGGTTATCATTACAAAGAAAATGTACGCCATATGTGGCCGATTTCTCGTAACCCGCAAATGATTGATAAAGGGCAGCGTTTCTTTGACCGATGGGGTATTTGGGGCATTTTCTTTGGGCGCTTCTTCGGGCCTTTGCGAGCCATTGTTCCCTTGGTTGCAGGGATTTGCGCCATGCCACAACGGCATTTCCAACTCGCTAATATCGCTTCTGCGATGATTTGGGCATTTGGTATTCTAGCGCCTGGGGCATTAGGCTTGAAATGGTTTGCGAGCTGGATAGGCTAAGCTTGCGAAGCGCTTCGCAAAATTTTCTTCAATGGCTAAATTACCTCTGGACACTTATACAGTATCCCATTACCTTACACTAGACTTTGTAAAGTAAGGATTTAACCGTGGATACCTCTCTTTTATATGCTGTTATTGGTGCGTTGAGTGGCGTTTTAGTTGGTGGCTTGGCAACGTGGTTCTCTATTGCCCAAAAAATTACGCAAAAAGATCAGGAACTGCAACAACTCAACCGCCAACTTGCGGCAAGTGACGAAAAAAATATTCACCTTGCGCAATGGAAAGAAGAATACGAAAGGCTAGATCAAGAGCTGCGTACTCAAAGGGATATTAACCGAGAACAAGAAGCAGAGCTTCGCGAGGTAATCACTCGTTTTGAACAGAACCAGCTAGCCAACGAAGAAAAACAGCGTATTTTACAAAATAGTGAACAACGGCTGACAGCACAATTCGAAAACTTAGCTAACCGTATTTTTGAACAGAATGAGCGTCGTGCATCTGAGCAACAACAAAAAAGCCTATTGGCGATGTTGTCACCTTTTCGCGAGCAATTAGAAGGTTTTCGTCAGCAAGTTCAACAAAGTTTTGGTGAGGAAGCCAAAGAGCGCCACACTTTAGCCTATGAAATTCGGCAATTACAGCAGCTCAATAATCAAATGACCAAAGAGGCCGTTAACCTGACACGAGCGCTGAAAGGGGATAACAAAATTCAAGGGAACTGGGGGGAAACCATTCTTACTCGGATCCTCGAAGTCTCAGGTTTACGTGAGGGAAGTGAATTTGAAACCCAAGTTAGTATCAATACAAGTTATAATAGCCGTTATCAACCGGATGTGATTATTCACCTTCCAGAAGGGAAAGATGTGGTTGTTGATGCAAAAATGTCGCTGGTTTCCTATGAACATTACTTCAATAGCGAAGATCCACATGAACAGCAACAAGCGTTAAAAAATCATGTGGCATCTATCCGTAATCACATGCGTATGTTGAGTCGTAAAGATTACCACCAGTTACCGGGAATTCGTTCACTGGATTACGTTTTAATGTTTATCCCTATTGAACCTGCGTATTTACTGGCTTTGAAAGAAGCTCCCGAGTTACTTGATGAAGGAATTAAACAGAATATTATGTTAGTTTGTCCTTCAACATTGCTAGTCGCAGTGAGAACGATTAATAATATTTGGCGGTATGAACGCCAAGGGCAAAATGCTCAGGAGATAGCAAATAGAGCAGCAAAAATGTATGACAAGCTGCGTTTGTTTGTAGATGATATGCAGGTTTTAGGCACCAGTCTTGATAAAGCAAATAATACTTACCTATCGGCAATGAAGCGTCTTGCTCAAGGGCGTGGAAATTTAATTAGCCAGGCGGAAAGTTTTAAAGAGCTAGGGGTCGAAATTAAGCAACCTATCCCGCCTCAATTGGTTGAGCAGTCTGATACGCCTAATTGTGCGGAATCTTAGACTTCTGATAGGGTTTTGGCTCAAAGACTGTTACACTTCCTACAAAAGTTTGAATGATAAGCAGGCATAAGAGAAATGACTGAACCAACTAAAGAAACCATTGATTTCGGTTTCCGTACTGTCGGCAAAGAAGATAAAGCTGGCCTAGTAGCGAATGTTTTTCACTCAGTAGCATCAAAATATGACTTAATGAATGATTTGATGTCGTTTGGTATTCATCGTATTTGGAAGCGTTTTACCATTGAGGCGAGCGGAGTACGTCGTAATCAGCGGGTACTCGACCTTGCGGGTGGAACGGGTGACTTAACCGCTAAATTTTCACGTTTAGTGGGCGAAAAAGGCGAAGTCATACTCGCAGACATTAATGATTCAATGCTAAAAATGGGGCGTGAGAAATTACGTGATCTTGGTATTATCGGTAATGTTAATTACGTGCAAGCCAATGCGGAAGAGCTGCCATTCCCTGATAACTATTTTGACTGCATTACTATCTCTTTTGGTCTGCGTAATGTCACTGATAAAGACAAAGCGCTATGCTCTATGTTCCGAGTGTTGAAGCCAGGTGGGCGTTTATTGGTATTAGAGTTCTCAAAACCAGTTATTGAGCCACTGAATAAAGCTTATGATGCCTATTCATTCCATATACTCCCTCGTATTGGTCAAGCGATCGTTAATGATCCCGATAGCTATCGCTATTTAGCTGAATCAATCCGCATGCATCCAAACCAAGAAACACTAAAAGGTATGATGGAAAATGCAGGGTTTGAACAGGTTTCCTACACCAATATGACAGGTGGAATTGTCGCATTGCATAAAGGGTTTAAATTCTAAGATGGAAGCACCATCAACACATACCGAAAACCAAAATACAGTTTTGTATTCTTTGATCACAGCATTGATGGAAACCTCTCTTAACCACATGTTGTTCAAAGAAAAAGTTCTACAGCCAGCTAGGATGCGTTTGGCAGGCAAAGTTATGGCAATTGAACTTAAAGAACTGAATAAAACGTTGACGCTCGTTTTTGCTGAAAATCATGTTGATGTGTTAAGCCAGTGGGTTGAGCCTGCGGACTGTACCATTAAAACATCCATCTTCACGCTCGTTAAATTGAAAGACAAACAGCAATTATCTCAACTTATCAATCGTGGTGATATCGTGATTGAAGGGGATATGCAAATTGTACAGCACTGGTCTTCTTTGCTTGACTTAGCTATTTGGAACCCTGCTCATTATCTGTCTCCTTACATTGGTGATGTTGCAGCAGAGGGCCTTAGTAAGTTCCTGAATAAAGGTGTTTGTCTTGCATCTCATTTAGTAAAACGGCAAAAAACGTATATCAAAGACGCCATTGTTGAAGAATGGAAAATGGCACCTAGCCAGCTTGAACTCGCTCATTTTAGTGATGAGGTCGAGCAAGTGGAATATTCAATGAGTGCGCTTGAGCAACGGTTAAGCCAGTTGGAGGAGAAGCATGACACCCGGTGAAATAAAACGACTTTACTTCATTATTCGGGTTTTTCTCTCTTACGGATTAGATGAGTTAATCCCCAAAATTAAACTAACGTTACCATTAAGAATTGGTCGCTTAGGTTTCTTTTGGATCAGAAATAAGCATAAAGACAAAGCATTAGGTGAAAGGCTTCGTCTCGCCCTACAAGAACTCGGGCCGGTTTGGATCAAATTTGGCCAAATGCTATCGACTCGTCGAGATCTTTTCCCACCCGCAATCGCAGATCAACTTTCGCTATTGCAAGACAAAGTGGCGAGTTTTGATGGCAAACTGGCACGAAGCTATATTGAAGAATCTCTCGAAGGCCCTTTAGAACAATGGTTTGATGATTTTGATGAACAAGCTTTAGCTTCTGCATCTATTGCTCAGGTTCATACCGCAACGTTAAAAGAAAATGGCAAAGATGTTGTCATCAAAGTTATTCGCCCTGATATTCTACCAATTATTAAAGCTGACATTAAATTAATGTACCGCATTGCCAATTGGGTTCCGTTGTTGCCAGATGGGCGGCGGTTAAGACCAAAAGAAGTCGTGCGTGAATACGAAAAAACGTTGATTGATGAGCTTAATTTGCTCCGTGAATCAGCAAATGCCATTCAGCTTCGTCGTAATTTTGAAAACAGCGCCATGCTGTATGTGCCAGAGGTCTATCCAGATTATTGTCGTGAAAATGTGATGGTCATGGAGCGTATCTACGGGATCCCAGTTTCTGATATTGCTGCGCTTAAAGCGCAAGGAACCAATATGAAACTGCTGGCAGAGCGTGGTGTTAAAGTCTTCTTTACACAAGTTTTTCGCGACAGTTTTTTCCATGCAGATATGCATCCAGGAAATATCTTTGTTAGCTACGATCATCCAGAAGATCCTCAATACATAGGGATAGACTGTGGAATAGTCGGTTCATTGAACAAAGAAGACAAACGTTATTTGGCAGAAAACTTTATTGCGTTTTTTAATCGTGATTACCGCAAAGTAGCAGAACTACACGTTGACTCAGGCTGGGTTCCTTCAGACACGAATGTGGAAGACTTTGAGTTTGCTATCCGTACGGTATGTGAACCTATTTTTGAAAAACCATTGGCTGAAATTTCATTTGGGCAAGTGTTATTGAATTTATTTAATACAGCACGTCGTTTCAACATGGAAGTTCAGCCACAGTTGGTATTATTACAAAAAACATTATTGTATGTTGAAGGGTTAGGTCGGCAGCTTTACCCGCAGCTTGATCTCTGGAAAACAGCAAAACCATTCCTTGAGGATTGGGTTCATAGCCAAGTAGGGATACCTGCAATTACTCAAGCATTAAAAGAAAAGGCACCGTATTGGGCAGAAAAAATGCCTGAAATTCCTGATTTAATTTATGGTGCATTACGGCAACATAAGTACTTACAATCAAACATAGACCAACTAACGCAACAACTGAAAAGTCAGCGTAATAAACAACGTAAATCTCAGTACCTTTTAGGTATAGGTGCCACATTTATTCTCTGTGGGAGTATGTTCCTTATTTCGAATCTCACCCCGTTTGGTATTGTGTTTATGGTGGCAGGAGCACTGTCTTGGTTGTTTGGTTGGTGTAAAACTGGCGGAAATTAAGTAAACTTTGTTTTGCGACAAGTTTATAAGGCTGTGAACATTTCCGTATTTTGTGTTGGTTGTATATAATAGATCTAACAACAATTGATCCCAAAACTATAGAGGTATTAACAATGGAATCAACTATTGCAATGGCTGCTTTCGGTAGTCCTTGGCAACTCATTATCATTGCTTTGCTTATTATTTTAATTTTCGGCACCAAAAAATTGCGTTCTTTAGGCTCGGATTTGGGGGAGTCACTCAAAGGCTTTAAAAAAGCAATGAATGATGACGAAAAAGCAAAAGCAGAACAAGAAAAGCAAGATGCTGACTTCGCACCTAAAAATATTACTGAACAACAGGCTGCTGAAAAGAAAGAAAGCCCAGTTGAGAGCAAAAACAAAGAGCAGGGTTAAACCGTGTTTGACATAGGTTTTAGTGAACTGTTGCTTGTTGCAGTTATTGGTCTCGTTGTATTAGGCCCTGAGCGGTTACCAGTGGCAGTGAGAACTGTCGCTGGGTGGATCCGTGCGATGCGCTCTATGGCTGCAAATGTACAAAACGAGTTATCGCAAGAATTAAAGCTGCAGGAGCTACAAGAAACGCTGAAAAAGGTGGAAGAAAAAGCTAATTTAGAAGCGCTTTCTCCGGAACTTAAGCAGTCTATGGAAGAACTGCGTACAGCGGCACAATCGCTTAAAAGCGATTACCAAGCGACAACTAATGATATTGAAACAGAGTTAAACAAAGCAAAAGAGATCACTGACAGTTACGATAGTGCTGTAAAGGAAGCGAAAGATAATACTCAGCAACCTGAAGAGTCTGATCCAAACCCTGAACATGCAGCTAAAATGGCGGCAGTTGTTGAGGAGGAGCAGAAACCGGAAGATTCAGCCGCTGTGAAAACAGTAGAATCACTCGATGCTAATGTAAAAAACTCTAATCAAACTGAAAGTGAAAAATAACACATGGCTGTAAATGATACACAACCACTTATTAGCCACCTCATTGAACTTCGTAAACGGCTACTCAACTGTTTAATTACAGTTTTAATTGTTTTTGCTGCGCTTGCTTATTTTTCAAATGATATCTATCGGCTGGTTGCAGCTCCTTTGATTGATAAGCTGCCAGTAGGTTCGCAAATGAGTGCGACGGATGTGGCGTCTACATTCTTTACCCCAATTAAATTGACAATGATGGTTTCGGTTTTTGTATCGATCCCAGTTATTCTCTATCAAATATGGGCTTTCATTGCACCTGCCTTATACAAGCATGAACGTAAACTCATGTTGCCTTTGCTTGTTTCAAGTAGTTTCTTGTTTTATTTGGGAATGGCATTTGCCTACTTCGTTGTTTTTCCGCTCGCATTTGGTTTCTTTGTTAAAACAACCCCAGATAGCGTTAACTTTATCCCAGATATCAGTAAATACCTTAGTTTCGTCATGACATTATTCATGGCTTTTGGTGCTGCATTTGAAGTCCCTATTGCAATTATTTTACTGTGTTGGACAGGCGTCACTACACCTGAAGCCCTAAAACGTAAACGTCCTTATATTTTAGTCGGGGCATTTATCGTTGGGATGTTTTTAACGCCGCCTGATGTTCTCTCTCAAACTTTACTTGCTGTTCCTATGTATTTGCTCTTTGAGCTCGGTGTTTTACTATCCAATTTCTATGTTGGCAAAGGTAGAAATCGACAAGAAGGCGTAGAGGAAGAAGAAAAAGAAGAGTCCTAATTTGCGTTAACCTATCGTTATTCAATACAGAATGATGAAAAGCCCTCTAAGAAGGGCTTTTTTATTACTTCAATGCTTAATCTGTATTTTTTTTAAACTGTGTATTATCAACTACTTTGGGGACGCTTTTATTTAAAATATTCAGCAAAAGAATAGAACGGTACTCACCATTAGGTTCAGCAAAAATAGCTTGCACCCCCGCAAAAATACCTTCGGTAATAGTCACTTGGTCACCATGCTTTGGTATATCTGGCGCGACAGAATAACTAATAGGGGTTTGTTGTAGGAGTTCAATAATCTCTTCAGGGACTTCCGTCGGCAATTGGCCAAAACGAATAAAATGGCTGACCCCTCTCGTTGACTGGATTGTTGTCGTATGAATTTCATTATGATCAAATTTCACAAATAAGTAATTTGGAAACAGAGCTTCTTGCACAGTCGTTCTTTTTCCTCTAACCACTTTTTCCATTTCAGTCATGGGCGTCATACAAACAACATTCTGTCGATTTAAATGCTCCATAGCGCGTTCAATTTGGCCTCGTTTGCAATAAAGCAAATACCATTTTTCCATTTTTTTGAATTCCATCTGACAAAACTATGTTTATGATAACAAATTACGACATAACAATGTGACTAATGAATAACAGCACCATATCATTGATATTCATCAGTCTATATTAATCGAATATAGTCTTATGATAACTGTAATGCAAAAACCAAATCAGTAGGAGACATAATGGATATCTTTTTGTTGAGTAACGGCAAGCTACCAGGCAACCCTGTATGGCTAAGCTACGCCTTACCTCGAATCAAAGAAATGATTACTCGTAAGAACATAAAGTCAGCAGTTTTGGTTCCTTATGCAGTTCTTCGCGGCTCACATGACGAAAGAGCAGAGCAGCTTTCCGAAGCATTGGGAATAAAAGTTACGTCAATTGAGCATTTCTCTAGTCCAGTGGAGGCGATTGAGCAGGCAGAATGCATTCTTGTAAGTGGCGGCAATACTTGGTGGTTGAATAAATGCCTACATGAGAATGGGTTGATCGTTGCGATTCAACGCGCAGTTCGTGAACGTGGCGTGCCATATATCGGCTGGAGCGCAGGATGTAATGTAGCGACACCAAGTATTCGTACTACGAATGATATGCCTGTGAGTAACGCAGCAATTATGCCATCTTTAGGGCTATTCCCATTACAAATTAATCCTCATTATATTGATGCTCACATCTCTGGTCATATGGGAGAAACTCGTGATGAGCGATTACAAGAATTTTGTGTGATTAATCCTCATGAAGTTGTTGTTGCGCTCAGGGAAGGAAGTGGGTTACAAATTAAAGGTAATGAACTTCATTATTTCAGTGGAAAAGATGAAGGTTTTAAACTATTTCAGCATAATAAAACATTCTCAGAGCAATTTAATACATTACTATTAGAAAAATTAGTCCCTTTTGATTGCCAGTAAAATGGTATACTAAACCAGAAAAAGATTGATTTTTAAGTGCTTTAGACAGTAACTTGTAACCTTGGCCGGACGTCTTATAATGGGACTCCCTCTGTAACAGTAAAAGAAGATAATGAAATACCGTGACCTTAGAGATTTCATCTCGCAACTTGAAAAACAAGGCGAGCTAAAACGCATTACAATGGAAGTCGACCCCTATTTGGAAATGACAGAAATTGCAGATCGTACACTAAGAGCAGGGGGACCGGCCCTATTATTTGAAAATCCCAAAGGCTATAACATGCCTGTCTTGTGTAACCTGTTTGGAACAACTAAACGTGTTGCGATGGGGATGGGGCAAGAAGATATAAAAGCTTTACATGAAGTAGGCAAATTACTGGCGTTTCTGAAAGAGCCTGATCCACCGAAAGGTTTCCGTGACCTTTTTGATAAGCTTCCAAAATTTAAACAAGTGTTGAATATGCCAGCTAAACGGTTAAGCTCAGCGGCTTGTCAGGAACAAATTTGGGCAGGTGAAGACGTTGATCTCACAAAAATACCTGTTATGCATTGTTGGCCAGAAGATGCTGCCCCTCTAATTACATGGGGTCTGACGGTGACTAAAGGCCCACATAAAGAAAGGCAAAACTTAGGTATTTATCGTCAGCAAGTTCTTGGAAAAAATAAAGTTATTATGCGTTGGCTATCTCATCGCGGTGGTGCTTTGGATTTTCAAGAATGGTGCCGAGCACATCCCGGTGAAAAATTTCCTGTTGCAGTTGCCCTTGGTGCAGATCCTGCGACCATTTTAGGTGCGGTAACACCAGTTCCTGACACATTATCAGAGTACGCTTTTGCGGGGTTGTTGCGTGGTAATAAAACCGAGGTTGTTAAATGCATATCGAATGACCTCGAAGTTCCTGCTGGCGCTGAAATTATTTTAGAAGGGTATATTGAACCGGGTGAAATGGCCCCTGAAGGCCCTTATGGTGACCATACTGGTTATTATAATGAAATAGATAATTTCCCAGTATTTACTGTAACTCATGTGACTCAGCGTCGTGATGCAATTTATCATTCAACTTATACGGGAAGGCCACCAGATGAGCCCGCAGTATTAGGGGAAGCCTTAAACGAAGTCCTTGTTCCCATTCTTCAAAAACAATTCCCTGAAATTGTTGATTTTTATCTTCCTCCTGAAGGGTGCTCGTATCGTCTTGCCGTTGTGACAATGAAAAAACAATATGCAGGACATGCTAAAAGAGTCATGATGGGAGTCTGGTCATACCTGCGCCAATTCATGTACACTAAGTTTGTTATTGTTTGTGATGATGATATTAATGCACGAGACTGGAAAGATGTCATCTGGGCAATTACAACCCGTATGGATCCTGCTCGTGACACAGTAATGATGGAAAATACGCCCATAGATTATCTCGACTTCGCTTCTCCTGTATCAGGATTAGGCTCAAAAATGGGGCTTGATGCCACCAACAAATGGCCGGGTGAGACAGATCGTGAGTGGGGGCGTCCTATTGTAATGACAGAGAGCGTTAAATCTCGCATTGATGATATTTGGGAACAGTTAAATATTTTTGACACAAAATAAGAGGGAAACCATGGCAACTTTAAGCTGTAAAGTAACATCTGTTGAATCTATCACGGATACGGTTTATCGGGTGATTTTGTTGCCAGATGGTCCTTTTCATTTTAAAGCAGGTCAATATTTAATGGTCGTGATGGATGAGAGAGATAAGCGACCATTTTCAATGGCTTCTACACCGAATAATAAAGAAACTATTGAATTACATATTGGTGCTTCTGAGATTAATTTATACGCAATGGCTGTCATGGATAGAATTTTAGACCAGAAACGTATAAATATTGACATTCCTCACGGTAAAGCTTGGTTTCGGGAAAATAGCAGTAACGCAATGATCTTAATTGCAGGTGGGACCGGTTTTTCCTATACCCACTCTGTATTACTTGCAGCTTTAGCTGAAAACTCGGATCGTGATATCACTTTCTATTGGGGGGGGCGCCAATTGGAACACTTATATGACCTTGGTGAATTGCAGGCCCTCAGTGAAAATTACCCTAATTTGAAGATCACTCCAGTTGTAGAGCAACCAGACGAACTATGGCGTGGTAGAACAGGAACAGTCCTGAGCGCAGTATTAGAAGATTTTGGTGATTTGTCCGGTCATGATATCTATATCGCAGGCCGCTTTGAAATGGCTAAAATAGCGAGAGAGCGGTTTTGTAGTGAGCGAGGAGCTAAGGCAGAACAACTCTTTGGAGATGCTTACGAATTCATTTAACCCGTCCTACTTCAAATTGTAGGGGTGTTGGTTTCGCTCATTCGCCCTAGTCACATACTTTTGTATGCTCCTAGGGTCTCATTCACTTACCGCCTATCGATAATCTTTAAATTTTTCGTGGCTATTTGGCCAGAAAAAGGCAAAAAAAACCCGCCCCTGACTAGGCGGGAACATCGACAAAATACAATGTTTGCGAAAACTAAAACTAAATTGTTAAACACGCTCAATAATTGTAGCAATACCTTGGCCGAACCCGATGCACATGGTGGCTAAACCAAATTGTTTATCGTTTTGTTCTAATTGATTAAGCAATGCTGTTGAAATTCTTGCTCCTGAGCATCCCAAAGGGTGGCCTAGCGCAATGGCCCCACCACTGAGATTTACTTTATCATCTAGTTGATTTTCTGATAGCTTTAAGCCTTTTAAGCATGCAATAGATTGCGCTGCAAAAGCTTCATTTAATTCAATAATATCAATATCATTTAAAGTTAGTCCTGCGCGCTTTAAAGCGAGTTCACTTGCTGGCACCGGGCCAAATCCCATGATCGATGGATCGCAGCCAACAACTGCCATTGAGCGTATTTTAGCTCGAGGCTTAATGCCTTGCTGTGTGGCATAACTTTCGCTGGCTAGCAGCATCGCAGATGCACCATCAGATAGAGCAGATGAATTACCTGCGGTCACTGTACCACTAGCAGGATCGAAGGCGGGGCGAAGAGCAGCCAAACCTTGAAGGCTTGCATCAAAGCGAATCACTTCATCATAATTTACCGAAATGAGGTTACCAGTGGCATCATGGCCACTAATTGGAACGATCTCGTTATTGAACTTCCCTTTTTCCGTTGCTAGAGCTGCAAGTTGGTGAGACCTTAATGCAAATGCATCTTGCTCTTCTCGGCTAATTTTATACATTTTGGCAAGCATTTCAGCGGTTAATCCCATCGCTCCAGCGGCTTTAGCAACACGTAAAGTCAGTTTAGGGTTGAAATCTATACCATGAGTCATTGGGACGTGGCCCATATGCTCAACTCCACCAATGAGTACTGATTTTGCATCACCTGTCATAATTAACCGGCTCGCATCATGTATCGCTTGCATTGATGAACCACAAAGGCGATTTACTGTAACGGCAGGAACCGTATGAGGTATATCTGTGAGTAATGCTGCATTTTTAGCAACATTAAACCCTTGCTCTAGTGTTTGCTGAACACAACCCCAGATGATGTCATCCAATTCTTTTTTACTTGAGTTTGGATTACGTTCAAAAATCGCATTCATGAGGTGCGCAGAAAGGTCTTCAGCTCTAACATGGCGAAATACCCCACCTTTTGAACGGCCCATTGGTGTACGTATTCCATCAATAATGACGACATTTTCCATAGAATTAACCTCTCGCAACTTTTTTGACATCAATCGCCACTACTGGTGGCTGTGGGTAATATCTTGCATTAGTAGCCGCTTTTTCTTTTAAGCCGCTAGGCGCGTGATATAGAGGACTCAAGTGCTGCAAAGATTCCGTTGTTTTTAAGTAAGATTGACTACCTAAGGTATCTAAATAGCAGAATACTCCCCCTCTAAATGGTGGAAAGCCTAAACCGTAAACTAAAGCAATATCTGCATCCGAAGGGCTTTGGATAATGCCTTCCTCTAAGCAACGAACAACTTCGTTGATCATTGGAGCCATCATTCGAGCAATAATTTCTTCTTTGGTGAATGAGCGTCTTGTTGAGCAAATAGTAGCAAGTAGTTCATCCGTCCGCGGATCATCAACTTTTTTCGGTTTCCCTTTTTTATCTTTTTCATATTGATAAAACCCGTGGCCATTTTTTTGGCCAAAACGTTGTTGTTCATACATCACATCAATGGCATTTTTGCCTTTTTTTCCCATTCGTTCAGGAAAACCTTGAGCCATAACTTGTTCTGCATGAAAAGCAGTATCAATACCAACCACATCAAGAAGATAAGCGGGCCCCATTGGCCAGCCAAACTCTTTTTCCATGACTTTATCTATTTCTCTAAAGTCAGCCCCATCTTGTAACAGTAAGTTAAAGCCAGCAAAGTAAGGAAAAAGTACTCGGTTAACAAAGAAGCCAGGGCAGTCATTGACAACAATAGGGGTTTTCCCCATTTTATTGGCGTAGGCAACAACCTTAGCAACAGTGTTATCAGAAGTTTGTTCTCCGCGAATAATTTCGACTAATGGCATTCGATGCACAGGGTTAAAAAAGTGCATTCCGCAGAAGTTTTCTGGGCGCTTTAGTGATTTAGCGAGGGTTGAAATTGGAATAGTTGATGTATTTGAAGCCAGTATAGTTTCACTTGTTACTAAGGACTCAACTTCAGCTAATACAGCAGCTTTGACTTTAGGGTTCTCAACAACGGCTTCAACGACGATTTGGCTATCTTCTATGCCATTGTAAGATAATGAAGGATGAATAGATGATAAGGTCGCCGCCATTTTTACAGCTGTAATTTTTCCACGCTCAAATTGGTTATTTAATAGCTTTTGTGCCTCTTCAATCCCTAATTCTAATGACTTAACATTAATATCTTTCATTAAAACAGGTACGCCTTTGCTGGCAGACTGATAAGCAATGCCTCCGCCCATAATTCCTGCACCTAATACGGTGGCATGTGTTGGAATCTCAATACGTTGTGCGATCTTTTTACTATTTGACTTAACTTGTTGGTCATTTAGAAAAATACTCACTAACGCACGTGCAACATCACTATGCGCTAGAGGAACAAATGCTGCTGTTTCATGCTTTAAGGCCTCATCGCGGGTACAATTTGCTGCCTTTTCTATTGTATTCACAGCCGCCATAGGGGCTGGATAGTGTTTGCCTGCAACCTTATACACCATTCCCTTAGCGACATTGAAACTCATCGTTTGCTCAATAGGTTTCAATTGCAGAGGGCTAAGTTTAGGTTGGCGTTTTTGCTGCCAATTGAAGGCTCCGGTGATTGCAGATTCAATGAGTTGTAGCGCTGATTGTGCGAGAGCTTCTGTATTAACAACGGCATCAATAAGGCCAAGGTTTAAAGCTTGAGAGGCATCGATATCTTTACCCGCAGTAATAATTTCTAATGCGCTATCCAAACCAATTAATCGAGGTAGCCGAACAGACCCACCAAAGCCAGGCATGATCCCAAGTTTCGTTTCAGGAAGCCCAATTCGGGCATCAGGGGAGGCGATACGAAAATCAGTGGATAAAACACATTCACAACCACCACCTAGTGCATAGCCATTAATGGCGCAAATCGTTGGAACAGGCAGGTCTTCAATACGATTAAATATACTGTTAGCGTAGTGTAACCAATCACTTAGTGTTTCTTTTGATGCTTCAAAGAGTGACAGAAACTCTTTGATATCAGCGCCAACAATAAAAGCGGGTTTATCAGAACGGAAAATTACACCTTGCAGCTCGGTTTGTTGCTCAAGAACAGACACGGCTTCATCAAGTGAAGCAACGGTGTGGGTGTCCAATTTATTAATTGGCCCTGGTGAGTTAAAAACCAGTTCTGCAATCCCTTGTTTCAACCATTGAATATAGATAGTGTCACTTTGATAAAGCATTCTGCTCTCCTCTACGTGGTAGTGTTATCTGGTACGACCAGATGAAAAGAGTGTGACTAGAATGTTAATTAATTGCAAATGATTAATGACAAAAATGGAAGGTTGGTCACAGCAATTAAGTGAAATAATTAATGATTTAAATGATAAATGTATTATATATCAATTAATTAATTAGGGTTTGCAACAGAGTGCATATCCGTTAATAACAGAACGTGGTAAGCTTAATTTTTCTAATTAATGCTGAAAGGTTGAAGGAAATGGAAAAACTGACTGCACTCTACGCTGAACACATTAAAACGTTACAAAACAGAACTCAGCAAGTTTTACAGCGCAGCAAATTAGATGCCATATTGATTCATTCAGGTGAACCCCTACGCATCTTTCTTGATGATAGCGACTATCCGTTTAAAGTTAACCCTCATTTCAAAGCGTGGGTACCTGTTACCGATGTTCCACATTCATGGTTATTAGTTGATGGTATAAATAAGCCTAAGCTATGGTTTTATTCCCCCGTTGACTATTGGCATAGTGTTGAGCCACTACCGAACAGTTTTTGGACCAAAGATATTGAGCTAATCCACTTAAAAAATGCGGATGACATCAAAACGCTTCTCGCAAGCTTATCAAAAGAAAATGTTGCCTATATAGGCTCAGCAACAGCACGAGCAGAATCTTTAGGGATTTCTTTGCATAATATCAATCCCAAATCGGTTTTAGATTACTATCATTATCATCGTTCTTATAAGACAGATTATGAGCTTTACTGTATGCGAGAAGCTCAAAAAATGGCTGTAAATGGGCACCTCGCTGCTCTCGAAGCATTCCGTGCAGGTATGAGCGAATTTGATATTAATGTCAGTTACTTACAATCTACCGGTCATCGAGATACCAATGTGCCTTATGGTAATATTGTTGCGCTGAATGAAAATGCGGCGGTATTACATTACACGAAACTACAGCAAACTGTGCCGAACGAATTACGCAGTTTTCTTATTGATGCAGGCGCTGAATATAATGGCTATGCTGCTGATATTACGAGAACTTATGCGGCGAAAGGTAAAGACGAATTTGCTGAATTGGTTGCAGATGTCAACACAGAGCAGCTTGCTTTAATTGATACGATTAAGGCAGGTGTCCGCTATACTGATTATCACGTGGATATGCATCATAGGATTGCTAAGATACTGATTAAACATGATATTGTTAAAGATATTAGCGAAGAGTCGATGGTGGAAAGTGGCTTAACAACGCCATTTTTACCTCATGGTTTAGGCCATCCACTTGGGTTACAAGTTCATGATGCTGCAGGTTTTATGCAAGATGATAGTGGTACTCATCTCGCAGCTCCTAAAATGTATCCATTCTTGCGTTGTACTCGTGTTTTAGAACCTAAAATGGTGTTAACTATTGAGCCTGGGCTCTACTTTATTGAATCTCTGTTATCTGAATGGAGAAATGGGGAGTTCAGCCAACACTTTAATTGGGATAAAATCGAGTTCTTCAAACCTTACGGTGGAATCCGCATTGAAGATAATATCGTGATCCATGCAAATCGTATTGAGAATATGACTCGAGACTTACATTTACGTTAATGAAACCTTATTTAATACCGGCTGAAACCATTTCTTTTACAGAAGAAATCAAAAAAAGCCAATTTATTACGTATTTAGCTCATACAGATGGTATTGAAGCGGCAAAAGATTACATTCAATCGATTAAAGCTCAATACCCAGATGCCCGGCACCATTGCTGGGCATTTGTTGCTGGTCGGCCTGATGATTCACAAAAATTGGGGTTCTCTGATGACGGAGAGCCGACAGGAACAGCAGGAAAACCCATCATGGCGCAACTATTAGGTAGCAATCTAGGGGAGGTTACCTGTGTTGTTGTACGTTATTTTGGTGGGATAAAACTAGGCACTGGTGGGCTAGTTAAAGCTTATGGAAATGGTGCCCAGCAAGCATTAAAAATATTACCAACAAAGACAAAAGTACCACAAAAAATCTTTAATTTAGTGTGCGACTATTCATTGATTAATGCGATTGAACAACTGCTTGTCCAAGTGAATGGCACAGTTTTACACAGTGATTATAATGAAACTGTCTCTTTACAAATTGCAATTCCTGCCACTCTTGAGCAGGAAGTCAATGATAAATTACGCGATATAAGCCGTGGAGCCTTAACGCTCACGTCAGAATCACAATAGTAAACAGTTTTATCAAGGAACCTGCCGAATGCATTTTCGTGCAATAACCCGTATAGTCGGGCTGCTTGTCATCATCTTTTCTTTTACCATGGTTATTCCTGGTATTGTCGCGCTAATTTATCGTGATGGTGCAGGGCGAGCTTTTAGCCAGACTTTTATTACTGCTTTGCTAATTGGTCTTTTTTTGTGGCTACCAACCCGTAATAGCCGGCACGAACTGAAAGCAAAAGAAGGCTTTCTTATCGTTGTTTTATTTTGGACGGTACTGGGAAGCGTAGGGGCATTACCTTTTATTTTTTCTGAAAGACCTAATCTTTCGGTAACTGATGCTTTTTTTGAATCGTTCTCAGGATTGACGACGACAGGTGCGACAACGTTAACAGGGCTTGATTCCCTACCCAAAGCTATTTTATTTTATCGGCAGATGCTTCAATGGCTTGGGGGGATGGGGATTATTGTACTTGCCGTTGCAATTTTACCACTTTTGGGTGTCGGGGGAATGCAGCTATATCGTGCAGAAATGCCGGGTCCTTTGAAAGACAATAAAATGCGGCCTCGTATTGCAGAAACAGCAAAAACATTATGGCTTATCTATGTACTGCTAACTATTGCCTGTGCGGTTGCTCTATGGATAGCCGGTATGGATGTTTTTGATGCTATTTCTCACAGCTTTTCGACTATCGCTATTGGTGGGTTTTCAACTCATGATGCTAGTATTGGTTATTTCAATAGTCCTGCGATTAACACTATCATTGGTATTTTCCTGATTATCTCTGGTTGTAACTTCGGTTTGCACTTTGCAGTATTAACTGGACGTAGTTTAGGGATTTATTGGCGCGATCCTGAATTTAGAATGTTTATTAGCTTCCAGTTTGTCTTGGTGGTTATTTGTACCTTAGTACTTATGTTCCATTCTGTTTATAGTAGCTTTGGTCAAACACTTGATCAGGCATTCTTCCAAGTCGTGTCCATGGCGACAACGGCTGGATTTACGACAGATAGCTTTTCTGGTTGGCCTCTTTTTTTACCTATGCTGCTATTGTGCGCCGCATTCGTTGGTGGATGTGCAGGCTCGACAGGTGGTGGGTTAAAAGTTATTCGTATATTGTTACTTTTCTTACAAGGCTCGCGTGAGTTAAAGCGCCTAGTTCACCCAAATGCAGTCTACACAATCAAATTAGGACAACGCGCATTACCTGAAAGGATCATCGAAGCTGTTTGGGGCTTCTTTTCTGCATATGCACTGGTCTTTGTCGTCAGCTTATTATTACTGATTGCTACAGGAGTTGATGAATTCTCTGCTTTTTCAGCAATTGCAACGACACTGAATAACTTAGGGCCAGGGTTAGGGACTGTGGCTGATAATTTCACAACGATGAACCCTACAGGCAAATGGATATTAGTTGTCACGATGTTATTTGGGCGTTTGGAAGTTTTCACTTTATTAGTGCTACTGACTCCCACTTTTTGGCGTGAATAGTTGGGTACAATTAATAAATAATATTACCTATATAGAAATGATATTAATTTAGGAACAATAATGAGCTACTTACTTTTACACTCCAGTACGGATGGGCAAACTAAAAAAATTATTCTAAAAATGGCGGAGCAACTGAGAAACTCAGGTCGTGAATGTGATATTCGTGATTTAAATACTGACCAACAGCTTAATTTATCAGGCTACGATAAAGTATTAGTAGGGGCATCCATTCGTTATGGGCATTTCAATAAAAAACTACAACGCTTCGTGCTTTCTCATCAAAATCAATTGAACTCAATGAAGACGGGTTTTTTTGCTGTAAATTTGACGGCAAGAAAAGAAGGCAAGAATACGGTAGAAACCAACGCATATACGCGAAAATTTTTAGAAGCATGTCCTTGGAAGCCTACATTGAAGTCTGTTTTTGCCGGAGCGCTGTTTTATCCACGTTATACATGGTTTGATAGAATGATGATTCGTCTAATAATGAAAATGACAGATGGCCCAACCGATCCAAAAACAGAGATTGAATATACTAACTGGGAAAAGGTTGCTGAATTCACAGTTGAATTTGATGATTTGTAGTTCACAATTTCAACAAAACGTAGTTATTTTGTGTGATTTGTTTAATAAATCATCGCTTGATGAAATAAATC
>NZ_JAMPNG010000009.1:0-182411 GCF_028479245.1 Providencia sp. PROV223
ACGTTTTTATTTTGTTCGTGTTTTTTTTAGCCAAAAAGGTATTTATAAGTTAAATTTGGTCTGTGCATTGACTATTTCAGCAGCAATTGTACATCTACTCACGTAATATATGTATCTAAGAATTATGCTTTGAGATGAATTATGGAATTAAATAAGCAACAAACAGCCTCACAAAAAAATCGCTCTTATATTATTGCAGAAAATCTTGGCCAGTTGATTTTAACCAGCACCTATTTACCGGATTCCATTTTACCTAGCGAATTAGAATTATCAGAACAATTCCAAGCAAGTCGAACAGCTATAAGAGAAGCTATAAAAATATTAGCAGCAAAAGGTATGGTATTAGCACGCCCCAAAATAGGCACCCGTGTTATGTCTCCTTCAAATTGGAATTTTTTAGACCAAGATCTCTTAACGTGGTGGTCTAATAGTGAAGAGCAATCTGTTGTAATGAAGCACTTTAAAATGGTTCGACTCGCAATAGAACCTCAGGCTTGTTATCTTGCAGCGATACATGCAACAAAAGAGCAAAAACAATCATTACAACTATTATCTAGTGAAATGCAGCTACTCGCCAAAGAATTTGACAGAGAGCATTGGGTAAAAGTTGATTATCATTTCCATTTAACTATTTACAAAGCTTGTGCCAATCCTTTTCTTATTTCTTTTGCTAATTTATTCCGTTCTATTTATCAGCGTTACTTTGATGTCATTACTAATAATGAGGTTATAGAGGTCGAAATTCATCAACAACTTGCCAATGCAATTATTCATGGTAAAAGTACAATAGCACTCGACCTTTGCTATAACTTACTAACAATTACCCAAAAGCAAGACTAACAACACAATATCCCATTGAAGCTTTCATTTATTTGTATAGGTAACTGATGTTCAAAACAGCGAAAAATATGTCTGGCCTTCCATGGATTGCGGCAATGGCCTTTTTCATGCAAGCGCTCGATGCCACCATTTTGAATACGGCTTTACCCGATATTGCAAGAAGCCTTGATCACTCGCCGCTTGCAATGCAATCAGCTGTAGTCAGCTATACGCTTACTGTTGCGCTATTAATTCCTGTAAGCGGCTGGTTTGCTGATAGATTTGGTACAAGGCGTATATTTATTTTAGCAGTTTCCTTATTTTCTCTTGGTTCATTACTTTGTGCCCTTTCGCCATCCTTAAATTTCTTAGTAACCTCTAGAGTTATTCAGGGTATTGGTGGGGCAATGATGATGCCAGTCGCCCGTTTAGCCTTAATAAGGGCTTACCCTAGAAGTGAGTTACTACCCATATTAAATTTTGTCACTATTCCAGGTTTAGTTGGCCCAATATTGGGGCCTCTGTTAGGTGGTATCTTAGTCACCTATGCAACTTGGCATTGGATATTTATTATTAATATTCCTATAGGTGTTTTAGGTATTTTTTATGCCTTGAAACATATGCCAGACTTTAAAATGCCAAAACGTAAATTTGATACGCTTGGGTTCTTATTGTTTGGCTTTGGCTTAGTCATGCTATCTGTCAGCTTAGACTTATTTGGTGATAAATCGCTTCCTACCTCTGTTCCTGCAATTATTGTCTTAGTGGGTTTTCTCTTCTTATTTATTTATGTTCTTCACGCAAGGCGAGTTAAGCATGCAATAATTCCACTAAATCTATTTAAAACGCGCACTTTTTCTATTGGGATCAGTGGTAATATCGCAACACGCTTGGGAACAGGCAGCATTCCTTTTTTAATGCCATTAATGTTGCAAGTGGGTTTTGGTTACGAAGCCGTTGTGGCAGGAATGATGATGGCGCCACTAGCAATAGGTTCAATCACTGCTAAATCTGGGGTTACTCGGATCCTGACTAAATACGGCTACCGTAATACATTATTTGTTATCACCATAATTATTGGATTAATGATCGCCCAGTTTTCCTTGCAATCACCAAGTATGTCGATTTACCTGTTAATTGCACCTTTATTCATTTTAGGAATGGTGATGTCAATACAGTTTACCGCAATGAATACTATTTGCTTGGCTGATTTAACAGACAATAATGCAAGTGCGGGAAATAGTATGTTAGCGGTGACTCAGCAACTCTCGATAAGCTTCGGTATTGCAGTCAGTGCTGCAATCTTAAATTTCTATGGTGGACAGCCTAATAGCAATACGGTCGATAATTTTCACTATACTTTTATTACCGTTGGTGTCATTACGCTTATCTCAGCTTTTGTCTTCTTATTATTAAGTAAGACAGACGGTGATAATTTAATAAAAAATAAAACCAAAAAAGCGAAGAATTAATATTTTTTAACCGATTGGCGCTCAATTAGCTCAGGGGTAAGAACCAAAATGCTCGCCTTTGCCTCTGGGTTATCCATACGATAAATAAGTTGGTCAACAGCCTGTTGGCCTAACTTATCTTTTGGCTGATGAATTGTTGTAAGTGGTGGGATCATATAAGGCGAGAGATCGATATCATCATAACCAATGATTGAAATATCATCAGGCACTTTCAAGCCCTTTTGGTATATCGCTTGATAAGCACCCACCGCCATCGCATCATTACCTGCAAAAATAGCCTCGGGAGGGGTAGGTAAACTGAGCAGTTTATTCATGGACTCAAACCCACCAGCAAATTCAAAATCACTGAAAATGATATAATCATCATAAATATTAATGCCGCCATCAGTCATGGCTTGAATAAAACCTTGATGACGTGCTCTTGCTGGTGATTTATCTTGTGGCCCTGCAATACATGCAATACGAGTGAAACCTGCTTTAATAAGGTAACGAGTGGCTATTTCCCCACCAAGAAAAGAGTTATCTTGAATAATGTCTCCATCTAACTCGAATGGAGACCAGTCCATCATAACCGTTGGCACAGCGGGGTAACGAGCCAAAACATGTTTTGATGGCCCCTGTACTTCTGTGCACATAATCAGTAACCCATCAACACGCTTTTGTAGCAATGTTTCTAAGCTATGATTCATTCGCTGAAGGTCGCCCTCAGTGTTGCACAAAATCAAACTATAACCGCGTTCGTAGCAACTACGTTCTACACCCCGCACTACCTCAGCGTAGAATGGGTTATTACTTGTTGTCAGTAACATCCCAATCGTATTCGTGCGATTCATTTTTAAACTACGTGCCAGCGCAGAGGGGGCATAGTTTAACTCTTCAATCGCATTTTTAACGCGTACAGTAATGCTCTCGCTGACATAGCGATTTTGATTAATAACGTGAGAGACGGTGGATGTCGACACCCCCGCAAGGCGTGCCACATCTTTCATTGTTGCCACAAGTTAATCCTGTTGAGTCAAAAACTGGTCAATTTCTTTACGCCATGGAACAGAGGGTTGAGCTCCAGGGCGAGTCACAGCTATCGCTGCTGCCGCATGGGCAAAAATAATCGCTTCTTCGTCAGCCTTACCTTCCAGCAGTGCAGTAACGTAAGCCCCATTGAATGTATCACCTGCGGCAATAGTATCCACTGCTTTTACGCGAAATGCAGAAATTATTTTACCTTCTGCACCTTTTTCACTATACCAAACGCCTCGAGAACCGAGTGTTATCATCACTTTACTGATACCTTTTTGATGTAAGACTTCAGCCGCATCCTGAGCACCTTGATTATCATTAACCGCAATGCCTGTTAAATGTTCAGCTTCTGTTTCATTTGGTGTGATAATATCCACTAATGATAATAATGAATCAGGTAAAGATTGAGCGGGTGCAGGGTTCAAAATGACTTTTGTATTGTTTTTCTTCGCTATTTCAGCAGCCATTTGTACTGTTTCAATGGGAGATTCCAGTTGCATCAATACCGCATCCGCTTCCACAATTTTTTGCTGATAATGTCCTAACCTTTCCTTGGTAAGTTGCGCATTTGCACCTGCATTGATACCAATCGTATTTTCCCCTTGTTGATTCACATAAATGAGGGCGACACCTGTCGTTTCACCTTCAATGGCATCAATACATTCGGTTTTAATGTTATCGAGAGATAACTGTTTTTTTATACTCGCCCCAATATCATCATCACCAACACAGGCAATAAATGTTATGTCAGCACCACTGCGACCAGCAGCAACAGCTTGGTTAGCGCCTTTTCCACCAAACGCAACTTGGTAATGATCACCTCTAACTGTTTCACCCGGTTGAGGGAAATGCTTAACATTTAATATATGATCAGCATTGATACTACCGAGAACCACCAGCTTTGCTGTACCCATAACGTTTATTTCCTTTTTTGATGACCCAATGAATTGCAAACTAAAATAAACCGCCGCAGTATGCCGCGGCGGTTTTTATCTTATTGTTTTACCACTAATTCTAATTCAACCGGAACCGTTGGAGCCACTTTTTCACCTTTTAAGACTTTATCTGCAATCTGAACACCAACAATCCCAATTTGGTCTGGGCGCTGTGCAATCGTTGCACCTAATTTTCCGCCTTCAACGGCTTTGATACCATCATTTGTTCCATCAAAACCGACAACCAGAACATCAGTACGGCCTGCAGTTTGCAGAGCTCTTAACGCCCCTAATGCCATTTCATCGTTTTGTGCAAATACAGCTTGAACAGCTGGATGTGCCGTTAACAAGTTTTGCATTACGTTCAAGCCTTTTGTTCTATCGAAATCAGCCGGTTGGCTCGCCAGTAAATTGAATTTGTGCTCTTTCGCACCGGTGTTAAAACCTTCACCGCGCTCACGTGCGGCTGATGTGCCTGAAATGCCTTCTAATTGAATAACTTTAGCCTCACTGCCTGTTTTTTGTGCAATGTAGTCAGCGGCCATCTTCCCGCCCATGCGGTTATCAGATGCTACATGGCTGACAACTTCACCTTTGTTAGCCGCTCTATCTAAAGTAATTACAGGTATATTCGCTTTATTCGCCATTAATATTGAGTTACCCACTGCATCTGAATCTGTTGGGTTAATTAACATTAATTTTGTACCGCGAACGGTTAAATCTTGTACGTTTGCTAACTCTTTGGCTGGGTTGTCTTGAGAATCTAAAACAATCAGCTCATAACCGAGTTTATCCGCTTCTTTTTGTGCGCTGTCTTTCATCGTCACAAAGAATGGGTTATTCAATGTAGAAATTACGAGTGCAATGCTATCTTTCGCCATCGCATTCACACTAACCGTTGCACTCAGTGCAACTGCAGATAATAACGTTGCTAGTTTGTTCAGTTTCATAATAATTTTCCTGTAGGGTTACTTTTTATTATCAACAAGTACAGCAAGTAAGATGACGACAGCTTTAACAATCATCTGGTAGTTTGACGAAATACCTAATAAGTTTAATCCATTGTTTAAGAAACCAAGGATAAGCGCACCAATCAATGTTCCGACGATACGCCCCTTACCACCAGCAAGGCTGGTACCACCAAGTACAACCGCAGCGATAGCATCAAGTTCATACCCATTACCTGCCATTGGCTGAGCTGATGATAAACGTGCAACTTCAATGACACTCGCCAATGCCGCTAGCAGTCCACATAAGGCATAAACCACTATTTTAATGCGATCGACATTAATACCAGAAAGACGGGTAGCCGCTTCATTCCCACCAAGTGCGTAGATGTAACGACCAAGGCGAGTATGGTGCAACATATACCATGCCGCAGCAAAAACGATGATCATTAACCAGACTGGGGTAGGAATACCAAATGGGCGGCCAATACCAAACCAACCAAATAAGTCTGCGTTATCACTAAATCCTGTATTGATAGGGCTGCCGTCTGTGTAAACTCGTGTCACACCGCGCAGCAGTAGCATCATGACTAAAGTCGCAATGAAAGCTTGGACTTTTCCTTTTGCAACAATCACTCCTGTACATGCACCGATAGCGGCACCGAGTGCTAGTGCTCCCGCAACAGCCACTAATGCGTTAACTTCAGCCCCGACCATTGAGGCTGCAACTGCTCCCGTTAAGGCTAATAAGGACCCAACAGAGAGGTCAATTCCAGACGTTAAGATAACTAATGTCATTCCAACGGCCATAATGGCATTAACGGAGGTTTGTTGTAGGATATTGAATAGGTTATTAACCGTAAAAAAAATCGGGCTTAATGTTGATACGATGGCAATCAAAACTAATAGTGCGATTAATGATTTTTGCTCCATCAGCCATGCTTTGCTGAACCAACGTTTTGATGATGCGGTAGTTGAACTCATACTGATAACTCCTGAACTGAGCCATAATTTTTACCCACGGCGGCTGCCATTAAGGCTTCCTGCGTCGCGTCTTTGGCTGAAAATTCACCACTGATATGACCTTCGTGCATCACCAAAATGCGGTCACTCATTCCTATTACTTCAGGCATTTCTGAAGAAACTAAAATGATACTCAGCCCTTCTTTTTTAAATTGGTTAATTAATTGATAGATTTCTTTTTTAGCACCAACGTCTACACCGCGAGTTGGTTCATCAAGGATCAGTACTTTTGGTCTTGTCATCAAGCCGCGCGCAATGGCCACTTTTTGCTGATTACCACCTGAAAGATTGCCAATTATTTGGTCCATTGACGGGGTTTTAATATTGAATAACCGAATGAAATCGCTAACGGTTTGCTGTTCTTCCCCATGCTTAAGGCTTCCTCCCGCACGACTGAAATAACGTAATGCTGTCAATGACATATTTTCTTTCACTGACATACCTAATACTAATCCATCACGTTTACGGTCTTCTGAAATATAAACAATGCCATTATTCAGCCCGTCTTGTGGTGTTTTCAGTGTTACGAGTTTGCCTTCCAGTTTTATCGTGCCCGATTTTTTTGTCGCCGCGCCGTAGATGATTTTCATCAACTCTGTACGCCCCGCGCCCATCAAACCCGATACACCTAAAATTTCCCCGCTCCTCAGGGTAAAGTTGGCATTTGTTACACCAGGCCCAGATACGCCTTCAAGTTGCAGCCTAATATTTCCGGTTTCTACCTCAACTCTTGGATACTGGTCTTCAAGTTTACGACCAACCATCATTTCAATGAGTTTTTCTTCTTCTAATTCACTCACGGGTTTCTCACCAATAAACTGGCCATCGCGAAACACCGTTACATCGTCGCAAATTTCAAAAATTTCTTTTAAACGATGGGAAATATAAACAATACCGCAGCCTTGAGCTTTTAAGTCTTCGATAACTCTAAATAAGGATTCTGTTTCTGTGTCGGTTAGCGCATCTGTGGGTTCATCCATAATAATGACTTGTGATTGAAAGCTCAGGACTTTAGCGATTTCCACCATTTGTTGTTCGCCGATAGAAAGCTCTGCAATAGTTTGATGGCTATCATAATCAAGGTTAAGCCGTTTAAGCAGTTTGTCAGACTCACTGAACATTTTTTTCCAGTCAATTTTGCCAAACGCATTAACATACTCTCGACCAAGAAAAATATTCTCTGCGATGGTTAATTCAGGTATTAAATTAAGTTCTTGGTGGATAATCCCTATTCCTGCTTCTTGGGAGCTTTTAGGGCCATTGAATGCGACTTCTTTACCTAAATAGCGGATTTGACCAGCATCTTTTTTATAAATACCCGTCAGCACTTTCATCATGGTTGATTTGCCAGCCCCATTTTCCCCCACCAGCGCCATGACTTTTCCTGGGTAGACATTTAATGTCGCACCACTGAGGGCCTTTACCCCTGGAAATGATTTATCGATCCCGATAAGTTCTAATAAAGGTTGCATAATCACCTCAGAAAGTCACACCAGAACAAAGAATAATGTTAGCGAACGGTGAACATTCTCCGGTACGGATCACCGCTTTACTGTCATGAGTCAGCTGTTTAAAACGTTCATGGCTGCAATAAATAATTTCAATCGTATTATTTTGGGTGACTTCTAACTGTTGTAAGTGAGCTAAAATAGCGTCTTCCATTTGTGGGTTAATGGTACTGATTTCCTCAGCTAGAATGGCTTTTTCGACTTGCATCTCTTGAGTAATGACACTTAAAACTGACATGAAATCGGGTAAGCCTTGAGTAATGGCTAAATCAATACGCTCCGTTCCTTGAGAAATAGGCAAACCTGCATCAGCAAGCGTTATTTGGTCCGTATGACCTAACTTGGCAATTACAGAGGTAACGTTGGCATTAAGTAAAACACCCTTTTTCATTTTTCACCGCCATTCTAGTAAGCGAAACGTTTCGCTCATGTAATCATAGTAAAGATAAATCACAACTCAATATTGATGGTTGATATTTGTGATCAATATCGAAACGTTTCGTTCGCATTAGAAATACTTAAAAACAATAACTTATTGAATCACTTGTAGCTGAATCGTTTTTTCTTATTTATTGGGGCATGTCAAAGAAAAATGGAAAAATAGGTCGCAGTATGTAATAAAAGAAATTGATAGTTTTGATATCAACACCTCTATTAATAAAAGGAATGAATAATGCAGCTTGCTGAACGAATTGCCCAACTAAGCAATTACCTTGAAAGCGGTTTATATGAACGCCAGCAGGCTATTCGTTTGTGCTTATTAGCCACATTAAGCGGCGAAAGCGTATTTCTATTAGGCCCTCCGGGTATTGCCAAAAGCTTAATTGCACGAAGAATGAAATATGCTTTTCGTCATGCGAATGCTTTTGAGTACTTAATGACACGATTTTCAACACCCGAAGAAATCTTTGGCCCTCTTTCAATACAAGCGTTAAAAGATGAAGGGCGATATGAACGTTTAACTAAAGGTTATTTACCTGACGCTGAAGTCGTATTCCTTGATGAGATATGGAAAGCAGGCCCTGCCATCTTAAATACTTTATTAACCGCGGTAAATGAGCGCAAGTTCCGTAATGGTGATGAAGAAAAATCTATCCCGATGCGGTTATTAGTAACGGCATCCAATGAATTGCCTGATGCAGATAATAGCCTTGAAGCGCTATTCGACAGAATGCTAGTACGTATTTGGCTGGATAAAGTGCAAGAAAAACAAAATTTTCGCGCACTATTAACAGGAAAATCATCACTGAATGAATCTCAAATGCCGGAACATTTAAAAATCAGCGATGAAGAATACCAACAGTGGCAACAAGAAATACCCAAAATTACGCTACCCGATCACTGTTTTGAATTAATTTACCAATTACGTCAGCAACTAGATGCAACAGACAAACGGGTTTATGTTTCAGATAGGCGCTGGAAGAAAGCGGTTTATTTATTACAAGCAAGTGCTTTCTTTAATGGTCGTAATAGTGTATCTCCTCTAGATCTTGTGTTATTAAAAGATTGCCTCTGGCATGACATGCAATCTATGAATGCGTTACCACAACTATTACAGTCATTATTACAAGAAGATGGCTGGCAGCAGCGAAAGTTGACTCGAGAAATAGAGCAGACTTATCAGCAATGGATGTCATCGACCCAAGACCAAAACAACCAAGATGCATTTAAAGTCAATAAAAACAATGCGATGTTTGCTCGTAAAGCGTCATATGTATTGCCCGAAAATATCAGTGATGGTCGAATTACCCTATTTTTACATCGTCCACTGCAACTACATAATATGAAAGTGACTTTTGTAACTACTGATAAAAAATCCCTGATAACGTTTTTAAATAAAGGAACGACACTATCCGCTCACCTAAATGGGATTGGTTTTGCACAAGACATTGCCGCTGAGGTGAATAATTTAAACCAGATACAGTTATTAGATATAAGTCATCAATCATCTACTTTATATATTCAAGATAAAGCCTCATCACTCACGCCAAATACAAATAATCAAGAATGGCTAGACAAGCTAGATAAAATTCAAGGAGAAATTCAAGCCGCACGCTATCAGTTTGAAAAACAACAGCCCAACTTATTTATTGAATCACACTGGCTTGCAGATATTGAACAAAGCTTCATGAAACTCACAGAGAAACTAAACCAATTACGTAACCAAATCACGGGTAAAGTGGCTGAATAACGATGATGAGTTTAGCCACACTAGAAATGCTGCTTTCGGTTAATGAAGGTCAATTAATCGAGGAGATAATTATCTCTTTGTTAGCAACCCCTCAATTGGCGGTCTTTTTTGAAAAACACCCTAGATTAAAAAAAGCGTTACTAAAAGATTTATCCGGTTGGAAAAAAGATCTCAAACAGCGTATGCAAGATGCGCTTGTTCCTGCTCAACTTTCAGAAGAGTTTGAACTTTATCGTCAATCTCTTGGCATATCGACAGATGCCTTTTTTATCCAATTACCAAGTGTCATAGCAAAACTTCACCAACTGGATTCTCCTTTTTACCGTGAAGCACATCAGTTACAGAGCGGGAAAATAGAAAATCGCAGTGCAAGGCAATCACTATTTGTACAAAAATGGCGAGTCAGTTTAATTTTACAAGTGACGACTCTACATAAAGAAATGTTAGAACAAGAAAAAGAACAATTGCTGGCGGAACTACAGCACCGATTAGCACTAAGTGGCAATTTAGAGGATATCTTAGGTGAAAATGAACGTGCTGCAGGCCGGTTGTGGGATTTAACCAAAGGTGTGAACATGACTTCCGCTTATAATGACCAATTATTAAGCCGATACAGTGAATTTTTACGTCAGCAGCCTGAATTAGAAAAAATAGCACAATTATTAGGCCGTAGCCAAACTGCACAAGCAATCCCTGATGATAGCGTGGTGCTAGAACCGATGACTATCATGGAAAAAGTGCCTGAAACTGTTCCTGAGCAAGTTAATGGCTTAAATCAAAGTGACGATATTTTACGGTTATTACCTGCAGAACTCGCTATGTTAGGTCTTGAAGATATTGAATTTGAGTTCTATCGAAAATTACTTGAAAAACAGCTTCTAACTTATCGATTACAAGGAGATAGCTGGCAAGAAAGGAAAGTTCTTCGCCCAATAACACATCACCATGATGAAGAACAACCGAGAGGTCCATTTGTTGTATGTATTGATACTTCCGGTTCGATGGGCGGTTTAAATGAACGCTGTGCAAAGGCTTTTTGCCTCGCATTAATGAAAATTGCGCTGGCGGATAACCGCTCATGTCATGTGATGTTATTTTCCACAGAAATTGTGCATTACGATTTAATTTCTATTGATGGTCTAGAGCAATGTATTCGATTTTTACATCAAACATTTAAAGGTGGGACTGATCTTGCGGCTTGTTTGCAAGAAACAGCAGTAAAATTGGAATCAAAGCAGTGGATAGATGCAGATGCCGTAGTGATTTCTGATTTTGTTGCTCAGCGTTTACCTGATGAGTTGATTCAAAAAATAAAAGCCATGCAGAAGAAAGGTAAATACCGCTTCCATGCGGTATCTGTATCAAATTATGGGAAACCCAGCATCATGAAAATCTTTGACCATATTTGGCGTTTTGATACTGGGTTAAAAAGCAGGTTGTTACGCCGCTTTAGTCGCTAATTACAGCATACCTTCAACGGATTCTTGCATTTCAGCACCCCATACACCACATTGCACTTGGCCAATGTGTTGGCGTTGGAGAAGTAGCATAACTAAGCGTGATTGGCCAATACCACCACCGATAGTTTGCGGCATTTCACCTTTCACTAATGCTTGGTGCCACTCTAATTCCATACGTTTTTCATCGTCAGTTAACTTTAATTGACGGGTCAAACACTCAGGACTTACGCGAATTCCCATTGAAGAAAGCTCAAATGCGTCCTGTAAAACAGGGTTCCACACAATGATGTCGCCGTTCAAACCACAAAAACCGTCTTCATTTTTTGTTGTCCAATCGTCGTAGTCTGGCGCACGAACATCATGTGATTCACCACTAGATAGCTTACCACCGATACCAATTAAGAATACTGCACCTAATTCTTTCGCGATTGCGCGTTCACGCCCTTTCGCATCTAAATCAGGATAGCGCTGTAACAATTCTTCACTGTGAATAAAGTGGATTTGGTCTGGCAGGAACGGTGCCAACCCAAACTCTTTACTTACGGCAGCTTCTGTTTCTTTTATTGCCTTATAGATTTTACCCACTGTCTGCTTCAGATAAGGAAGTGTACGTTCCTCATCTGCCATCACTTTTTCCCAATCCCACTGATCAACATAGACGGAGTGGATTGGGGTTAAGCGATCCTCGTCCGGACGCAACGCTTTCATATGCGTGTATAGACCTTGGCCTTTACTAAAACCGAAACGTCCTAATGTTTTACGTTTCCATTTAGCCAAAGAATGAACCACTTCAAAGGTTGCACCTGGAATTGATTTCACTTTTACTTGAACGGCTTTTTCACTGCCCGATAAGTTGTCTTGAGTACCATCCCCTAAACGGCTTAGGATTGGTCCTTGAACTTCAATTAACCCTAATTCTTTTTCAAGTAAACGTGAGAAATACGATTTCACAAAACTAATTTGTTGCTGATGTTCGATAAATGACTTGTCCATAATTTATTCCCATAATTTGTTAGCTGTGTTAGCTGATGTATAGATTAAGCAACAAAATGAGGTATAAATTCAATATCCATCATTAAAAAAAGCCTTTACTGTTTATTTTAAATAAAAAAACAGGTATAAAAATGAAGAATCGTTAAAATAGAGGTGAAATAATGCCGGAAAATTATCAAATCGATAATCTCGATCGTGACATACTTCACGAATTAATGGGAAATGCGCGCATACCGTATGCTGAATTAGCAAAAAAATTCGCAGTTAGCCCCGGAACAATTCATGTCCGAGTCGAAAAAATGAAGCAAGCAGGAATTATTAAAGGCACACGTATTGATATAAACCCAAAACAATTAGGGTTCGATGTTTGTTGCTTTATTGGCATTATTTTAAAAAGTGCAAAAGATTACCCAACCGCACTAAAAAAATTAGATGCCTTAGAAGAAGTTGTCGAGGTGTACTACACAACAGGGCAATACAGCATTTTTATTAAAGTCATGTGCCGTTCTATCGATTCTTTACAAGACGTACTTATCAACAAAATTCAGACCATTGATGAGATACAATCCACAGAAACACTGATCTCCTTACAAAACCCGATCTTACGAACAATCAACCCGTAGAAAAAAAATGATATAACCACATTATCCACAGGTAGATCCCAGCTCATTCACAGCGTACAATAGCGCCCTATTATTGTGAAAGAGAATCACCATGACAAAAGTAACCTTAATAAGTGGCAGTACAATGGGCAGTGCGGAGTATGTTGCCGAGCACATGGCTGAGATTTTAGAAGAACTCGGTCATGAAACTGAAATTCAACATGGCCCAGAGCTTGATGACTTAACACTTGAAGGCATATGGCTGGTGGTGAGCTCAACACATGGTGCAGGTGATCTGCCTGAAAATATTCAACCTCTTTTTGATTCAATAGAAGAAAGCGCTCCTGATCTAAGCGAAGTCCAATTTGGCTCTGTTGGGATCGGTAGCTCTGAATATGACACTTTCTGTGGTGCTATCCACAAAATAGATGCGTTATTAATCAAGCAAGGGGCTAAAAGGATCGGTGAATGTTTGGAAATTGATGTCCAACAACACGAAATACCGGAAGATCCCGCAGGAGAATGGGTTAAAATTTGGGCAAACGAACTCTAATCTGATTAAAAAACCAGCAATCAACTGTGGATAACTCAGGGAAGATCCCGGTATTAACCCGTAGTTATCCAGAGTATAAGTTTTTAGGCTCCCAAGGCCTGTGTATAAGTACCCATTTTGATCCCAGCTTATACGCAAATGGATCACGGATCATTCACAGTATATGATCCTTTACAGTTTTATGATCTTTAAAGTGAAAATCCACTTATCCACAGAAACCGGTGATCCTAATAAAAGATCTAATAAAGAGATCTTTAAATAAAAAGATCTTTATATTATATAAGGGGGAAACCTAAAGCTTGGTCTCTTCCTCAAACTTGAGTAGAATTCTCTCCTCAAATGCACAATCCGCATTTTCTAACGTTTAAGGTCCACACATGTTTTATCCAGAGCAATTTGACGTCATCGTAATTGGTGGTGGTCATGCCGGTACTGAAGCAGCAATGGCAGCTGCACGTATGGGGCGTCAAACCCTATTACTGACTCACAATATTGATACATTGGGCCAGATGTCTTGCAACCCAGCCATCGGTGGGATCGGTAAGGGACATCTGGTTAGAGAAATTGATGCCCTAGGTGGTCTAATGGCCATCGCTACAGACAAAGCGGGTATTCAATTTAGAACATTAAATGCCAGCAAAGGGCCAGCTGTTCGTGCAACCCGAGCGCAAGCTGACCGTGTTCTGTATCGCCAAGCTGTCAGAATGGCTTTAGAAAATCAGCCTAATTTAATGATTTTCCAACAACCCGTAGAAGACTTGCTTGTTGAAAACAATCGAGTTACAGGGGCAATTACCCGTATGGGCTTAAAATTTAAAGCCAAAGCCGTGGTATTAACCGTTGGTACTTTCCTTGATGGCAAAATTCATATTGGTTTAGAAAATTACAGTGGCGGTCGTGCAGGGGATCCCCCTTCAATTTCACTTTCTCAACGTTTGAGAGAATTGCCTTTACGTGTTAATCGTTTAAAAACAGGAACGCCACCACGTATTGATGCAAGAACTATTGATTTCAGTCAGTTAGCTCAACAGCTAGGTGATGACCCAATGCCCGTTTTTTCATTCTTAGGTTCACAAGATCAACATCCACAACAGATGCCTTGTCATATCACCTATACCAATGAAAAAACCCATGATGTGATCAGAAATAACCTAGATCGTAGCCCTATGTATGCAGGGGTTATTGAAGGGATCGGCCCACGTTATTGCCCTTCGATCGAAGATAAAGTCATGCGTTTTGCAGATAAAGACTCACATCAGATCTTTTTAGAGCCAGAAGGCTTAACGAGCAATGAAATTTATCCTAACGGGATATCCACCAGCTTACCATTTGATGTTCAAATGCAAATTGTTCATTCCATGAAAGGAATGGAAAATGCACGGATCATTCGTCCTGGTTATGCTATCGAGTATGATTTCTTTGACCCTAGAGATCTAAAACAAACGCTTGAGAGTAAATTTATTGAAGGTTTATTCTTTGCTGGCCAAATTAACGGCACAACAGGTTATGAAGAAGCCGGAGCTCAAGGGCTATTAGCGGGCCTTAATGCTGCACAACATGCCTTTGGTTTAGACGGTTGGTTCCCTCGTCGTGACCAAGCTTATATCGGTGTTCTCGTTGACGACCTTTGTACTTTAGGGACAAAAGAACCTTACCGTATGTTTACTTCACGTGCGGAATACCGTTTGATGCTTCGTGAAGACAATGCCGATTTGCGACTCACTGAAAAAGGCCGAGAGTTAGGCTTAGTTGATGACGTACGTTGGGCTCACTTTAATAAAAAAGTTGAACTGATTGAAAAAGAACGTCAACGCTTAAAAGATATTTGGGTTCATCCTAAATCAGATAACCATACTGAGATAGATGGAATTTTAACCGTTCCATTATCGAAAGAAGCAAATGGGGAAGATTTACTACGTCGTCCAGAAATGACGTATCAAATGCTAACCTCGCTTAACCTGTTTGCCCCAGGTATTGACGATCCTCAAGCTGCGGATCAAGTGGAAATCCAAGTTAAATACGAAGGTTATATCGCTCGCCAAAAAGAAGAAATCGAAAGACAACTACGTAATGAAAATACCTTGTTGCCTGTTGACCTCGATTACAAACAAGTAAAAGGGTTGTCGAACGAAGTGATGGCGAAACTGAACGACCATAAACCGACATCTATTGGTCAAGCATCACGAATTTCAGGGATTACGCCTGCAGCAATCTCTATCTTACTTGTTTGGCTGAAAAAACAAGGCATGCTACGCCGGAGTGCTTAACATGGATTTATTATCGAAACTTAATCAATTGTTAGCAAAAACCGATATTGACTTAACGGAAAAGCAAAAACAGCAGTTAGTTGACTATGTTGGGTTATTAGCTAAATGGAACAAAGCCTATAACCTGACTTCAGTACGTGACCCACAACAGATGTTGATCCGTCATATCATGGACAGCATAGTGGTGAACGGTCAACTCAACGGAACAAAATTTATTGATGTAGGAACGGGGCCAGGCTTACCTGGCGTTCCTTTAGCTATTGTTCGGCCTGATTCCCATTTTGTTTTATTGGACAGCTTAGGGAAGCGGATACGCTTTTTAAAACAGGTTCAACATGAACTAGGGCTAACGAATATCGAACCTGTTCAATCGCGTGTTGAAGAGTACCCAATTGAAAATGGTTTTGATGGGGTGATTAGCCGCGCATTTGCTTCACTGAACGATATGCTGAGTTGGTGCCATCATTTACCTTCATCTGGCGGTCGTTTTTATGCACTTAAAGGTGTCATTCGTGATGATGAAATGGCGCTACCAGAAGGTTTTGTGATTGAATCTATCACAGAGCTTGAAGTGCCTGAACTTGATGAACAGCGGCATTTGGTTAAAGTTTCTATAAAATAAAGTTGCTTTCTGTCAAAATATTTTGTCTTTTAGAGCGATAGTCGGTGTGTTACAAAGCACCGGCTATTCTTGTTTTTAGCTAGAGAGTAAATATTTATATTTCACGTGTTATTTACATAGAAATAACGAATAAGTTTCAAAAATAAGGTGTTGAAAGAAAAAATATAGGGAAATTGGCAATTTTGACTTAATCGATTTAGCTAGATAAATAGTTAATAGTGAAATATTTGATTTATCACTTTTAAATTTAACTTAAAAATCTACTTCTTTAATTGTTTGATTTACAGATTAAATCTATTTTTTGTTGTCAGTAAAGTTGAAAGAATAAATAAAGAGAATAAAGCTAAATGTGATATTTATCACATTAATGTGAATATATGCAGCAATTCATTAACTATTTATTAATTATTACAGCGACAATTCTGCGCCAACTCGAAAAAATTAAATATTTATTCACCTTTTCGCTACTTACTGATTGAATTCATTTCGCCTGCCCGTATAATTTGCACGTTTTTGTCTCTTGACACATTTACGCAAAGGCAGTTTTATACAACACTTAGCGTTTCTGAGGCTGAGAAGAGCTGGGAGTAAACAAAAAGTTATGTCTGTATCCCTTTATGACAACAAGCACGCTGCAAAGCAGTTGTCTGTTCAGTTTATAACTTTAGTGATCCTCAGTGGGGCTTTCTGTGCAAATAGTATAGAATGGGGGGCCTCTGCTCTTGCTGGTGGGTTAGCATGCTGGTTACCAAATATCGTATTTATGCTGCTAGCACAATTTCAGAAAGCAAAAGGAGAGGATGAACCTGTCCGCATTGCCTGGTTCTTAGCATTAGGAGCAGGGCTAAAGGTTGTTACAACTATCGCTGTCTTAGTTGTTGCTTTCGGTGTGTTCAAAGCGTCATTAACACCACTGGGTTTGACCTATTTAGCGGTGCTAATTGTTCAGATTGTTGCACCAGCCGTTTTTAAACGGTAAGTATTTTTAAACTACAAAAGGGTAAGAGGCATCATGTCTGCATCAGGAGAAGTGATGACTACAGAGGATTACATAGGCCACCATCTGAGAAACCTTCAGTTGGACCTGAGTACCTTTAAGTTGGTCGATCCCCACGCTAGTCCAACATTTTGGACGTTGAACATTGACTCGCTTTTTTTCTCGGTAGTTCTCGGGGCTCTGTTCCTGTGGCTATTTAGAAGAGTTGCAGTTAATGCGACTAGTGGCGTACCCGGTAAGTTACAGACTGCAATAGAACTGATCATTGGTTTCGTTGATAACTCAGTCCGTGATATGTATCACGGCAAGAGCAAAGTTATTGCTCCTTTAGCATTAACGGTGTTCGTCTGGGTATTCTTAATGAACCTAATGGATTTACTCCCAATTGATTTCCTTCCGTATATTGCTGAGCATTATCTCGGGTTACCTGCATTACGTGCAGTGCCAACCGCAGATGTTAGTGTCACATTATCGATGGCTATTGGTGTGTTTATCCTAATCCTCTTCTACAGCATCAAAATGAAAGGAATTGGCGGATTTACAAAAGAGCTCACAATACAGCCTTTTAACCATCCTGTCTTCATTCCAGTCAACTTGATTCTTGAAGGGGTAAGCCTGCTGTCAAAACCTGTATCACTCGGTCTGCGACTGTTTGGTAACATGTATGCAGGTGAATTGATCTTTATTCTTATCGCGGCTCTGCTACCGTGGTGGTCACAGTGGTTGTTAAGCCTACCTTGGGCTATCTTCCACATACTGATTATTACGCTACAAGCCTTTATTTTTATGGTTCTGACGGTTGTCTATCTGTCGATGGCATCTGAAGAACACTAATTTAATTTTATCAATAATTGTATTAACTGAAACAAACTGGAGACTGTCATGGAAAACCTGAGTATGGATCTGCTGTACATGGCTGCCGCTGTGATGATGGGCTTAGCGGCGATCGGTGCTGCGATCGGTATCGGCATCCTAGGTGGTAAATTTTTAGAAGGTGCTGCTCGTCAGCCAGATTTAATTCCTCTGCTGCGTACACAGTTCTTTATCGTAATGGGTCTGGTCGATGCTATTCCGATGATTGCTGTTGGTCTGGGCTTGTATGTAATGTTCGCTGTTGCCTAATTAACGTTACGGAACACTGTAAGAACATTAATTCACTAATGAATATGAGGTATTGTCTGTGAATCTAAATGCAACAATCCTCGGCCAGGCTATCGCGTTTGTCCTGTTTGTTTGGTTCTGTATGAAGTATGTATGGCCACCGATTATGGCGGCCATTGAAAAGCGTCAGAAAGAAATTGCTGACGGTTTATCTTCCGCAGAACGTGCTAAAAAGAACCTGGAACTGGCGCAAACCGACGCAACCGACCGACTGAAAAAAGCGAAAGCTGAAGCTCAAGTCATCATTGAACAAGCGAATAAACAACGCGTTCAAATGATTGATGAAGCAAAAGCAGAAGCGGAAGCAGAACGTGCAAAAATCGTCGCACAAGCGCAAGCTGAAATTGATGCTGAGCGTAAACGTGCACGTGAAGAGTTACGTAAACAGGTTGCGATGCTTGCTATCGCAGGTGCCGAGAAGATCATCGAACGTTCCGTGGATGAAGCTGCTAACAGCGACATCGTTGATAAACTAGTCGCTGAACTGTAAGGAGGGAGGGGCATGTCTGAAATTGCTACTGTAGCTCGCCCCTACGCCAAAGCAGCTTTTGACTTTGCTGTGGAAAACCAAGCTGTTGCTAAATGGCAGGAAATGCTAGCCTTCACCGCTGAGGTGACGCGCAATGAACAGGTTGGGGAGCTGCTTTCTGGTTCTATTGCACCAGAAACATTAGCTAAAACGTTTATCTCTGTTTGTGGAGATGAAATTGACGAGCATGTTCAGAATCTGATTCGTGTTATGGCAGATAACGGGCGTTTAACGACGCTGCCAGAAGTGTTGACGCAGTTTATCCAATTGCGCGATTCTCTGGAATCAACCATTGAAGTTGATGTGATTTCTGCTAACGAACTGAGTGAACAGCAGTCAGCTAAAATTTCTGCAGCGATGGAAAAACGTCTGTCACGCAAAGTTAAGCTGAATTGCAAAATTGATAAGTCTGTTATTGCTGGAGTGATCATTCGTGCTGGAGACCTCGTTATTGACGGGAGTATCCGCGGTCGCTTAGAGCGTTTAACTGACGTCTTGCAGTCTTAAGGGGACTGGAGCATATGCAACTGAATTCCACCGAAATCAGCGAACTGATCAAACAGCGTATTGCTCAGTTCGATGTTGTGAGTGAAGCTCACAATGAAGGTACGATTGTATCCGTTAATGACGGTATTATTCGTATTCACGGTTTAGCCGAAGTCATGCAGGGTGAAATGATCGCGCTGCCTGGCAACCGTTACGCTATCGCACTGAACTTAGAGCGTGACTCTGTTGGTGCGGTCGTTATGGGTCCTTATGCCGACTTGGCAGAAGGCATGAAAGTTAAATGTACTGGTCGTATTCTTGAAGTTCCAGTAGGCCGTGGCCTGCTAGGACGTGTTGTGAATACACTGGGTCAACCAATTGATGGTAAAGGTCCTGTTGATAACGATGGCTTCTCTCCTGTAGAAGTTATTGCGCCAGGTGTTATCGACCGTCAATCCGTTGATCAACCAGTTCAAACTGGTTATAAATCAGTCGATGCCATGATCCCAATCGGTCGTGGTCAGCGTGAGCTTGTTATCGGTGACCGTCAAACAGGTAAAACTGCTTTGGCTATCGATGCAATCATCAACCAACGCGACTCAGGCATCAAATGTGTGTACGTGGCTATCGGCCAGAAAGCGTCTACCGTTTCTAACGTAGTTCGTAAATTGGAAGAACACGGCGCACTGCAAAACACTATTGTTGTTGTTGCTACAGCATCTGAATCAGCTGCTCTGCAATACTTAGCGCCATATGCTGGTTGCGCGATGGGTGAATATTTCCGTGACCGCGGTGAAGATGCACTGATCGTATACGATGACCTGTCTAAACAGGCTGTTGCATACCGTCAAATCTCACTGTTGCTGCGTCGTCCACCAGGACGTGAAGCTTACCCAGGTGACGTTTTCTATCTGCACTCACGTTTACTTGAGCGTGCTGCTCGCGTTAACGCTGAATACGTAGAAAACTTTACTAAAGGCGAAGTTAAAGGCAAAACAGGTTCATTGACAGCTCTGCCTATCATTGAAACCCAAGCTGGTGACGTTTCTGCATTCGTACCAACAAACGTAATTTCGATTACAGATGGTCAGATCTTCCTGGAATCTAACCTGTTTAACTCTGGTATTCGTCCAGCGGTTAACCCAGGTATTTCAGTATCTCGTGTTGGTGGTGCTGCTCAGACTAAAATTATCAAGAAACTGTCTGGTGGTATCCGTACCGCACTTGCTCAGTATCGTGAACTGGCAGCGTTTGCTCAGTTTGCTTCCGACCTCGATGACGCGACTCGTAAACAGTTAAGTCATGGTCAGAAAGTAACTGAACTGCTGAAACAGAAACAGTATGCACCAATGTCAGTAGCAGAGCAGGCACTGTCTCTGTTCGCGGCAGAACGTGGGTTCTTGGATGATGTTGAGTTAGCGAAAATTGGTGCGTTTGAAGCTGCTTTAGTTTCTTTTGCACAGCGCGAGCATGCTGACCTTATGAACGAAATTGGCCCGGCTGGTAGCTATAACGATGATATCGAAGGCAAGTTGAAAAAACTGCTCGAATCATTTAAAGCAACTCAGTCCTGGTAATACTATTCGGCCCAGTTCCTAGGGCCGTCTGGTTAATAAGGAGAAGCAGAAATGGCCGGCGCAAAAGAGATACGTTCCAAGATCGGAAGTGTACAAAATACACAAAAGATCACTAAAGCGATGGAAATGGTCGCTGCGTCCAAAATGCGTAAAACGCAGGAACGCATGGCGGCCAGCCGTCCTTATGCAGAAACCATGCGCAGTGTGATTGGTCACCTAGCGTTAGGTAATCTGGAATATAAACATCCATATCTCGAAGAGCGTGAAGTTAAGCGTGTCGGGTATCTGGTTGTTTCAACAGACCGCGGTCTGTGTGGTGGCTTGAACATTAACCTGTTCAAAAAACTATTAGCAGATATGAAGTCATGGTCTGAGAAAAACGTTCAGGTTGATTTGGCTTTAATCGGTTCTAAAGCGGTATCATTCTTCGGTTCTGTGGGCGGCAATGTCGTGACTCAAGTTACCGGAATGGGGGATAACCCAACGCTTTCGGACTTGATTGGTCCAGTTAACACAATGCTACAAGCCTATGATGAAGGGCGTTTGGATAAACTGTATGTGGTGACGAATAAGTTCATCAATACAATGTCTCAGGAGCCAACTATTCTTCAATTGTTACCATTGCCTGCAAGCGATGATGAAACACTGAAGAAGAAGTCTTGGGATTACATTTACGAACCCGATCCTAAGGCGTTGCTGGATACCCTGCTACGTCGTTATATCGAGTCGCAGGTTTATCAGGGCGTCGTTGAAAACCTGGCTAGTGAGCAGGCCGCACGAATGGTAGCGATGAAAGCCGCTACTGATAATGGTGGAAACCTGATCAAAGAGTTGCAGTTGGTTTACAACAAAGCTCGTCAGGCCAGCATTACTCAGGAGCTTACCGAAATTGTTTCGGGTGCTTCCGCGGTTTAACAGCTAGGTTTACGAATTACGTAGAGGATTCAAGATGGCTACTGGAAAGATTATCCAGGTAATCGGCGCCGTTGTGGACGTCGAGTTCCCTCAAGATGACGTACCAAAAGTGTACGACGCTCTTGAGGTTGTTAACGGTAAAGAAAAACTGGTGCTGGAAGTTCAGCAACAGTTAGGCGGTGGTGTTGTCCGTTGTATCGCAATGGGTACATCAGATGGCCTGAGCCGTGGTTTAGAAGTTGTAAACTTAGAGCACCCAATTGAAGTACCAGTAGGTAAAGCAACTTTAGGACGTATCATGAACGTTCTGGGTCAACCTATTGATATGAAAGGTGATATCGGCGAAGAAGAGCGCTGGTCAATTCACCGTGCTGCACCTAGCTACGAAGAATTAGCTAACTCAACAGAACTGCTGGAAACCGGTATCAAAGTAATGGACTTAATCTGTCCATTCGCTAAAGGTGGTAAAGTTGGTCTGTTCGGTGGTGCGGGTGTTGGTAAAACAGTAAACATGATGGAACTGATCCGTAACATCGCGATTGAGCACTCAGGTTACTCAGTATTCGCAGGTGTTGGTGAGCGTACTCGTGAAGGGAACGACTTCTATCATGAAATGACCGACTCAAACGTTCTGGATAAAGTATCACTGGTTTATGGTCAGATGAATGAGCCACCAGGAAACCGTCTACGCGTTGCGTTGACTGGTCTGACTATGGCTGAAAAATTCCGTGACGAAGGTCGTGACGTACTGCTGTTCGTTGACAACATCTATCGTTATACACTGGCAGGTACTGAAGTATCAGCACTGTTAGGTCGTATGCCTTCAGCGGTAGGTTATCAGCCAACGCTGGCGGAAGAGATGGGTGTTCTGCAAGAACGTATTACCTCAACTCAAACGGGTTCTATCACTTCCGTTCAAGCGGTTTACGTTCCTGCGGATGACTTAACTGACCCATCACCAGCAACTACCTTTGCTCACTTAGACGCAACAGTTGTTCTGAGCCGTCAAATCGCATCACTGGGTATTTACCCTGCGGTTGACCCTCTGGATTCTACTAGCCGTCAGCTTGACCCACTGGTTGTTGGTCAAGAGCACTATGATGTTGCTCGTGGCGTTCAGTCTATTCTGCAACGTTACCAAGAACTGAAAGATATCATTGCAATTCTGGGTATGGATGAACTGTCTGAAGAAGACAAACTGGTTGTTGCTCGTGCTCGTAAGATCCAGCGCTTCCTGTCTCAACCATTCTTCGTTGCTGAAGTATTTACCGGTTCACCAGGTAAGTTCGTTTCTCTGAAAGACACTATCCGTGGCTTCAGTGGGATCCTGAACGGTGATTACGACCACCTGCCAGAACAAGCGTTCTATATGGTTGGTACCATTGAAGAAGCTGTGGAAAAAGCGAAAAAGCTTTAATCCAGCTGACAGGAGGTTGATATGGTAGCTGCAATGACATACCACCTGACTGTAGTGAGTGCTGAAAAACAAATGTTTGAAGGCATGGTACAGAAAATTCAGGTGACAGGTAGTGAAGGTGAGCTGGGGATTTACCCGCAGCATACCCCGCTGCTGACTGCCATAAAACCGGGCATGGTACGTATTACCAAACAGTTTGGTGAAGAAGAGCTAATTTACCTCTCCGGCGGTATTTTAGAAGTACAACCAAATGGTGTTATCGTACTCGCTGATACAGCGATCCGTGGTAAAGATTTAGACGAAGCTCGTGCAGTGGAGTCTAAACGCAAAGCGGAAGAACACGTCCGTAAAGCTCACGGCGATGTTGATTATGCTCAGGCATCAGCAGAACTTGCAAAAGCAATAGCGAAACTTCGAGTCATCGAGTTAACTAAAAAGCTAATGTAATGATAGCGGTATAGTAAAAAAAGCCAGTTGGTTAAGTCTAACTGGCTTTTTTATTTGAGCGAAATATGTAGTAATTTATAAAGGAAATAGGTTTACTTTCATCCCTAAGTTGGAGTTTCAGGAAAAATGACTGTGCAAAGAAAAAGTGTCGTGATTTTAGCTGCCGGTAAAGGCACACGGATGTATTCAGAGCTACCTAAAGTTTTGCATTTGCTTGCAGGCAAACCAATGGTTCAGCATGTTATAGATACAGCAAAATCCATTGGTGCATCAGATATTCATCTGGTATACGGACATGGCGGTGATTTACTGAAAGAAAAACTAGGTGAGCAAAACCTCAATTGGGTATTGCAGGCCGAACAGCTCGGCACTGGCCATGCGATGCAACAAGCCGCGCCAAGCTTTCAAGACGATGAAAATATTGTCATGTTATATGGCGATGTACCATTAATTGCTAAAGATACCTTAGATCGCTTAATTGAAGTGAAGCCAGAAGGTGGTATTGGCTTGCTGACGGTTATTTTAGATAACCCAACAGGGTATGGCCGTATCATTCGTGAAAATAATGAAGTTGTCGGTATTATTGAGCAAAAAGATGCGACTGAAGAGCAACGTAAAATCCAAGAGATTAACACTGGGATCATGGTTGCCAGTGGTAAAGATTTCAAACGTTGGTTGGCACAGCTGAATAACGATAACGCACAAGGCGAATACTATATTACTGATATTATTGCATTAGCACATAAAGAAGGTAATAAAATTGCAACCGTTCATCCTAAACATTTAAGTGAGATGGAAGGGGTGAATAACCGCCTACAGCTGGCTGCATTAGAAAGAGTTTATCAGAAAGAACAAGCGGAAAAACTGTTATTAGCCGGTGTTATGTTGATTGACCCTGCACGTTTTGACCTGCGCGGAAATCTAACTCATGGTCGCGATATTATTATTGATACTAACGTGATTATCGAAGGTAACGTTACATTAGGGAATAACGTACATATTCAATCTGGCTGTATTTTGAAAGATTGTGTAATCGGTGATAACTCAGTGATTAGCCCGTATTCAGTCATAGAAAACTCTGAATTATCAGCTGAATGTACGGTTGGTCCTTTTGCGCGTTTACGTCCAGGTGCTAAATTAGCAGCCAAAGCACACGTCGGTAATTTCGTCGAAATGAAAAATGCCTCTTTAGGTTTAGGTTCTAAAGCGGGTCATTTAAGTTACCTAGGCGATGCTCAAATCGGTGATAACGTTAATATTGGCGCAGGTACCATAACTTGTAATTATGATGGCGCCAATAAACATAAAACTGTTATTGGTGATGATGTATTTGTAGGTTCAGACACTCAATTAGTCGCTCCAGTTTCTGTAGCAAAAGGTGCAACAATTGGCGCGGGTACGACGGTAACTCGTGACGTGAATGAAGACGAACTCGTTGTCAGCCGTGTAAAGCAAATGCATATTAAAAACTGGCAACGTCCAGTTAAGAAAAAATAAGTAAATATTGAGGAGAGGTAGCGTTATCTCTCCTATGATAAAAAAGCTATTTAAATAGCAAAAATTAAAATAGCTACCCAAGGTAGCAATATAAAAATAATATCCCCATTTTCTACAAGGCTGGGGAGCAGTGAAAACTGTACAACAATTAGGTTGCGACAAATAAAGGTTTCTCAAGAAAGAAACCTTTTGTCTAGGAATCAAAAAAATATGTGTGGAATTGTAGGTGCTGTTGCACAACGTGATATTGCAGAAATTCTGTTAGAAGGTCTTCGTCGTCTTGAATATCGTGGTTATGACTCAGCGGGTATGGCTGTAGTTGATCACGAAGGTCATTTGCAACGCTTACGTGAAGTCGGCAAAGTGCAAATGTTAGCGGAAGAAGCGGAGAAAAACCCAGTATCGGGTGGAACGGGAATTGCACATACCCGTTGGGCGACTCATGGTATTCCAAGTGAACGTAATGCTCACCCACATACCTCTGGTTATATTGCCGTTGTTCATAACGGCATTATTGAAAACTATTTAGAACTGAAAGATGAACTGAAAAAACTCGGTTATGTCTTTAGTTCAGAAACAGACACTGAAGTGATTGCCCATCTTGTTCACCATGAACAACAAAAAGGTGGCTCGCTGGTGGAAGTGGTTCAACGTGTTATCCCACAATTACGCGGTGCTTACGGTACGGTAATTATGGATAGCCGTATTCCTGAATTATTAGTCGCTGCACGTTCTGGTAGCCCATTGGTTATTGGTTTAGGTGTCGGTGAAAACTTCTTAGCATCAGACCAATTAGCATTGTTGCCTGTGACTCGCCGCTTTATCTACCTTGAAGAAGGGGATGTTGCTGAAGTTACTCGTCGTACTGTTCGTATTTTTGATAAAAATGGTGAAGCTGTTGACCGTGAGCAAATTGAATCAAACGTTCAATATGATGCGGGCGATAAAGGCGTTTACCGTCATTACATGCAAAAAGAGATTTATGAACAGCCGATGGCGATTAAAAACACCCTTGAAGGGCGTTTTAGCAAAGACAATGGTATCGATTTAAGCGAATTAGGCCCTCGTGCGAGTGAAATTTTATCTCAAGTTGAACATATCCAAATCGTAGCTTGCGGAACATCTTACAATGCTGGCATGGTGGCGCGTTATTGGTTTGAGTCTTTGGCCGGTATTCCCTGTGATGTGGAAATTGCTTCTGAGTATCGTTATCGCAACCCTGCACACCGTAAAAACAGTTTAATGATAACACTGTCTCAATCAGGTGAAACCGCAGATACACTCGCAGCCCTGCGTTTATCTAAAGAATTAGGCTATTTGACCTCTTTAGCAGTGTGTAACGTTGCGGGCTCTTCACTGGTACGTGAATCTGAATTTGCCCTGATGACCAAAGCAGGGGCTGAAATTGGTGTGGCATCCACTAAAGCGTTTACTACTCAGCTAACTGTCTTACTGATGCTAGTGGCGTATATGGGTCGCTTGAAAGGCGCCAACCCTGAGCTCGAAGAAAACATTTCTCACGCTCTACATGCATTGCCTGCGCGTATTGAAAGCATGTTATCGCAAGATAAAGTTATCGAAGCATTGGCAGAAGATTTCTCAGATAAACACCATGCGTTGTTCTTAGGCCGCGGTGATCAGTTCCCTATTGCCGTTGAAGGAGCACTGAAATTAAAAGAGATTTCTTACATTCACGCAGAAGCGTATGCTGCTGGTGAGTTAAAGCATGGCCCATTAGCGTTAATTGATGCCGACATGCCTGTTATCATCGTTGCACCTAACAATGAACTGTTAGAAAAACTGAAATCAAACATCGAGGAAGTTCGTGCGCGTGGTGGTTTGCTGTATGTATTTGCTGACCAAGATGCGGGCTTTGAAGCCAGTGAAAATATGAAAATTGTTTCTCTGCCTCATGTTGAAGAGCTCATCGCACCTATTTTCTACACCGTTCCTCTGCAACTGTTGTCTTATCACGTTGCATTGATTAAAGGTACAGACGTAGACCAACCCCGTAACTTGGCGAAGTCGGTGACAGTTGAGTAATCAATAAATTGATTAATAAAGGGCTCATTATTTAACCGTAATGAGCCTTTTTGTTTTTTTGTCATAATATAATTTCTATTTTTTGTTTTTTTTAATATAACATAATAAAAAACAAGGAAATAAACATATGGAAATTATATTTATTGATATTATTGATAAGGAATATGAATTTGTATGCCAACTATATTGGCAGCTTGAAGAAAATGGCCGATTTTCATATTCAATGATTAAGATAGAAGAAAAAACACAATTAAAATATAAAGAAATAAAAGCTATTGTGGCTAGAAGCTGCAAAGCTTATTGTTTAAAACTAAAATGTGTAGCATGTGGTGAAATGGAATTTTTACGAGATAGGAGCCATTTTTCACATTTAATTAATTTTGAACATATTTGTGTTGATTGTATTCGTATAGAGAATGAAAAAGAAAGGCAAGAAAAAATTGAATATATTGATAATCTATTATTTTTAAAAAAAGAAAATGCTTTAAGTATCAATGATCTTTCTTTTAAAAATAGTGTTTTTTTACTTGCACTTATACGGTGTTGTGCTGATGAAAATCTAATGTATTTAGATAGCTTGGATAATCAAAGGTATAAAAAATTAACACCGAATTATAAGTTTGACCTGTTAATCATAGAACAGCTTTATACTGCAGGTGTGATTGCAGTAAGTTCAGTTACTAATTTAAAGTATATAAGTGTTAGTGAAGATTATATTTATTTTAATAATATATTTATGTGCTGGGAAGTTATTTTTAAAGAAACTAATAGTTTATCTACGATTATTGACCTACTAGAGCTAAAGTTAGCCAATATTTATTACTTACAAGAAAATAAAAAATCACTGATTGAGTTATGTAAGAAAAATAATCTATTTGAGTGTTTTTTTTATTTGAATTATGAAATGGATGAATATAATTTTACATCTTTTCAGATTGGTGAAAAAACAACAAAAAACATCACCTATTTATTAGAAAAATTATCTGTTGGGCAAGTTTTCTATATTATATCTAAAACGGTTACTGATGCTTTTTTATATCACCAAAAAAAATCGACTAAAATCAACAAAGGGCAAGCTGCGAACTCTGTTGTTGATGCAATGAAGCGAATGCATGAAAGGTATCTAGCTAATGGATGGTCTCCCTATACAAAATATCGGCCTCGTCATTGCCCTCAATCGGTACTTTGTCAGGTTTTATTTGTATTTATCTTGCAAACAGATGATGGCGGTATTCATAAATCGTTAAAACAAATTATAACTGACGATGATAAGGGGATTTTCTTGAATCATTAAAACTGATTTTATGTCTTTCCATAATGGTTTAGTCATTCATTTTCCTGCATTAGGGGCATTTTTCGTGCAAAAAATGACCCTATGTCGTGGAATAATATTGTTTGTAAGGATGTTATTTCACTTTTGGTAAAAGACCTTCTATTTCAGAGTAATAGAGAGGTTTTATTTCAGTAGCTCTAAGAGGTTTTCTGATAAATTTATTTTTATAAAGTTTACGTATTTCCAGTGTTTCTAATGAGGGATATCTTTTTAATTCTGTTGGTTGCGCTACGAGGTCAGCATCAATAACATATTTTTTTCCATTATTATCCATTTTAACATTACCATTAGAACTATAATCAAACATGATGCGTCCTCTTTGTTTAACAAAATCATAGGCACTATTACCTTTAATATCTTTTCCAGAAATATATTTCGTAATTAAAACATCTTTTCCCTCATTCAGAGTTATTGCTCTTGAAAAATTAGTATTTTTGTTTAATGCATTGAGTATAGAGGAGCAGCGATTTACATTACTGTGAGGATTGATTTCATAGGTATCATAAAAAGGAACTTTAATAACAAAATTTCCAACGCGGTAGGCTGTTCCATAAACCCCGTGGCCTAATGAATTGGTTACGTTGAGATATAAATCTGTAGGTTTTCTTTTTCCTATCGTATTTAATGGACCTTGATAAATATAACTTTTTTTATCTATTGCTATAAAATAGATATTTTCCTCTTTTATTCTTCTAACGAAAGAATCGATCGATTTGATATCTTCTAGTTTGGTTCTATTTACAGGCGTTATCGGTTCTTGTTTTTTATTTAAATGAGAGGTTTTTTTTTCTTTTGATGCAAGATAGGGAATGTTAACATTAAATTTATATTCTTTTTTATAACTAGGCTGATTAAAATTTAAATCGCCATCATTTTTTGATTTTACACTTTTTATATTATCTATAATGAAATTTTTATTCGTTTTTTGAGGTTGATAATAATAGTTATGACTTGGAATTGTAGTAGTAATTATTTTTCTCATGATAATCTCCATTTGGATATTTTATCCAATAATATTGGATTAGGAGATTATTTATTTAAAAAAATGATGCTATGAATGACTTTTTAATAAATTTTCCAAATCACTAAATATAGATTGCCATTCATTATCATCAATTTCCATGAATCCCATATAGCGCAGCATAAAAGCGCCTTCAGTGGCTAGAAAAACAATTCTGGCCTGTTTACCTTTTTCTGTTGAGGTGTCTAACTTAGCAAGCCGTTCACGATACCAAGTACGCGTACTTTCCAGGTATTCAGGGGTTTGTAATAAGGATGCCATTAAGGAAGCGCCTTTTGCCATTGCAACTTTATCGTGCTGGTGGGTAGCTTGCATATGAGCAAAAATTTGCCCTTCAGGAGAGTTATCTTGCAGCGTCACTTGATTAAAAATTTCATCGTAAGACTGGCCCCAACGCTCAAACATTGCATCAACTAAGGCATCTTTATTGCCAAAACAGTACTGAACACCGCCTTTGGAGATCCCCATCGCTTTGGCAACTGCATCGATAGTGAGAGCGGTAGCACCTTGTTGTAGAACAATATCTTCAGCGGCATCAAGTAATTTTTCTCTATCGATTGTTCGTTGACGTCCCATTTAGAAAAACCTCTTTTCAATACGTACGTATGGATTTATATTGTAGCACGATCAGCACAAAAATCATGATCAAATAAACTCATTGAGAGAATTTTATGTTAACCGATTATAAGCGCTGGATAGTGCTTCTATTAGTTTCAAGTGTACTGTTTCTTATCGTTATTGATGTCACTGTACTGTATACCGCGTTACCTAAATTAACCCATGATTTAGGCGCTACGTCATCTGAAAAACTGTGGATAATGAATGCTTACCCACTGGTGGTCGCTGGGTTATTACCTGCTGCAGGGATGCTAAGTGATAAAGTTGGTCACAAGCAAATGTTTTTATTGGGGCTACCGTTATTTAGTTTAGCCTCGTTGTGTGCTGCTTTTTCACCAACAGCAACAAGTTTGATTTTGTCTCGAGGTTTTTTAGCTGTTGGCGCAGCGTTAAGTATGCCTGCCACCCTTGCTATTGTCAGGCATGTTTTTTTAGATCCGAAAGAAAGGGCGTTAGCAATTGGAATATGGTCGGCAGTTGCTTCAGGTGGAGCGGCAATAGGCCCTTTGATCGGCGGTATCTTACTTAACCACTTTTGGTGGGGCTCTGTTTTTTTAATTAATGTCCCAGTGGTCTTATTGGTTATTCCGTTTGCGTGTTACTTGATCCCTAAGTGTGGTGGTAACAGCGACAAAAAAATCGACATTTTCGGTTCCATTTTAGTGTTAATTGGTTTAATTGGCGTTATTTATGCGTTGAAGGAGCTCGGAAAACCTTATACAGACTGGCCTGCTGTATGGGCTTCAGGCGTTATTGGTGTTTTCTTTTTGGTGGTATTTAGAAATCGACAAGTTAAATCAATATCCCCAATGATTGATTTTACGCTATTAAAGCATCCTAAATTCAATGCAGGGCTGATGATGGCTGTGTTATCTATCGTGGTTATCGTTGGTGTTGAATTATTGCTCAGCCAACGGCTGCAACTGGTTTTAGGTTATACTCCGTTTGAAGCGGCTTTATATATCATTCCAATTCCATTGGCTTCAGTGATAGCTGCACCATTGGCAGGTATGTACCTTCATAAATTTGGTGAGATAAAACTCACTGTTTTCGGGTTTACTTGTACGTTAATTGGTGTCGTTGGTTTAACGATGGTGTACCAAACTTCGACAGGTATTTTGTTACTTTCATTCCTCTTTCTTATTGGGTTTGGCCTGGGTGCGATATTCACGACGGCGTCAACGACAGTGATGTTAAATGCCCCTGATGAAAAAGCAGGAATGGCAGCATCAATTGAAGAAATTGCTTATGAAATTGGCAGTGTCTTAGGTGTAACCTTTATGGGGGGACTAATGAGTGCAATTTATACTTTGAAACTCTCATTACCTGAAGGCTTAACAGTCAGTGATAAAGTTTATGATAGTATTGATGAGGCCTTATTAGTTTCTGAGTCACTACCAGCAAATAATGCATCTGCGTTGATAAATCAGGCCAATATTGCCTTTGATCATGCTTTCTTAGGGGTGATGGTGGCAACTATTTTTGTCTTGCTGATCAGTATTATTGTTCTGCCCTATTTTTTACGCTCTAAAAAGGCATTAACGAACTAAACTAGGTGATTTGACCTCAAAAAGGGAGCTTTTGCTCCCTTGAGGTTGTTGACAAAGCGGGATAAAAGCGTGGTTTTTCCCGCTTTGTGTTATCAGCCGAAAATCAATAAATTGATTTTCCTAGTTTATTTTCAAAACCGATTAGACTTGCTGCTAAACATAATATGTTTGTCAGCAGTCTGAAGGGAGCTTTTGCTCCCTTATACTTTTTTATCTTATTTTGCGGATTAATACGGTTGCGAGTAATGGACTAATTGCAAATAGAGCAAATAACCAGATTGAAGCTTGCTGTGCTCCCGCGATCCCTCCGGGGCTAATTAACCCGCTATTATTGACGACGACTCCCACTAAGGCGGCAGATAGCGCGGTTGCATACAATTGAATGGTAATAATTGAAGATGATGCGAGATTTTCCTCACCCTCTGGCGCATTCTTAAAAACTCGTAGTACGAGATGAGGCCAACACACGCCAATTCCTAGACCAACCCCAGCCATGGCGATGAGATAAATAACGAACAATGGCCATGATTCGATAAGCTGTTGATTATGCGTTAGAACAGCAAGTACAATTAAAGAAATAAATATGATGAACGGGCCTGTTCGAATAATTCGGATAACAATAGCCCCCGTTTTATTGGCACTAAAGAGTGCCCCAATGGTCCAACCCGCTGCCATTATTGCAGTTAAATAACCGGCTGTGAGCGGAGAAAACAGATGGATGGTTTGTAAGAAATAAGGGACATAAATTTCGGTTGTCATGCCACCAACTAACAAACACATGGTTAAAAATATGACGCCAAGGGGATTCTTGAGTGAATAGGCTCCTGTTGGTAATAAACGTTTGTCATTTTTACCATCGAGTAAAGCAATAGTCAGCAGTATGGCTAGGCCAATTAACAAGCCAATTAGGTTCATGAATAAACTATCAGACAAACTTCCAATTGAGATAGCAAGAACGGATATCACTAACAGAGAAATCGCTAAGAATGGAATTTTACTGGTTTTTGGTGCTTGAGTTTGTTTTTTAGGGAGTTGATTGATGACAATGAGCGCTAGAAAAACCGCGACAGGAAGTAAAGCCCAAAACGCCCAACGCCAGTGGCCACTTTCAGCAAAAATACCACCAATTGCAGGGCCACAGAGTGTTGCTATTCCCCACATACCTGAAACAACACCCATGGCTCGAGACCATAAGTTTTCAGTAAAAACAATGCGAATTAATGCATAGCTAAGAGCAAATAAAATACCGCCACCAAGTCCTTGTAATGCCCTCCCGCCTAGTAATACCAACATTGATGGGGAAGCTGCGCACCAAATAGACCCTAAAGAAAATAGAATGAGCGCGAATAAATAAGAAAATTTAGGCCCAAAACTGTCTAATACTTTACTAGAAAGGGCTGAGCCGACAATAGATGTTGCCACAAATAAAGTGGTATTCCATGCGTAATATTCAAGGCCGCCAATATCGTTAACGACACTGGGCAATATGGTTGTTACGATATAAATATTGATAGCATGTAGTGCAACACCGCCAGTTAAGGCAATAGTGAGTAATGCGTTGGCGCCACTGAGTAAATCAGCCCACTTGGCTTGAGGTACGGTTGAAGTTTCATTGCTCATAGAGAGACCCGCTAGACGGAATGGTGGAAAAAGAGGTATTATCCAAGTAATAGCTTGGATAATAGAGTCGCATAATGATTAATGCAAGTAATTACTTTGATAATCTAAATTTAACACAGGCTGTGGATAAGGTTCTTTTTTGTATCAAAACTAAAGGGCCTATTTCTACCGCAGTGATCGCAAATGATTTAAATATGACAGGGGAAGCAGCAAGGCAACACATTCAAAAACTGACTTCGTTGGGGTTAGTTGAGGGGGCGCAGTGCTTATCGCAAACAGGGGCTGGGCGCCCTCGGCAAAATTGGGTGTTAACAGAACTGGGGCATCAACGTTTTCCGGATACTCATGCGCAACTTGCTCTTCAATTGATTGATTCTGTTCGTACTATTTTTGGTGATGAAGGACTAGAGAAGCTGATTATCCAAAGGGAAGCGGAAAGCCGAGAAAAATATTTTGCGCGTTGTAAAAATTTACCGTTAGCTGAGCGGCTTGAGGCGTTGGCTGAAGTGCGTAGCGAAGAAGGGTATATGGCGAAGGTTGAACAAGATGATGACAGTTGGTTGTTTATCGAAAACCATTGTCCAATTTGTGCCGCAGCCACTGCTTGCCAAAATTTTTGTCGTTCGGAATTGGCGTTGTTCAGTGATATTGTGGGTGATGACGCTAGCATTGAGCGTGAACAGTACTTATTAAATGGCGCAGGGCGTTGTGTCTATCGTGTAAAGGTTAATAACTAAATACCAAGACAGCTTGGTATTTAGTTTAGTAATAGTATTATCTCTCAATCATCAATGTTTCAGTTGACTCTATATGTGGTGCTAGCTCTTCGTTATCAAGCCATAACGGTTTCTTACCAAACTGCTGGTATAACGAGAGTTGGTCTTGGTAGTGAGGTGAAGGTTTTCCTTGCGGGGAAATAAAGCCACTTTGCCCTGGAGCAACAATGTCCCATGCACTCACCCCTTTTTCGGTAAACACAATTAGGTCGTTTTCAGTTCCCCGATTATGGTATTCATTTTGATGGAAATTTTCTTGAGGTAAGGCTTGTGGCACACCAAAGAAATTATTTTCACGGAAGGTTAATGCTGTGGCGGGTGTTTGCCAATTAGCTGGGTTATCACCGTATTTTACTCTCATTTTTTGGTAGGTCGCATTCAGTGCTTTTCTGATTACATCATTCCGCGATTGTCCTGAAAATAGATCGATAGGCTGGGGTATTGGCGATTTATCTTCTAAGAGAGACTCATACAGTAATTTTGCGCCTGTACTGATATTTAAAGACCCTGTAGGGCCTTCTTGTGTCGTTTCATAACCACTTGCTAGATACCATTTATCAAATGGTGCGGGGATCGTTTGGCCTAGAGTGGCTTTAAGCATTTCTTTTAACCAAATATCGAGGATTGCAGACCCTGGATGAACATAGTGTTTTCCATCACCTGATAACTGGTTTATACCATCCCACTGTTGGAGCAAGGAGACTAATTTGACGGTATTGTCATTTGACGGCAAACCTTGTGTCGCTTGAGCTAAAAATGGGGTAAATAAGCGATGATTGAGGTCGACACGGCTAGTTTGCTGTAAAATCGTCCACATATCATCAGCTGTTAACTTATCATAGGCCTCAATGCGGTTATCGATTTCTGTTACTCTATCTGCACTTCCCCATAAGAAGGCAAATAAGTCGCTAGCAGGATAATTTTTAGCTGGGGAGTTATTCCAGTTAGCGATGTAACCGGATTTGGGATTATAGACTTTAGGATTATTTGCAAAGGGCTGCATCCCTTTCCAGTCCCATTCTCCCGTGCCTGATACGGGTAAACGGGGGTCATGGTTAGTTTGGCGTTTAGGGTAGTGCCCGGTATGTACATAACCAATATTTCCGTCTTTATCCGCATAATACCAATTAATCGTCAGTGCTTGGTTTTGTGCTTGGTCTAGCCATTGCTGCCAGTTTTGCGCCTGCCCTTGTTTTACCCAAGCCATTAAGGATGTAAGCTCTTTGCCATCCCATGCGCGAGCTTTGCTGTATGCGGTGTGAGTGGTATTATCACGCTTGACTACATTACCATGCACAGTGCGGTATACTTCAAAAGTAATGGGTTTTTCACCTTTTACATTTAATGTCTCTTGGCGCGATAGCATTTGTTTCCACTGCCCTTGGTGGAAGTAGCTATTTGGATCTTCAGGTGAAATTTGTTCTGCAAAAATATCAACGCCGTCACCAAAACCCGCTGTAGAGCCCCAAGAAATTTGCCCATTATGACCGAATAAAATAGCGGGATAAGCAAACGGTGTATTTCCAACAATATTAAACCCGGCTCCATGTAACCCTATACCGTATGTATAGGCAGGGTTAAACCAACCAAACTGTGGGCCATTAAGTAAAATGGCTTTTGCGCCAGACGCTTTTGTTTTTCCAACAAGCCAAACATTACTGGTGGTTGGATACCCTGCTAGGCCATTAGCACCGCTTTGTTCATATTGTTTAGCGATTAACGCATTATTTTCCTGGGAAGAAAGCGCTATTAATTTTCCTGTTGCATCTTTTGCCGTGCGTTCAAACATGGGAGCAGTAAGTCGGTAATCACTAATTTGATTCAATTGCGCTATATTTTTTGTTTTTTGTGAATTTGAATAGGTGAATTCTTCTGATGAGATTGTTGTTGGTGCGTTGGGGTTATTAAGCCAATTAATTTGGTTAAAAAACGCCACTCCCATTTGTTCACCATACTTATCTTTAAGCGCAGTGAGTAATGCTAGGTTATCAATTTCACTATTCATATCGGAAAAGCGGTTTGCCATTGTACCGACCATTATCATCGCAACATCAAAACTCGTCCATTGGGATGGTAAAAAATCATAATCAATGAACTGTTTAGGCATTAAGTCATCCGGTTTAGCATTGATTTGTTTAATCCATGCATTCATGCCATCCGCATAACCCTGCAAAATATCTTGTTCTTTAGGGGATAATTGCGTGATTTGCTGGTGGATAGAATCAGGCCAATAGTTGTTTCTGATTTCTTTATCAAAAGAAATGTAATCTTTACCTAACACTTCGGAAACTGTTCCTTGGGTACTGCGTTTAGCCATTTCCATTTGGAATAATCGGTCTTGTGCCACAGCATAGCCATATCCATAGAAAAGGCTATAAGTATCATTCGCATAGATGTGAGGAACACCATAGTTATCTCGTTCAATTTTAATTTGAATTGACTGAGAAAATGATGAGAGTGGTAGTGAACTTAAACTTAAAACAATAGCGGTAGAGATGAGGTGTTTTTTCATTTATTGAGTCTCATGTTGTTATTATTTTTTTGAGACTAGCACTATTGTGTTGTTAACAAATGGTTAATTTATGGTTAATTGTTAATATGTGAATCACGATCACAGAAAAGGATACATAAATTTAAATAAATTACAAAAAATGTGTCATAACTGTATTGGATACTATTTTAAGGTGAGTGATTGCTGTTTTTTTTATGGTAATGATGACTTAGCCATGCATAGATAACTCCAGCAATAGCCCCAGCTATATGTGACTCTGTTGAGATGTATAAGTGAGTAGGTAACAAGCCGCTGGCCATTGTGCCAAAATAGAATAGCACTAATAACGCGATAGCTATATCAACCCAGTTTCGACGGAAAAAACCTTGGGCGATGAGTAAGCCCCATAACCCAAAAACCCAGCCACTGGCACCAATATGAACTGCATTTCGGCCAAATAACCAAACAGCTAAACCCCCAGCAACGATGATAAACAGTGATGCCAATACGTAAGCTTTTATGGTGCGATGCAGTAATAGCGTACTTAAGATGATAAATGGGGGTAAGTTACTGATTAAATGCTGCCAACTGCCATGGATAAATGGGGCAAAGAAGATACCTAATAACCCCCATTCAGTGCGAGGAATGAGACCAAATTGAATGAGTCCCCCCGCGGTTAAACTGTTAATTAGTTGAGCAATAATAAAAATTGCAACAATACAGACTAATAGCTTAATGCGAGGATGCCCTTGTAAATAGTTCATTAGGGGTTACCAAGCGCTTGAACACTTTCGACTAATGAGGCCAATTGCCCCACAACGCGATCACCAATATCTGCATTATCACCGCCAAGAGCCTTATTACGCATAAAGTCTTTCTTAATTTGTTGCCAACGTGCTGCGTCTTTTTCTGTTAACGTGCCACGTAACTCTGCAAGTTTTAATAAGTTTTCTTCTGCGCCAGTCGTTAAAAGTTGTGCTTCTCCAAGGTAATGGTCATCCAGTACCCTTTCCAGTTCATCATCATTCATAACAGAAGAGACTTTTTCGCTGAGTTTATTCATATTACGGTAGCTACCTTGCAAGCGAAATGCAGGTTCTGTTCGGTATTTATCGGATTGCGCAGCACTGGCGATATAGTGTTGATTTACTTTCAATACAACATTCCGTAGTTTGATTAATTTACTGATTACTGAAGTAATTTCATTAATTTCCGCATCCGAATATGGGTAACTTAAGGTGTTGGTAGAGACAGATTTCCCCATTGATTTATCGACAAATAAGTACAGGTCGTTCAGGTCTCGTAATGCAAGAGGGGCTAATACTGGGTTTGATGTCAGGCTGTTTTCGATATAGCTCAGAGCAAATGCTTCATCCATACCCCCTAATACTTCACCAAGGTTATAAATATCGGCACGGTTTGCAAGCATGTCAGGAATTCGGAAAACTTCCCCTGACTCGGTATAGGGATTACCCGCCATCACGACACAGAATTTTTTACCCCGCATGTCATACGTTTTGGTTTTGCCTTTCCAAACGCCTTCAATGCGCCTTGTTCCATCACATAAGGATATAAATTTTTGCAAAAACTCAGGGTGGGTGTGCTGAATATCATCGATGTATAACATGACATTATTACCCATTTCTAAGGCTAGATTGAGTTTTTCTAACTCTTGTCTTGCTGTTGCATTAGGTGCTTGTTCAGGGTCAAGAGAGAGTACGTCATGGCCAAGTGCAGGGCCATTGACCTTCATAAAAATGAGCCCTAAACGATCAGCGGCATATTCCATTAAGGTGGTTTTACCGTAGCCGGGCGGTGAAATCATTAATAGTAGCCCCATGAGATCTGTGCGTTTACCTTCCCCTAAAGCGCCAATTTGTTTTGCCATATTATCGCCAATGATAGGTAAATAGACATCGTTTATCAGCTTGTTACGCACAAAAGAACTTAATGGTTTTGCTTTATATTCATGCAGTTTTAAACGGCTACGCTCTTCAGTAACAATCTGTTGGCGCAGGGATTGATATTGACGAAATTCAGGAATAAAACGTTTCCGTTGTCCGCGCATCCGACTGAAGTAGTTATCTAAGCTCAATGATAGAGTTTGGTTTTCAATAGTCGGGTGTTCACCAAGTAACCCGTTAACTTTAAAGTAAAGATCAACTTCACTAAAGCGTGCTGAAGCTACTTTATCTAAGATAATAATGGCAATAGCACCCGGTATGTATGGAACAAGATGAGCAAATTCAGGGGTCGAGCACAGCCCTTGTAACCAGTTTTGAACTAATGACCAGCGCTGGGCATAACGAGTCCCTAAGTTCTGTTGTGAGCGATTAAAATCAACCCACATATGAGCCTCTTCTAAGCGGCTTTGGAGTGCTAAAACTAACTCCCTCGCGTATTTGCTATAGACGAGTTCTATCGGGGTTCTTGCTAGTGCAAAGCTAAGGTATTCAGCAGCTTGAGTTTGCTCATAGGTTTGACATTGAATGGGGTTATCTTGCAAAAACAAGCTAACTCCAGCTTCAATTTCGGCTTGTAGGTCAAGTAATGCATTGTCATTATGGAATAACTGGTGAATATTCATGGCTGTTCTTGCTCGTTCAGGCCATAGTGCAGGAAAATCATCGTTTTGAACTTGCTGCCAATAAATCGCTGCGATAGCACGAGCTGTTGGGCTATACCGTAATAAATCTGCACTTTCACCGATTGGAATTAGTTTTTTCAGTAAAGCAACGGCATCGTGGTCATGAATACCTTTTTCATAACCTTCTTTATAGCGTGGATTTGCAAAATCACGGACAATCTTTTCAAGTTTTTCCGTTGATGCTAACGCGTTTTTTAGTATGTCAAAATCTAGCCCTTCTTGGCGTTTTGTTGCAGCATAGATAATTGAATAAGCAAGGTATTCAGCGCGGTAAACCGTATCAGATTCAGATTCTAATGAGGCGCTCCAATAGGGTTTGAGCTGTGATAGTCGTTCATTTTCTATTGGTTCTTGGAAATCTGTCCCTGTGAGATAAACCCATAGTTGTTCATTTTTCGGTAAAATGGTGAGGTCTAGCTCTTGGGTATTGACACTGAATCGGTGGCGCCCGAGTTTAATGACATTCCCACCATCTTCAAAAATATCTGTTTTATCGCGTAAAACTCGAATGGCTTGGTCCCGAGAGGATTTGAGTCGTGCATCAATATCATCAGCTTTAACGTTATCGTTAATTTCCCTTAATTTTTCAATGATTTCACGCGTTTTAATTGCGAGAGGGTCGGAAGCAAAGAAGGCATTGAGTTCATCTTGAGACTGTAAACGAGTTGTTCGTCGTTGCAGGCTGTCTAGTAGACGATCGGCTGCTGTGGCTAAATTTTGTGCACGTCGTTGGCGGTCATCAATAAGAACTTGTTTATGAGATTCAAAGGTTTCGAGTAATTCTTCCCGTTTAGATAAGATATCATCAAGAAATTCATCATGACTACTAAATTGGCTTTCGAGCTCTTCTAACTGAACGAGTAATCTTGATAGCTGATCATCACAACGTTCAGGGTCAGTGGCAAGAGACAGTGCATTGGTAATGCCTTGGCTAAACAGCCGGAATTGAGCACCAAATTGTGCGACAGTTTCCACACTGCTTTGTGATTTTCGTTTTTGTTGTAAGCGGGCTCGGGATTGGTTTAGTTGAGCATAGATTTGCGAAATAGCATCAATAATGTGAGTTTGTTGTGTGACATCATTGAAACTCAGTGAAGCCATTAGGTTTGAAAGCATATCTAAGTCAGCAGACATTTTTTCCATATCTTTCATGGGAATGTCTAACTGGGCACTGTTTTGGGCTTTTTCTATTTGTTCTTCGAAAACAGTTAACTGTGTTTTAAAGGGGTGTAAAGCTTTATCACTCGCAAGGAAAACAGCGGTTTCTTGTGAGACATATTGTTGATTTTTTTCTATTTCAGCTTCCATTTCGCTAAGCTTTTTTAAATCCATATAGCGAAATTCACGTAGTGAAATCAAGTGCCCGCGTTGAGCACTTAGGGCATTTAAGCCATCAACAAATTGTTGAATATCGGCCCAGCTTTCAGGCAACGTAAGTGAAATCAGTGATTTTTGGCGGTTAATGGCCTCATTCATTGATTTGGCAGATTGCTGCCGTATGCTTTCGACCTTTTCATATTCATCAAGAACCAGTTCACTGGTTTGGGTGATTTCTTTGAGTAATTTGCCAATACCAAGGCATTGCTCATCACCAAACCAGTAATAAATATCCAGTAAATTTTTTGCTTGTTGGCTGAGTTGTTCGTAGCGAGCGATAGAAATTTGGCTGCCTTCTATTTCTTTGGAAACATGTAATATTTCAGAAATACCACGAACTAAGTCTGCATTGCCTATACGTCCTAAAAAACCGCTACGAGTCGGCTGTTGATCGGCAAATTCTTCTGAGTAAAACGGGGTTTGCCAAACTTGCATAGGGTGAACGCGAGTCGCTTCTTCCCCTTCACCTTCAAATAGTACCATTTTTCCATCTTCAAGCATGGCGTAACCATGGCCAATGAGTGGAATTGAAAGTGTTCGTTCAATTAAATTATAATTGAATAGAGCTATGCGCCCTTGATTTGGTGAATAAAAAACATATAGAACATCTTCCCCATTCGGAGAGCGGCGCAAACGGCGAAAACGCATTCCATCCATAGGTTGTTCAAACGTTTTATAGTCACCATTTTGTAAGTAATAGCCGCCAGGAAAAATAATGCCGTGGTCTTCTGGTAACTGGACACAAGCTTGCCCGATGGCATCAATGCGTTGTACTGATTGAGATAGCGTGTTGTAAACTAAGTAACGCCAAGTTTCTTCCCGATAAGGTAATACTTTTAGGATAATTAAACTGCCGGTTTGTGCATATTCAATTTGCGCGTCGTCTAGTGATTGGTTTTTATCAAGAACCGCCTCTCGGTAAATCCCTAAACCGTCTTCAGTATTATTTTCACACTTTATGGTTAGATCACCGCCGATAGTTTCAATGAATACAGTGTCAAGAATATTGATGTGAGGGTATCGACCGTTAACAGTGTCTTCTCGTGTGGTTTTTTGCCATTCAAAGTCATAGGCTGGAGGGAGGGCAATATCGCGTTCACCCCGGTTATCAATATACTCAATTTTGCGCTTGTCGCTGGAGATTGACCAGCGAAAAACTCGCACGTCCGTGATGCGATCGCCAATTTGAAAACTAGCAAGAAGTTTGCCGTCCCGTTCAACAAGTTGCAGTAACTGTGTGTTCTTATAGTAGGTATAGAGTTCAGTGAAATCTTGAACAAAGCGATTATTGCTTAAGAAGGTATCTTCATAAGGGACAGCTTCAACATCAAATTCATCGTCGTTTTCAATTAACCGATATAGTGAAAACACATCTTCGAGGTGTGTCTCTTTTTTCAGGCCGAGGAAGACATTATAGCCAAATAAAAGCCATTTACCTACGCGGACAATATCCCTTGCTTGGCAATTATTTTCAGTACGAATGCGAATGCGACCAATAATATCCATTTGGCTTTGGCCGAATTCATCTAACCGCATTTCATTGAGTTGTGCAGCTTTTTGATGAAGTTGTTGCCCTTGGTCGGTCAGGCGTTTGCGTAATATTTCATAAGCACCACCTTCTGCAACGGCACTATCGAGTATTTCTTGTTCGCGATCCGTATCCTGAATATCTGACATTGCGCAGCGAATTCCCTTAACTAAGACAATAAAAATGGAAAACAATGAGGGGTAGGTTCACTACCCCAATGTACCAAAGGTTTACAGTTGGTCATCCGTTGGTGGAATCGGTTTTGATATGACATTTTTTGCTGGCTGATTAGCCCCTTTAGCTGCCATAAAACCGTTTATAAGATCTTGAACTTCAGGATTTTTCAATAATGTGGCAATATCAACTTTTTTGTCTTCTTTGCTACGATTAATGAGTTTTTCTACATTTTCTTTTGCAAAGCTGCTTTTATCCATAAAACCATCAACGGCTTTGCCGAGGCTTAGTGCCTTAGAGAAAGTATTGAAGAAGCTGCCATCGCCACCCACAATTTCAATATTAGTTTTGCTAAGTGCTGCAGCCAATACATCAGCTTGCTCTCGGGCAATTTCTTTATTAGCGTCGATAGAGGCCATGGCTTGTTCGAACTCTTTCTCAAGGCGCATGCGGAACTCTTCGTGAGAACGAGCGGTATCACTGAGGTGATCCATTGATTTAAATTTGTCAGTTAAACCATCGGCTTCAGCTTTCAGGCGTTGGCGGATAACCTCTGCTTGTGCCGAACCTAATTGGCCTTCCCCTCGAGCTTGTGCTGCCAGTTTTTCTTCCAGTACTTTCGCATCAGCCAAGCCTAGTTTTTCTTTGGCATTTGCTTGTTGTTCTTCACCACGAGCTTGGGCGGCTAATTTCTCCTCAAGGATTTTTGCCTCAGCAAACCCTTGTTGTTGTTCTGCTTTGGCTTTGGCTTCCATTACTTGAGCTTCCGTTAAGCCTTTTTCTTTCAGCCCACGAGCTTCTGCTAACAGTTTCTCAGCCGTAATATTGGCAAGAACAAGCCCTTCTTTTTCTTCTGCCTCTGCGGTTGCTTGGCGAACTCGAGCTTCTGCTAAACCTAATGCCGCGTGTTCGGCTTCTACTCCTTCAGCTAAGCGTTTTTTGGCTTCAGCTTGTTTTGCCGATGCTTCTAACTCTGCTTGTGCCATGGTGCTTATTTCTTCTGCACGGTGCTTAGCACTGGCCTCATCCGCTTCGGCTTTTTTCACTTGGCGAACTAATGATTCTTCGGCTTCTGCTTGTGCGTTAATCACGGTGACTTGGCGCATGCGTTCAGCTTCAGATATTTCACGAACTTCTTTGATTCGTTCTTCTTCTTGTGCCACGGTTTTTTCAACGGCTACACGTTCACGTATAACGTTGGAGATATTTTTACGTTCTTCTTCGAGAGCTTTTTCTTTTTCTATACGCTGTAATTCAACTTCTCTTTCACGGGCAACAATTTCGAGCTCACGTGCGCGGCTCACTCGTTCTTCTTCGATGGCGACTGCACGAGTACGATTTTGTTGGGCGACTTCAACTTCGCGCATGCGGTTTTCTTCACGAATTTCAATCTCTTGCTGAGTTTGGATACGAGCTTGTTCTGATTTTAGACGTTCTTCTTCTTGAACACGTAAAGTTTCAGCTTGTTCACGCGCACGAATATTATCAATTTCACGTTTTTGACGCGCTTCGGCATCGGCTTGTTGGCGCTCTAGGGCCAAACTTGCTTCGCGAGTTTCAACATTTTTCTTTTGAATAGCCAGCTCTTGGTCACGTTCTTTTTGGTTGGTTTCAATATTGTGAATCGCAGTGATTTCAGTAATTTTACGAATACCTTCGGAGTCAAAGATATTGTTTGGGTCTAACGCTGATTTTGGTGTTTGTTCTAGGTAATCAATCGCCACATCTTCAAGAGCATAGCCGTTAAGATCTTTTCCTATCACATCAACAATGCGATCACGGAAATCTTGTCGGTTTTCAAATAAGGTCGCTAAATCCAGTTGCTTACCTACTGTTTTTAAGGCTTCAGAGAATTTTGCGCTGAATAAAGCACTGACTGCTTGATGGTCTGATGCACGGTCAACACCGATAGCTTTCGCAACTTTTAGGACATCTTCCGTCGTTTCGTTTACACGCAAATAGAAAGCAACTGTGATATCAGCACGTAAGTTATCGTGGCAAATCAATCCATCTTTACCTCGACGGTCAACTTCAAGTGTTAACAATGAAATGCGCATGAATTCTTTTTTGTAGATGACAGGGTAAACTAATGCCCCTGTAAAATGCACTTTAGGTTGTGATGACATGTCATTGACAATCAAAGCAGTACCTTGTGGAACTTTGATATAGAAGGCTTTGAATAACCCAAAGAACCCTAAAATAACTAGGATGATCCCCCCGATAATTGTTAAAAAGGGCATTAGTGCAGCCAAGTCCATATTGATTCTCCATTGGTTCTGACGATGACGTCATTTCGATTATGCAAGCAAGATATTTATTTTTAAAAAGAGAAGTTATCCGTGGCGAAATTCATTTTCACTGACAACTTGATAACTGTGCGATGCTGCGTCATAGCTAATGATGACAACATGATCACCGCGTTTTAACTGTTCGGAAGATGGCGCTCGTATTTGTAAAATTAACCCAGCTCCACCATCTTCTAATAGCGCCTCACCATTTTGTTCACTTACTGTTCCCGAACGTACAGTGGCGTATTTACCAATAAGCTGTTGTACTGTTTTGGGTTTATTGAGACTCACCAATTTTTTGCGCACAGGTTTTAAACACAAAGCGGTTAAATGAAGAGAGATAAATAGGGTGATCGCAAAAACGGCGAAGCTGACGAGATAGCGTAATAAATCAGTATCAATGAAGCGAATGAAGACATGTACGCTGAAATAACTGATTATCCAACCAAAAAGAGTAAATAGTGTGACAATAATGGTGACAGGGATTCCGGCTAAGCCAAGCTTGGTTAACCAGCCAGCAAAACCAGTTGCATCAATACCAGCATTAAATTCAGTATCAAGATTAAATACGTCGATATCCAATAAGCCAAAAGCGGCACATAACCAATAAAATAAAACAATGATTAGTAAACCACTAAAGATAATTGTTGGGAACATCAAACTGTTATGGAAAAACAAACTCATAGGGTTTTCTCTTTATTATTAATGCATTATTGAGCTTATGCGAAAAGGAATGTTTGTTTAATTTATCACCATAAAATAATTTAGCTTAATAATATATTTTTTAATTAATAGCAGTATCAGACTAGTCTATAAGCACTTTTAATTTATTGAAGTCTCTTATAGCACTGGTTGTTTATCCAGTTTTATTTGATGAAGTTATTCCTAAAGTGTTATCAATAATAGTAAGCCATTAATGAGATAGGATTTTACCATTAATAACTAAGTTGATGATAATCATTCTCAACTATAATAAGCGTGTTTAAAGTACAAAATGGGGAAAATAAATAAGATTAAAGTGATAAATTCGCGCTTCATGGATGAAAAACGTTATGAAGCGCAAAAAAGTAAGATTAGTCTATCAAGTTGAGGAATGCAGCACCTCTTGCGCCTCCAGAGTCACCATAACGTGCTTTTTCGATTGCTGGTAATGTCGCTATGCCATAGAGGTATTGTGGAAGCACTTCTGGTAGTTGTTTATAGATCTCTTCAAACTGCGATAATCCTCCGCCAATCACCACTAAATCGGGGTCAAAAACAGTGACAATTTGCCCCATAAACATCGCAAGTAATGACATATAGCGGTTAACATGTTCTTTTGCTTGAATATCGCCTTGTTTATATTGCTCGATAATTTCGATAGCTGAACGTTTTTCATTGGTGAATGAGGAGTAAATGCGCTCAAAACCTGGGCCTGATAGGTAGGTTTCAAAGCAAGCAGTTTGGCCACAGCCGCAAGTTATTTCAGGAACTTTTTCCCCTAACAATTTTGCTCCACGAACACTGAGGTTCATGTGGCCTATTTCCCCTGCAATTCCATTTTTACCGGATAAAACTTTACCATTGATAATGAACCCACCGCCTACACCGGTACCTAAAATTAAGCCAAGTACAGTTGGATAGCGTTTGAAATCAGGATCCCAAGCTTCTGATAATGCAAAGCAATTGGCATCATTTTCCACTTTTACTGGGCGCTGTAATATATTAGCAAGATCATGAATTAAAGGCTTATATTGAGCGGTAGGGACATTGGTTGTAAAAACGGTTCCTTCAGCGTGGTTTACGATACCAGGAACACCAACACCCACTTTTCCTTGGCAGTTAAATTTTTCATCTGCTTCCAGTGTGAGTTCGAGAAACGTATTTAAGAGCGTTTGGTAATCATCTTTAGGTGTGGGGACACGTTTTTGCCAGACCTGATTTAGTTCGTTGTCAAAGACGGCAAGTTCAATTTTTGTCCCGCCCATGTCAAAGCCGTAATACATTTTCATCTTCCCCTAATGGTTTATTTATTAAAAAGATAATGTATCTATTTGATAAATAATAAATGATGGAATCTACTAATCTAATTATACAAAAGTTCATTGGAGGATAAATTACTGTTTTGGTATTTATTTTTTATGTGAAATTTTTTCATCGTTTTTCGTCTTAAATATTTTTGAATAAAAAATAATTGCACCACTATTTTAAATGAGTTATTGTTATATTATAACATTACATTTAGGTGGTTATTATGAAACAGGGGATCCATCCACAATACCGTACCGTGGTTTTTCATGACACAAGTGCTGATGCCTATTTCAAAGTAGGATCAACAATAAAGACTGAAAAAACAATTGAATATGAAGGTGAAATATTTCCATATGTCACGCTTGATGTTTCTTCTCAGTCACATCCGTTTTATACCGGTAAACAGAAAATGATTTCTCAGGAAGGTAAAACGGCACAGTTCCAGAAGCGTTTTGGTCGTTTTTTACAGTCAGAGGGTAAATAAAGATGAAAGTACTGAGTTCATTAAAAACGGCAAAAACCCGTCATCCAGATTGCCAAGTTGTTCGCCGCCGTGGTCGAGTGTATGTGATATGCAAGACAAACCCGCGCTTTAAAGCGGTGCAAGGTTGTAAGAAAAAACGCTAGCTATTTGATTCACACATAATTATAAAATTTTTCCTGTATCGCTTTATATTTTATTTGCTTAGCCATTGCAGATTATTGCTCTCTGCCGTGGCTTTTTTTTATTTGTTTTTTATCCACTGATTTCTTCGATTATTAGCATGATTACTAATCTTCTTATTATTAGTGATGAAATTCACTTGCGCACTGGTGCATATTTTGTCAAGTTTATACTTATCATCCTTCAAGTTGCATGGGTGTTGACTGCGCTCAGACTGACGAATCACATACATATGTATGCTCATCGGACTCTCTTCACTTGTCGCTTACCTGCAACTCGAATGATATAACGCAAGATACATCCGAAAAATTTCTAGTTTCAATTTGGGTGAATGACAAAAATGACAGTATCCATGTTGTAAAGTCGGAACTGGAAATTTTTTGGTGAAAATTTAAACGAACAGGGTGAGTAAAAATGAAAAATGTCGGGTTTGTTGGCTGGCGAGGAATGGTCGGCTCAGTATTGATGCAGAGAATGGTAGAAGAACGTGATTTTGATGCGATTCATCCTGTTTTCTTTACCACATCACAACAGGGTGAAGAAGCCCCTGTCTACGGTGGTCATCGTGGTGTTTTACAGGATGCTTTTGATATTGATGCGCTAAAGGCATTGGATATCATTATTAGCTGCCAAGGTGGCGATTACACCAACGAAGTTTATCCTAAACTTCGTGAATCAGGTTGGAATGGCTATTGGATTGATGCTGCGTCTTCATTACGTATGAAAGATGATGCGATTATTATTCTTGATCCTGTGAACAACCAACATATCCAAGACGGCTTAAATAAAGGCATTAAGACCTTTGTCGGTGGGAATTGTACGGTAAGTTTGATGTTGATGTCTTTAGGTGGGCTGTTCACTAATAATTTAGTGGAATGGGCATCTGTGGCAACGTATCAAGCGGCATCAGGGGCTGGGGCACGTAATATGCGTGAGCTTCTGGCTCAAATGGGGTCTTTGCACACACAAGTTGCTAAAGAACTCCAAGACCCGGCCTCAGCTATTTTAGATATCGAGAAAAAAGTCACAGACTTCACTCGTAGTGGCACAATGCCAACGGATGCATTCGGCGTACCATTAGCAGGTAGCCTGATCCCATGGATTGATAAAGCATTAGAAAACGGCCAAAGCCGCGAAGAGTGGAAAGGCCAAGCAGAAACTAACAAAATTCTTGCGACAGGAAGTCATATTATTCCTGTTGATGGTTTATGTGTACGTATTGGTGCGTTGCGTTGCCATAGCCAAGCTTTCACATTGAAGCTGAAAAAAGATGTTCCGTTGAATGAAGTTGAGCAATTACTTGCCTCACATAATGACTGGGTGAAAGTAGTTCCTAATGACCGTGAAATCACCATGCGTGAGTTAACACCTGCGGCAGTAACTGGTACGCTTAGCACCCCTGTTGGTCGCTTACGTAAACTGAATATGGGCCCTGAATACCTATCTGCCTTTACGGTTGGTGACCAATTACTGTGGGGCGCCGCTGAGCCGCTTCGTCGTATGTTACGTATTTTGCTATAGTTTCTGAACTGTAATCAGTAATTTTATATTAACCTGCACACTAAAATGTGCAGGTTTTTTTGTGCCTAAATTAATGACGAGCAGGGTCATTCTGCGGAGGCTGATGTTCTAACTCTTTTGCTAAGAAGTAGTTTAAGAATGTACGGATCACGGCAATGATACCTAATTTGATAAGGCTATCTAAATCTGGGTCGACGGTCGTTGCTAAAATATCAGCAGCGAGCTGGAACTCTAATGCAGTTGCTAACCAATCACCAAAACAATAACGAGCCTTACGTGATTTCTGGGTGCGTATCCAGACTATCAGGGTCTTTACTAACCCAATCACCACGCAGATGACTGAAATAGCTTCTAAAAGTAACTGGAGTACGTGAACACTAGACACCAGTAATTCACGTAAAAAAACTAAATCGAACATTAAGACCTCGACTCGATAAGTAAGCTGGATTCATATTTGTTAACTATGAGCAAATATTGGCAAAATATCGAGTTTTATTGTGGGTCTATGGTTTCTGAAGGTAATTGACTAATGGATAAAATATTTCGATTTCCATCGATTACCTGAATATTTTTGTTGGGTTGATAACATTTACGTAAAGGCGATAAGCAAGCTTGCTCTGCGCCTTGTTGTATATTAAGCCAATCACTGATTAGCCAATAATTATTCGCTGTAGAATAGGGGGACTGCAAATTTTCTGGGTTGATACTTGGTTTACTCGCACTTTGGCTGTACCAAATCAGCAAGGGGATTTCATAGGCTTCTTTTCTTGGGTTGTTAACACCATGATGGTAGTGAATATTGTTATCACTGTCTAAGCGTTGCAATGCGTGATCTGAATAGTACATCAAAGTTGCAGGTTTACCTTCGAGTTGCTGCATAAGATTTTCGATAAATTTATCGGTATAAGCAATTGAACTGTCGTAGCAATCGTCATCTTCTTGGCCACTAAATGTTTTTAGCTCAGTTTCAGGAAAGCGGTTACAGGCTGGTTCATGGCTACCATAAGTGTGTAAAACAATAAGTTTTTTCTTATCAGTGGGGTCATTGATAGCGTTCTTGAAGTCATCTTGTAGCTCTTCGTCATAGCCGACAAATTCGTTCCAAGTTTTCTTTTGCGACATAGAGGCAATAGCAGAAATGATACTGGTACGTTTATTGGTTTTGCCTTGGTTGCTGATCCAGTAGGTTTTAAAGCCCGCATGATTGGCCAATGAAATGATATTGTCTGAATAGTGTGATTTATCCTGCATTTGCTCAAAGCGGATATTAGACAGTGAAATAGGAACCGATAATATAGTCACTGGTGCTGGAGAATACGCTTGTTGAAACGCCAATATCTGAGATTTGCGCTGATTTAAATTAGGTGTTGTATCATATTGATAGCCATAAAAGCCCATATGGTCACGGCGTAATGATTCACCGATGACAAGTACATAGATTTCAGTATCAGAGGTTTTTTTCTGGTAATTAAAAGCAACTTTCTGTGATGATATTTTTTTTATCCCCCGGTTTTCATATAAGTTTTTGACTAAAGCCGCGGCATTGTAGAAGGGAGTATTTAAGAAGTATTTTTCCGTGATCAATAACGCGCTATCAGGTTTATTAAATAATGATGCGTAATAGGCTGGAATGGCTAATAGATAGCCACAAATTAGCGCCATACTTATCGCTGTGATACGGCGATTCATGTATTTTGCGCATTGATGAATACATACTAAATAAGCTGAAAAAACAAAAAGATAAAATATAACATAACCAATGTTATAGGAAAGCATTCCTACCGTTTCACTGCTATTGGTATTGATAAAAGTTTCTGCAATCGAAGAAGAAAAGCGGATATCGTGCTTTTGATAAAAGAAAAATGAAACAGATAAATTGAGAGCCCACAGGAGTGAAACAAACACCGTGAAAATTTTGCCAAGCAAAAAACGATAGATACCTGCACATAACAGTATTATCAGCGCTCCTGAAATTACGATGGCAATATCCGCGATATTGCTAATATCTCCACTGAAAAACACAGGAGTTATAGATATCAATAATGCATAAATTAAAATAATAATTTGGCGTATCATAGTGTTATTTTAAGTATTTTTGACCTTACCTGAGGTTATAGAGGCAATTAAAAATAATAAGTTAACATCTAATTAACTTAAGACATTGTTCGTTTATAACATAAAAAAAGGTAAGGTAATCAAAATAATGGCGTAAAAAACTGTAAAATCTCGTGATGTTTAGTCATGACCTGCCTCTCACAACTTGCGAGGGGAGGTGAGATATTGATTTAGAAAGTTACCGCAATTTTGGCATCAATATTGTTATCGCTATAATTTTTTGATAAAAATTTATTATAATTAATTGATAGCTTAGTATTTTCTTTTATATTGATATCGGTACCGACTTTTAATGCCATTCCATGGCGTGATGTAGGAACACTTTGTGTCATAAATGAGCTCGTGGTATCGGAAAAATTCAGTTTTATACCTCTATTCAGATTCCCATATTGATATTGCCAGTTAAGCTCACCATGCAAACCAATATTTGATGTTTTACCTAGTTTCCATTGATTATCAAGACGTAGCCCAACAGTTGAAAGCGTTGTATTGATGCGTTGCTTACGCGCCTGCAGTGATGTGCTGCTAATATTCTCATTAATTGCATGGTTCATCGCACTAATATAAGTGAAATTGGTAAATGGCTCAATATTCATCCAATTTGATTGGATTGGATAGGCCAGCTCCATAAATGCCTGATGGGTATTAGTGTAATAGCTTGCAGAGTGACTCGTACCATTACTGATTGTACGTTCAGTATGAATGAGGTGTGAAGTGTGACTAAGCCCTGCACGAACCGCAAGCGGCTGCCATAAAGCGCTACCATAAATGGCAGCATGGTAGTTATTACTATTACCGTGGTCAAGATGGCCAGATAAGTCACTTTGGCTAAAGCCTGCGGCGATACCGAAAGTCATTTTGTCGTTAATAAAACGTCTATTTGCCCCAAGCAATAGACCATAATTTGATGATTGATACCCAGAGGCATTGTTATCGCCAGTTGTTTTATCCCAATCATAGAGCATTTTTGCCCATACATTGCCCTTGTTTTCGCTACTCCATGATTCAGACAATCGAGCTTGATCAAGGAGTGCCTCTTTAATCTGACGGCTATTATTTATTTGGTTGGATAATATGTCAGCGTATATTTGCCCAGTGACATCGTGAAATATTGCTCGAGCTTGTTGTTTTGTTTGGCTTTTCAATGTGCGGTCATAAAGCGTATGGTACGTAGGAAGCGTTTCAATAGCCTTAGCCACGGCGATTTGGTTTTGCGTTGCAGCTGCACTAGAAAATGCAGTGTTATTACGCCCTATTTTAAGAGTGACTTCTTTGGGAGTGTAATTTAGTGTCGTTCCAATAAACTGGTAATTAGGCACAACGCCATCAAATTGGCCATCAACCCCTTTTTGAGCACTTAATATTGTATATTCTGTATTAAATAAGCGGTTGATATCTTGTTTAGAGAGCGGACTATTATGATTTTCAAGAGTGACACTGACGGTACCGCCTTTTAATGAAGCAGAGCCTTGGCTGATGATCTGATCGTTTTGACCTGCTGGATTGATTTCAACCACATAATGGCTGCCCGGAGCAAAAGTCACAGAATCAACAATGTTAATTGTGCCAATTGAGTGGCCGGGTGCAACGGCAGCACCTTGGTTGGCGGTTAATTGTCGAATGCTTCCATTGCCCATAAGTAAACCGTGGCGGTTAATATTAACAGAAGCACCGATTTTTCCATCATCTAGAACTAACGTTCCTTTTTGGATATCAACTGCGGAGTCTAAGTGTTTTTTAAGGGTAACCATTCCGCCATTAATGTCGGATTTTTGCGAATATTTATTTTCGCCGGTTAAGACTAAATGGCCTTGATTTACTGTGAAGCCAGCAAAGGTATTATTACCTGACAATACTAATGTCCCTTGGCCTTGTTTCGTTAACTTTCCAGTCCCTTGAATATTATTTTTCCATTCATCTAACTTTCCAAAATTGGCAATATCAAAGTCATTAGTATCTTGATTAATGATAAAATTTTCATATAAATAAGAGGGACCCTGATGAGCCGCAGGTAAGTTAATTAATCCCCAATAGGAGTTTGGGTCATTTTCTTTGATATTCCAACCTGCAATTGATTGGCTTGGATATGCGGTACTGGCTAAAATATGATCCCATTGTGCATTATTCAAGTAAGGGAAACGTAATCGAAGTAAATAACCTGCCGTTTTAGGTATATTTTTAGGCTCGATCATTGATATATTTTGTATTTCTTTTTTTCCATAATAACCCATGTGGTCATTGGTTATAGGAGTAGAAGCTGTTAGGCAATTTAGTATGTTATTTGAACATGATGATGAAATATCATTACGAATATTTTTTGCCGAATCAACAATGAATTTGGTATTTTTCTCATCGGATAGGAGCTGTGACAATAAATAATAATTACCTACACGAGAAGCGATTGTATCAGTGGCAAAGTGTGCGCCAACAATCACACGGCTTTCACCATATTCAATAGCTCGATTGAAAGTTTCACTGCCTTTTTCAGGAAAAATCATCGCCAATACCGCAGCTTGCTTAAAACCATTCCACGTATGGCCACTAGGGTAAGATGAGCCCTGTATTTGTGAATAGCCTGCAATATAGTGACCTTCTTCATCCAATACTTGATAAGGACGACCGCGTTTAAAATGATCTTTTAGAATAAAATCAATTGACCTAGTACGTTGTTTTTTTTCATCATAGGCACGAGTACTTGTATCATGTAATAAGCTGATTGCTTTATATTGGTTATGATCTCTTAGATTAATATCATGTTTACCAAACAGTATCGTTTGATAACTGTTAAATAAATAACCTGAGTCTTGGGATTTATCTGCGAGTGCTAAACTTTCCCGCTCACCAGTGATATTGATGTATTCGTTACTAATAAGCCTATCTTGCTCAGCAACTTCGCTGCCTTCTTTAGGCGTATTATTAATAATATTATTTTTAATGTCTTCAAGCCATACACCTCTTGTATCAATAATGTTTTTCTCTAATTCTAAAATATTAGTTTTAGCTGTTAGAGTATTCATGAATATGAATGGCAATAAAGTCATTGATGCTGAAATAAAAGTTTTTCTCATTATAATTCCGCCGATGCTCTTGGTAAAAATTTTATTTTGCGGAGTTTATTTATAATATGTTTATTTTTTATGACAGTTTTGAAAATAAAAAAATCTTATTAATTAGAGCGTTAAGCTTTATTTTTTAATTTTTTTTTCCTTTGTAAAGTGGTTTTGTATTGATTAGTTTCGTTTTTTTGTTTTTTATTATTGGTTTAATTAAATCATAAAAATAAGATAATAATTATAGAAAAAATCAAAAAAATAACCCCAAACTTTCGGATGGGGTTATTAAATATTATTTAGTTAGCTGAATAATTAGATATCAATATTCGCTGCTTTTAAGGCATTTTCTTCGATAAATGCACGACGTGGCTCAACAGCATCACCCATTAATGTGGTGAATAGTAAGTCTGTTGCAATCGCATCTTTCACCGTCACACGCATCATACGGCGCGTTTCTGGGTTCATGGTGGTTTCCCAAAGTTGTTCTGGGTTCATTTCACCAAGACCTTTATAACGTTGTACGTATAGGCCACGACGAGACTCACGTGTTAACCAAGCCAGAGCTTCTTCAAAGTTACTGATGTCTTGGCGACGTTCACCGCGCTTGATATAAGCACCTTCTTCAATTAAGCCGCTGATTAAGTCGCCTAAATGAGTGATACGGCGGTATTCGCTGCCATGAACAAAGTCAAAATCGAGGTTATAGTCGGTATCAACACCATGGGTACGAATACGGATTGTTGGCTCGAATAATTGACGTTCACGGTTTTCATTAATGACATAGCTATAAGTGCTACCGAATTGTTCGTTATCTTCTAAGCGCTTAACCAGCGTTTTAGCCCATTCTTCCACTTTTTCGCTGACTTTTAAATCATCTTCAGTCAAGGTTGACTGATAAACCAGGCTGTTAAGTAGGGCTTGAGGATAAAGGCGCTCAAGACGACGAATAATACGGTGTGCGGCATTATATTCGACAACCAGTTTTTCGAGTTCTTCACCTTTCATAGCTGGCGCTTCGGCACTTAAATGCAGCTCTGCGCCATCAAGGGCGATAGAAATCAGGTAATCGTCCATCGCATCGTCATCTTTAATGTACTGCTCTTGTTTACCACGTTTCACTTTATACAGTGGTGGTTGAGCAATAAAGATATGGCCACGTTCAACGATTTCAGGCATTTGGCGATAGAAGAAGGTCAACAGTAACGTACGAATGTGCGAACCATCGACGTCCGCATCCGTCATGATAATAATGCTGTGATAACGCAGTTTGTCAGGATTGTATTCATCACGGCCAATACCACAGCCTAATGCCGTAATCAGGGTTGCAACTTCCTGTGAAGACAGCATTTTATCGAAACGCGCTTTTTCTACGTTTAGAATTTTACCTTTCAGTGGCAAAATGGCTTGGTTCTTACGGTTACGGCCTTGTTTTGCAGAGCCGCCCGCGGAGTCCCCTTCCACAAGGTACAGTTCAGATAGTGCAGGGTCACGTTCTTGGCAGTCAGCCAGTTTACCTGGCAAGCCAGCTAAATCTAATGCGCCTTTACGACGAGTCATTTCGCGAGCTTTGCGCGCCGCTTCACGTGCGCGTGCGGCATCAATAATTTTGCCCACAACGATTTTTGCATCGTTCGGGTTTTCCAGTAAATATTCAACCAGTTTTTCGTTCATCATCGTTTCAACCGCCGTTTTCACTTCGGAAGAGACCAATTTTTCTTTGGTTTGTGATGAGAATTTAGGGTCGGGAACTTTTACTGAAATAACTGCAATCAGGCCTTCACGTGCATCGTCACCGGTTGCGTTGACTTTGCTTTTCTTCTGATAGCCTTCTTTTTCCATGTAGTTATTTAATGTGCGTGTCATTGCTGCACGGAAACCAGCGAGGTGAGTCCCCCCATCGCGCTGAGGAATGTTATTGGTGAAGCAGTATACATTTTCTTGGAACCCATCATTCCACTGCATTGAAACTTCAACGCCAATACCGTCTTTTTCAGTTGAAAAATAAAAGACAGAAGGGTGGATAGGGGTTTTATTACGGCTTAAATACTCAACAAAGGCTTTGATACCGCCTTCATAATGGAAATGGTCTTCTTTGCCATCGCGTTTATCGACGAGCTTAATAGAAACACCTGAGTTTAGGAACGATAACTCACGTAAGCGTTTTGCTAAGACATCATATTCAAATTCAGTCACACCTTTAAAGGTGTCCATGCTTGGCCAAAAACGAACGCGTGTTCCTGTTTGGTCAGTTTCACCGACAACAGTCAGAGGCCCTTGAGGCTCACCGTGTTTGTAGATTTGCTCATGAACTTTGCCATCACGGCGGATAACTAATTCTAATTTTTCAGATAAGGCGTTAACAACGGAAACCCCAACACCGTGTAAACCACCGGAGACTTTATAGGAGTTGTCATCAAATTTTCCGCCTGCGTGCAGAACGGTCATGATAACCTCTGCGGCTGATACACCTTCTTCTTCGTGGATACCTGTAGGGATACCACGTCCATCATCCTGTACGGAGATAGAGTTATCGGCATGGATAGTGATCACGATATCATCACAAAAGCCTGCGAGGGCTTCGTCGATAGCGTTGTCGACAACCTCGAAAACCATGTGATGAAGACCTGTTCCATCGTCTGTATCACCGATATACATGCCCGGGCGCTTACGCACCGCATCCAGTCCTTTTAATACCTTGATACTTGAGGAGTCATATGTATTCGACATCAACGTTTCCTGCTCTTTCTATTCCTGAGGTTGAACTTCTATTTTGCCATGTTCTACACTAAACATCTTGCTATTTGCATCTATCATATCATTAACTTGCTCAGGTGTAATGGCACTGACAAACACTTGCGCTTGTGTAGCTTTGAGGCGGGCTGCCAGTAATTGGCGACGGCCAGCATCAAGTTCAGAAGCAAAATCATCCAGTAGATACAGGCATCGTTGCCCGCTCTGATGGGTGAAAAACTCACCCTGCGCTAATCTTAATGCACACATAAGTAGCTTCAATTGGCCTCGTGAAAGCATATCTTCAACAGGTGTTCCATTTGCTCGAATACGCAAATCAGCTTTATGTGGCCCTGAAGCGGTATAGGTTAGCGCTCTATCACGCTCAAATTGGCGCTCTAATTGTTCTGAATAATCAATTTCTTTATCCCAACCGCGTTGGAAGGATACTGAGAGTGAAAATTCGGGTAAAAATTGTTGGCAAGTTTGCTCGATATTTTCGGCAATACCTGCAATATAGTCATGGCGCCATTGGCTTATTTGCTCAGAAAGCGGTGCCAGTTGTTTATCCCAATGACGAATTTGCTCATAACGAGTAACTTGCCGTAAAGCGGCATTGCGTTGTTTTAATAACCGTTTTAAATCTGACCATACTGAAAAAAACAGCGGGTCATTGTGAAAACAACCCCAATCAATAAAAGCACGTCGATATTTAGGACCACCATTTAGCAAAGTAAACCCTTCAGGGGTAATCAGTTGCATTGGCAATAATTTTGCTAGCTCTGCAATTTTATGGCCATCAGTACCGTCTATTCGAACTTTACTATCACCATCACGGTTTTTGCTTAAACCTAGTGAAAGGTCGTTTCGCTGTTCATCTAAATGGCTAAGTTTACCATGAAGAATGAATTGCTCTTGCTCATGACGAATAACTCGGTTCGCTTGAATGCTGCGAAATGCACGGCCATGACCGAGTGTATATATGGCTTCCAATATGCTGGTTTTACCGCTCCCATTGGGGCCAATTAAAAAATTGAACCCATTAGCAAGGGAGAGATCCGCATTTTCAATATTTCGAAAATCACGGATCAATAAACGCGAAAGGATCATAAATACCGATTACAAGCGCATTGGCATGACAACATACACCGCTGCTTTACTGTCAGCGTCTTCAATCTGCACACTGGAAACGGCATCGGTTAACAGAAGTTGCACATTTTCACTTTTTAGTGCATTTAAGACATCTAAGATGTAGCTGACGTTAAAGCCAATTTCCATCTCAGTACCTTGGTAGCTAACATCAACAATTTCTTCAGCTTCTTCTTGCTCTGGGTTATTAGCTGTAATGCGCAGTTGGTTTTCACTGAAATATAAACGCACACCGCGGAATTTCTCATTCGATAAAATCGCAGCGCGAGAAAAGGCTTGTTTGAGTAAATCACAGCGTGCTTCTAAGGTTTTGTTTGGATTTTTCGGTAGTACTCGGCGGTAATCAGGGAAACGGCCGTCAACCAATTTAGAGGTAAAGATAAAATCCCCAACGTGAGCACGAATATTATTACTGCCGATTTGCAGTTGTAGAGGGGTGTCACCACCATCTAACAAACGCATTAACTCAATGACCCCTTTACGAGGTACTATCACTGAATGAGAAGGTAGCGATTGACCAATATCCATCGCACACACGGCAAGCCTGTGACCGTCTGTGGAAACGGTTCTGAGCATTTGGTCTTCGGTTTCAAATAGCATACCGTTAAGGTAATAACGGACATCTTGGTGCGCCATTGAAAATTGAGTTGCTTCAATTAAACGTTTCAGTATTGATTGCGGAAGAGAAAATTCCACTTCGCTTTGCCAGTCATCCAAGTTTGGAAAGTCAGCAGCTGGCAATGTGGATAATGAAAAGCGGCTACGTCCAGAACGGACGAGCAGTCTGTCATCATTCAGCTCTACATGAATTTCAGAACCTTCAGGTAGCCCACGCCAGATATCAAAAAATTTGCGTGCGGGCACGGTGGTTGCGCCAATTTCGTGCTCCCCTGTTAGGGCAACATTGGCCATCATCTCCATTTCAAGGTCGGTCCCAGTGAGTTGGAGGGTGCCTTCTTTCACCTGTAATAAAAGGTTACCTAAAATAGGCAGAGTTGGACGCCCACCTAAAGGACCACTAACCTGTTGTAACGGTTTTAATAACTGCTCGCGTTCTATTGTAAATTTCATAGCAATTAAGATGATAATGTTCTGATTAAATTAGAAAAATCTTCTTTGATGTCATGGCTTTCTTCCCGTAATTGTTCAATTTTACGGCAAGCATGTAACACCGTGGTATGGTCACGGCCGCCAAAGGCATCCCCGATTTCAGGTAAACTATGGTTAGTCAGCTCTTTTGCCAGTGCCATTGCCATCTGACGCGGACGCGCGACAGAACGGGAACGGCGCTTAGACAATAAATCTGCTACCTTAATTTTATAATATTCAGCAACTGTTTTTTGAATATTATCAATAGTTACCAGCTTTTCTTGTAGTGCTAATAGGTCACGCAGTGCTTCTCTGACAAAATCGATAGTAATCGCGCGGCCAGTAAAGTTTGCGTTGGCAATCACACGATTTAACGCCCCTTCTAATTCACGAACGTTCGAGCGAAGGCGTTTGGCGATGAAAAAGGCCACTTCACCCGGAAGTTGGATTTCATTTTCATCTGCTTTTTTCATTAAAATCGCCACGCGAGTTTCTAACTCTGGTGGTTCGATTGCAACGGTTAGGCCCCAACCAAAACGCGATTTTAAGCGATCTTCCACACCGTTAATCTCTTTTGGGTAACGGTCAGAGGTCAAAATAATTTGCTGATTGCCTTCCAGTAGCGCATTAAAAGTATGGAAAAATTCTTCTTGTGAGCGCTCTTTGTTAGCAAAAAACTGGATATCATCAATGAGTAGCGCATCTACAGAACGGTAATAACGTTTGAATTCTTCAATTGCGTTGTTCTGTAGAGCTTTGACCATATCTTGAACAAAACGTTCAGAGTGCATATAAACCACGCGAGCGTTGGCTTTATGCTGCATAATACTATTGCCGACAGCATGTAATAAGTGGGTTTTACCTAAACCAGTCCCACCATAAAGAAATAATGGGTTGTAGGCACCACCTGGATTTTCTGCCACTTGCCTCGCAGCAGCGCGAGCCAATTGGTTCGATTTACCTTCAACAAAGTTATCAAAAGTGTGCTTAGGGTTTACATTAGAACGATAAGCAACTTCTGGTTGTACTTTGGCTGAGTTGTCCCAACTCGGTTTAATTGGGGCTGACGGAACGGCAAACGCAGGTACTTGTTGAGTTGTACGTGCTTGTGTTGCTGCCGGTGCGACTGTAATCGGTTTGTTGCCTACCTCAAAGTGTAGTGCAGGCGCGTCAGTTCCACAAAAGTCATTCAATAATTCATTGATATTATTGATGTACTTGTCTCTAACCCAGTCGAGAACGAAACGATTTGGGGCATAAAGTGCCAGTGTATTGTCGTTTAATTCAGCTTGAAGGGGTCGTATCCACATACTGAATTCTGTGGCAGGTAGTTCATCCTGCAATCGGGCAAGACATTGCTGCCAAAGCGAAAGTGACACGTTGGACTCCCCTAAACAAGGTCAATGGAACAAGAAGTACGGATGTAAACAAAGAGTTTCTCGGGCTCATTCTTAGTGCTATGACCCAAAAATATTTTAGATTAACGCTTACTTACTGCATATTGCCGATCGATGGATCAGAAATAGACCAGCGATCATACCGCAAAATTAGTCAGAGATCTCCATTCTTTTACACAGTTTTTATGCTTTTTATCCACAGGTAAATGTGATAAGGCCCCTCTTATAAAGAAGAAATAGACTGGGCTACCTAAATTTATCGTCATTTTTCCACATGCTGGGGATAACTTTAGACGATTTACAGTAAATATTCTGTATGATCAAAAAATATTTTTAGATCTCTTGAAGATCCTTGCGCTTTGGGTCGGAGTCCGTATAATCTTCCTCCCTGTGTACAGTACAGATGTGATTTTTACACGAAACTGAGGTAAACTTGTTGGGCTATATCGCTTTATTTTAACGTTAATGTTAGGTGGGGCGGGGCAAAAAACAGGTTTTCAGCCAGTATGCGAATGTAATCATTCGTCGGCTGTCACAACATATGTCGGCAAACCGGTCAGCCAGGCTATAAATAAAAGTGGTTTGATTGCGTCATTTCATTGACGTGACCCCCTATGTTTTATTACAATCCTGCCTCTTTCTATATTGTTGCGATAGAGGCACAGGTGTAAATCAGTTTCCACTGGTTGCCAACGCGTTTACTGAATCAGTAATAAATTTAAAAGTTAGGTAGAAATCGTTATGAAACGCACTTTTCAACCGTCCGTACTGAAGCGCAACCGTTCACACGGTTTCCGTGCTCGTATGGCCACTAAAAATGGTCGTCAGGTTCTGGCTCGCCGTCGTGCTAAAGGCCGCGCTCGTCTGACCGTTTCATCTAAGTAATAAAGCTAGCCCTCTATTCAAGTGGTTACGCTCGCTTTTACCCGGGAGTTACGTTTGTTAACTCCCAGGCATTTCGATAATGTCTTTAAGCAGCCGCAGAGGGCGAGTTCCCCAGAGATAACAATCCTTGGTCGCCTAAACGAGCTGGGGCATCCCCGCATCGGTCTTACCATCGCCAAAAAAAATGTTAAACGAGCTCATGAGCGAAATCGTATTAAACGGTTAGCGCGTGAATATTTTCGTCTGCATCAACATGAGTTGCCTTCAATGGACTTTGTGGTATTGGTAAGGAAAGGGGTCGCTAATCTCGACAATCAACAGATCACGGAAGCATTGGATAAGTTATGGCGTCGTCACCGTCGCTTGGCTCAAAAATCCTGATCATGCTGATCAGAGGCTACCAACTGGCAATTAGCCCGTTGTTAGGGCCTCGTTGTCGCTTCAATCCTACTTGTTCAAATTACGGAATTGAGGCATTGCGCAGGTTTGGTATGCTAAAAGGGAGTTGGTTAACGGCGAAACGCGTATTAAAATGCCACCCTTTACACGCTGGTGGAGATGATCCTGTCCCACCTAGAAAAACTGATGATAATAGAGAATTATAACGATGGATTCGCAACGCAATCTTCTACTCATCGCTTTGTTGTTCGTGTCGTTCTTAGTTTGGCAGGCCTGGGAGAGCGATAAAGTTGCTCAGGACGTTAAAACTGTTCAAACTTCGCAACAAGCGGATATGCCAAGCAGTGATGCTCAAGCCGTAACTGGCAGTGGGCAAGGTAAGCTCATCACAGTCAAAACTGATGTACTGGATATTCGCATCAATACTCGTGGTGGTGATATCGATGAGGCTGACCTGTTAGCCTATCCTGCGACCCTTCATTCGGAAAGCCCTTTCCGTTTACTGGAAACTAATCCAGGCTTTGTCTACCAGGCACAGAGTGGTTTGATTGGTCTTCATGGTCCAGACAACCCAGCAAATAATAATGGCGAACGTCCGCTGTATAGCGCAGATTCTACAACTTTCACATTAGAGAAAGGCCAAGACGTCTTGCGCGTACCAATGACATTTACTGATAATAACGGTGTTATATATCAGAAAACGTACATTGTTAAACGTGGCCAATATACTGTTGAAGTTGAATACAGTATTCAAAACCCAACCGCTCAACCACTGAGTCTCGCTTTCTTCGGTCAGTTAAAACAAACTATCGAGTTACCTAAAGAGCGTGACACTGGCAGCAGCAATTTTGCTCTGCATACCTATCGTGGTGCGGCGTATTCTTCTGATGAAAACAACTATAAAAAATATAGCTTTGGCGACATCGAAGATAAAAACCTCGACTTAACCACCAAAGGTGGCTGGGTAGCGATGTTGCAACAGTATTTTGCAACCGCGTGGATCCCGGCAAGTGCTGAAAAGAGTACTTTCTACACCATTGACCTTGATAAAAAATCTGCCATCATTGGTTATAAGAGTGAACCAATGACTATCGCAGCTAATGGCGCTGGTACTTATTCATCAACGTTATGGGTTGGTCCTGAAATTCAGTCTGAAATGGCTGCAGTTGCACCACATTTAGACTTAACCGTTGATTATGGTTGGTTATGGTTTATCTCTCAGCCACTGTTTAAACTGCTGAAATTCATTCACGGTTTTGTGGGTAACTGGGGTATTGCTATCATCGTTATCACCTTTATCGTTCGTGGTATTATGTACCCACTGACTAAAGCACAGTACACCTCGATGGCGAAAATGCGTTTACTGCAACCTAAACTGGCTGCAATGCGTGAGCGTATTGGTGATGATAAACAACGTATGAGCCAAGAAATGATGGCGATGTATAAAGCAGAAAAAGTAAACCCACTGGGTGGTTGTTTACCTCTGCTGATTCAAATGCCTATCTTCCTTGCACTTTACTATATGTTGATGGGTTCTGTTGAACTGCGTCACGCACCATTCTTTGGTTGGATTCAAGACTTGTCTGCACAAGACCCGTACTACATTCTGCCAGTATTGATGGGTGTGACGATGTTTGTGATTCAGAAAATGTCACCAACCGCTGTGACTGACCCAATGCAGCAGAAGATTATGACGTACATGCCAGTCGTGTTCACCATCTTCTTCCTGTGGTTCCCATCAGGTCTGGTTCTGTATTATATCGTGAGTAACTTAGTCACCATCATCCAGCAACAAGTGATTTACCGTGGTCTGGAAAAACGTGGTCTGCACAGTCGCGATAAAAAAGAGAAAAAATAGTCTCGCTTCTCAGTAAACTGAGAATGGCTTCACAAAGCGGGATTCTATAGTAGTATTAAGGCGACCAAACACGGTCGCCTTTATTCTTTTCAAAAAACAGTTTTTAAGTCAAAACAGAGAAACATCATGCAAATCAACGATACTATCGTCGCACAGGCAACACCTCCCGGTCGTGGTGGTGTCGGTATTTTACGTGTATCTGGCCCGAAAGCGGCGCAGATTGCCGAAATCGTGTTGGGAAAACTCCCTAAACCACGTTATGCGGATTACCTGCCATTTCGTGATGAGGATGGCTCTGTTCTTGACCAAGGTATTGCGCTTTACTTCCCTGGGCCAAATTCATTTACGGGTGAAGATGTGCTTGAATTACAAGGACACGGTGGGCCAGTTATTCTTGATTTATTGCTCAGAAGAATACTAACGATTGATGGTATTCGCATTGCGAATCCTGGTGAATTTTCTGAGCGAGCATTTTTAAACGATAAGCTCGATTTAGCCCAAGCGGAAGCAATTGCCGATTTGATTGACGCGAGTTCTGAACAAGCGGCGCGTTCAGCGATGAATTCGTTACAGGGCGCATTTTCTTCTCATATTCACCAATTGGTGGAAGCACTCACTCACTTGCGCATCTATGTGGAAGCAGCTATCGATTTCCCAGATGAAGAAATTGACTTCCTGTCTGACGGTAAAATTGAAGCTAAACTCAACGAAGTGGTGGCAGATTTAGAACAAGTTCGCTCCCAAGCGCGCCAAGGTAGTTTATTGCGTGAAGGAATGAAAGTGGTAATTGCAGGGCGCCCAAATGCAGGAAAATCGAGCTTGCTAAATGCATTGGCGGGGCGTGAGGCTGCGATTGTCACGGATATTGCGGGAACGACGCGTGATGTATTACGTGAACATATTCATATTGATGGTATGCCATTGCATATCATTGATACTGCAGGCCTGCGCGAAGCCAGTGATGAAGTTGAGCGAATTGGTATCGAACGAGCTTGGAAAGAAATTGAACAAGCGGACCATGTGCTGTTTATGGTTGATAGCACTACAACTAATGCCACGGAACCACAAGAAATTTGGCCTGAATTTATGGCGCGCTTACCTGATGAACTTCCGGTCACCGTAATTCGTAACAAAGCCGATATGACAGGCGAACCAGTTGAGTTTATTGATAATACTCGTTATCCGTTAATTCGTTTGTCTGCACGCGAAGAAAAAGGCATTGATTTGTTGCGCGATCACCTAAAAGAAACCATTGGCTTTAATAGCAATACTGAGGGTGGTTTCCTTGCTCGTAGTCGCCATTTACAAGCATTGAATGCGGCAGCTGTTCACCTAGAACAGGGCTATGACCAGTTAGTGAACGCTCGCTCCGGTGAGTTATTAGCGGAAGAATTACGTTTAGCTCAGCAAGAACTCAGCGAAATCACTGGTGAGTTCACTTCTGATGATTTATTAGGCCGTATTTTCTCAAGTTTTTGTATTGGGAAGTGATGCGGTATCGCCTAAAACCTACACGTCATACCGTGTAGGTTTGTTTTATCGGTAGTCCCCGCGTTTTTCCTGCCTTAATTCGCTATTAAGCTATTCTGACTTCTCTTAATCTAAAATGATTATCTTCAGTTGGAAAGTTAATCCCTTACCCGACTCCCGTGCGTAAACACCGTCGCTTTACCTTGACGACAAAAGCCGACTAAGGTCAAATTGGCTTTTTCTGCGACTTCAATAGCGAGTGCAGTGGCGGCGGAAACAGCAAATAGAATTTCTGCACCACAGCTAGCGGCTTTTTGTACCATTTCATAGCTAGCACGGCTAGAAACCAGTACTGCGCCTTGTTGCCATTGGTTACGATGTTTCATACCTAAAAGTTTATCCAGAGCCACATGACGGCCGACATCTTCACATCCACCGACTAATTGCCCTTCTGGTGAAATCCATGCGGCCGCATGGGTACAACCTGTCAGTGCACCAATTTCTTGCACTTTTTTCAATTCATGTAATGCATTATCGAGATGCGAGAGAGAGAAGGTTTGGGTGAAAGGTAGTGGGGCGATCGGTTTGAAAATTTCATCGAGTTGCTCAGTGCCACAAATACCACAGCCTGTACGCCCTGCTAAATTACGGCGACGTTCTTTGAGTTCCATAAACCGACGGCTAGATAATTCAACATGCACTTCAATTCCGCGGTTGCAGCCTTCCACGATATCAATTCCACGAATTTCATCATCTGACTGTATTATCCCTTCAGAAAGTGCGAAGCCGACTGCAAAATCCTCAAGATCTTTTGGCGTTGCCATCATTACCACATGGGATATGCCATTGAAGACTAAAGCGACAGGAGATTCTTCTGCTACATAGTCATTTACGAGTAAATTCAGGTTGCCTTTTTGTTGCACGGTTGTGTGATTTAAGCCAATCATTTTGGTTAATTTGGAGTCATTTGTAGTATTTGTTTCATACATTAGATGAATTCCTAGCATTAATGATACATAATATTAATTATGGGTAAAAAGAATTTACACCATTTGCCGGGCAATGAACCTGGGACGTAAGGAAGACGTTGAATAAAAACAGTTTACCTGATTATCGCGATTGGCGTTAGGTAAACATGAGCAATGTAAATGAGGAGATCCCCATGCAAGTCAGCAGAAGGCAGTTCTTTAAGATCTGCGCTGGCGGTATGGCAGGTACGACGGCAGCGGCCTTGGGTTTTGCACCCGCCACCGCGTTAGCGTCAACGCGCCAGTATAAATTACTGCGTGCGAAAGAGACCAGAAATACCTGTACCTACTGTTCTGTCGGCTGTGGGCTGTTAATGTACAGCCTCGGTGATGGCGCGAAAAATGCAAAAGAGAGCATTTTCCATATTGAAGGGGACCCGGATCATCCGGTAAACCGTGGTGCACTTTGTCCGAAAGGTGCTGGACTTATCGATTTCATCCACAGTGAAAGCCGCTTGAAGTATCCTGAAGTGCGTGAGCCGGGTACTAATGAGTGGAAACGTATCACGTGGAACGAAGCATTTGACCGTATCGCTAAGTTAATGAAAGAAGACCGCGATGCGAACTTTATTGAGAAAAATAAAGACGGTGTCACGGTAAATCGTTGGCTGACCACCGGTATGCTATGCGCATCGGCGGGGAGTAACGAAAGCGGATTTGTAACGCAAAAATTCACCCGCGCTCTCGGCATGCTTGCCGTTGATAACCAAGCGCGTGTCTGACACGGACCAACGGTAGCAAGTCTTGCTCCAACATTTGGTCGCGGTGCGATGACCAACCACTGGGTTGACATTAAAAATGCAAACCTAGTTGTCGTTATGGGTGGAAATGCAGCAGAAGCGCATCCAGTCGGTTTCCGCTGGGCGATGGAAGCTAAAATCCATAATAAAGCCAAACTTATTGTTATTGACCCACGCTTTACCCGTACTGCGGCAGTGGCGGATTTTTACACGCCTATCCGTTCGGGTACAGATATCGCGTTCTTATCAGGTGTTATCAAATACTTACTGGATAATGAAAAAATTCAGCGTGAATACGTGGAAGCGTATACCAACGCCAGTTTAGTTATTCGTGAAGATTATGGTTTTGATGACGGCCTGTTTACAGGTTATGACGAAGAAAAACATCAATATGATAAAACCACGTGGAACTATGAGATGGATGAAAACGGCCTTGCGCTGCGCGATCCGACTCTGAAACACCCACGTTGTGTGTTAAATCTATTAAAAGAACACGTCAGCCGTTATACACCTGAAGTGGTGAATAACATCTGTGGTACGCCAATTAAAGATTTCTTGCAAGTCTGTGAATACCTTGCAGAAACGAGTGCTAAAGATAAAACAGCATCGTTCTTATATGCATTAGGTTGGACTCAACATACCGTGGGTGCGCAAAATATTCGTACCATGGCGATGATCCAATTACTGCTGGGTAATATGGGGATGTTAGGCGGTGGTGTAAACGCACTGCGTGGTCACTCTAATATCCAAGGTCTAACTGACTTAGGTTTGCTATCTCAGAGCTTACCGGGTTATTTAACCTTACCATCAGACAAACAAACCACATTAGAAAGTTACTTAGCTGCAAACACGCCAAAAGCAACGGTTGAAGGTCAAGTTAACTATTGGGGTAACTACCCGAAATTCTTTGTTAGTTTGATGAAGACTTTCTACGGAGATAAAGCGCAGAAAGAAAATAATTGGGGCTTTGATTTATTACCGAAATGGGATCAAGGCTATGATGTGCTGCGTTATTTCGAAATGATGGATAAAGGGGAAGTTAACGGCTATATCTGCCAAGGCTTTAACCCATTAGCATCATTCCCGAATAAAAACAAAGTCGTTAAGTCGCTGTCAAAACTGAAATTTTTGATTACCGTTGACCCACTGAATACGGAAACCTCGAATTTCTGGCAAAACCACGGCGAAATGAATGATGTGAATCCGGAAGAAATCCAAACTACGGTATTCCGCCTGCCATCTTGCTGTTTTGCTGAAGAAAATGGTTCGATTGTTAACTCAGCGCGTTGGTTACAATGGCACTGGAAAGGTGCGGATGCCCCAGGTGAAGCGATCAGTGATGGTGAAATTCTGTCTGGTATTTTCCATCGTCTACGCCAACTGTATGCCTCTGAAGGTGGTGCAGTACCTGAACAAGTTCTAAGTATGACTTGGAATTACTTCGACCGTGATAACCCAACGCCAGAAGAAGTCGCTCAAGAAAACAATGGTTATGCTTTAGTTGACTTAAAAGATGCGGATGGCAACGTTATTGCGAAAAAAGGTGAGCTGTTGAGTTCGTTTGCCCAATTGCGTGATGATGGTACTACTGCAAGTGGTTGCTGGATTTTCACCGGTAGTTGGACGCCGAAAGGTAACCAAATGGCTAACCGTGATAACTCTGACCCAACGGGTCTAGGTAACACATTAGGTTGGGCATGGGCGTGGCCTCTAAACCGTCGTGTGATTTATAACCGTGCATCGGCAGACCCAATGGGTAAACCGTGGGATCCGAAACGCCAAATCCTCGAGTGGAACGGTAGCAAATGGATAGGAATGGATATTCCTGACTATAGCAATGCTGCGCCGGGAAGTGGTGTTGGTCCGTTTATCATGCAGCCAGAAGGTATGGGACGTCTATTCGCACTGGATAAAATGGCTGAAGGCCCATTCCCAGAGCACTACGAACCAATTGAAACGCCGCTGGATACTAACCCATTGCATCCAAAAGTCGTATCAAACCCTGCTGCTCGTGTGTTTAAAGATGACTGGGCACAAATGGGTAAAGCGACAGAATTCCCTTATGTGGGAACGACTTATCGTTTGACTGAACATTTCCACTATTGGACAAAGCATGCCTTGTTAAATGCCATCATTCAGCCACAACAGTTCATAGAAATTGGTGAACGTCTGGCGAATGAAAAAGGTATCAAACAAGGTGATACGGTGAAAGTCAGCTCTAAACGCGGTTATATCAAAGCAAAAGCGGTGGTCACCAAACGTATTCATACGCTGAAAGTGGCGGGTAAAGATATTGATACTATCGGTATCCCTATTCACTGGGGCTTTGAAGGCTTGGCTGTGAAAGGCTTTATTGCTAACACGTTAACGCCGTATGTGGGTGATGCGAATACTCAGACACCGGAATTTAAATCGTTCCTTGTCAATGTGGAAAAGGTGTAAGGAGATAAATTATGTCAATGCAATCTCAGGACATTATTCGTCGCTCTGCCACCAATTCCCTGACTCCCGCGCCTCAGGTGCGGGACTATAAGGAAGAAGTTGCAAAGCTTATCGATGTGACGACCTGTATCGGCTGTAAAGCTTGTCAGGTCGCGTGTTCCGAATGGAACGATATCCGTGACAAAATCGGGACGAACGTTGGGGTATATGATAACCCAACAGATTTAACCGCTAAATCATGGACGGTAATGCGCTTCTCTGAAGTGGAAGAGAACGATAAATTTGAATGGCTGATCCGTAAAGATGGTTGTATGCACTGTGCTGACCCAGGCTGTCTGAAAGCGTGCCCTTCGGAAGGCGCGATAGTACAGTACAAAAACGGTATCGTTGATTTCCAATCAGAACATTGTATTGGTTGTGGTTATTGTATTGCGGGTTGTCCGTTTGATGTACCGCGCATCAACCCAGAAGATAACCGTGCATACAAATGTACGCTGTGTGTTGACCGTGTTGAAGTCGGTCAAGAGCCTGCGTGTGTGAAAACGTGTCCAACCGGCGCTATCCACTTCGGTAGCAAAGAAGACATGATTAACATGGCTGGTGAGCGTGTTGAAGAGCTGAAAACTCGTGGTTATGCAAACGCAGGTTTATATGACCCTGAGGGGGTTGGTGGTACGCACGTGATGTACGTTTTACACCATGCAGATAAACCGCAGTTGTATCACGGATTGCCGGAAAACCCGACAATCAGCCCTACAGTCACTTTCTGGAAAGGTATCTGGAAGCCGTTAGCAGCGGTTGGTTTTGCTGCAACATTTGCGGCGGCCATCTTCCACTATGTGGGTATTGGTCCGAACCGCGTCTCCAAAAAAGATGAAGAAGAAGCTTTAGAAGATTTGCATAATGCAATGTCCTCTGACACTTCGAAATCAAAAGAAGGGGAGGATCAGAAATGATGCCAGATGATAACGACAAAATCATCCGCCATAAACCGATTGAAAGGATCAATCACTGGGCGGTTGTGATTTGCTTTTTGTTCACCGCAATCAGTGGGTTAGGGTTCTTTTTCCCTTCACTAAACTGGTTTATGAACATTTTAGGCACACCACAGCTGTCGCGAATTTTGCATCCATTTGTGGGTACGGCGATGTTCTTGCTGTTCGTATTTATGTTCTTCCGCTATTTCCACCATAACTTCATTAATAAAGAAGATATCAAGTGGGCAAAAAATATCGGTAAAGTACTGAAAAACGAAGAAGCAGGTGATGTAGGTCAATATAACCTCGGCCAAAAAGGGGTGTATTGGGTAGTCACTATCTGCTTATTAGCGCTGGTGGTCACGGGTGTGATCATGTGGCGTCCTTATTTCGCCGATTACTTCCCAATCCCTGTTTATCGTGCAGCTATTCTTATTCACTCGCTCTCTGCGATTGCGCTGATCATCATGATTGTGGTTCACGCTTATGCTGCGATTTGGGTGAAAGGTTCAGTGCGTGCGATGGTTGAAGGTTGGGTGACTCGTGGTTGGGCTAGAAAGCACCATCCATTGTGGTACCGTCAGCTTTTGGAAAAAGAAAAACAGCAAAAACAGCAACAAGAGAAAAACTAAGTTTTATTATTGTTGTTATCAAACCCACAAATGACTAATGTTATTTGTGGGTTTTTTATATCTAAAAAATATAAACATTCAATTTATTTGAAAGAAAGAAAATTAGATATATTTATTTGATGACCTGTTTACGATTTATTATCATTATAGTTAATCAAAATAAGATTAATACAAAATACACATCAAATAAAGATGCTCTTATTTCGCGTATAATTTACATTGGTTTTTAAACCAAGAATAAACAAATAAATATTTATTTGTTTTATTTTTATGTAAAAAAAAGATGATAATTCTTTAATTTGTTGATAATAAATAATTTTTATAATTATTATTTCTTTGTGAATAGCTATTGAATATTGATATTAGATCAATAAATAGCTATCTTAAATGAACGTTGTTGATTAATTCGATATTTTGTTTCTAATTGCAAGTTTAAGTTGAATTAATATGCTGGCGTTGGAGTATTTTAAGAATGATATGGTTTACATATATTAATAGAATTAATTACTGGACATTGGTGATATTATTTAATAAAAATAGTCATGTAGTTAGTAATAAATATAAAAACCATCATATATATAAATATCTTTTTAACGCAGCTAAATAATTGAACCGTCATACATTCCTTTTACGACAGCTAAATAAAGAGGTAACACATGGATCTTCCTTTACAAGGTATTAAAGTACTGGATTTCACCGGTGTACAATCAGGGCCATCTTGTACTCAAATGTTAGCGTGGTTCGGCGCGGATGTTATTAAGATTGAACGTCCGGGAGTTGGAGATGTCACGCGCAATCAATTAAGGGATATCCCTGATGTGGATGCGCTGTATTTCACAATGCTTAATAGTAATAAGCGCTCAGTAGAATTAAATACCAAAACACCAGAAGGTAAAGAGGTGATGGAGCGGCTGATTAAGCAAGCCGACGTCCTCGTTGAGAACTTCCATCCAGGTGCAATTGACCATATGGGTTTCACTTGGGAACACATTCAAGAATTAAATCCTCGTTTGATTTTCGGTTCCATCAAAGGTTTTGATGAAGACTCTCCTTATGCAAATGTTAAAGCCTACGAGAACGTTGCCCAAGCTGCTGGTGGAGCTGCCTCTACGACAGGTTTTTGGGATGGCCCACCATTAGTGAGTGCCGCAGCGTTAGGTGATAGCAATACGGGTATGCACTTGCTCATAGGCTTACTTGCAGCGCTATTACACCGCGAAAAAACAGGCAAAGGTCAGCGAGTGACTATGTCGATGCAAGACGCTGTACTCAACTTGTGCCGAGTCAAACTTCGTGACCAGCAACGATTAGAGAAAATTGGCTACCTTGAAGAATACCCGCAATATCCAAATGGTACGTTTGGTGATGCTGTTCCTCGTGGTGGTAATGCTGGCGGCGGCGGCCAGCCAGGTTGGATTTTAAAATGTAAAGGCTGGGAAACTGACCCAAATGCTTATATTTATTTTACTATCCAAGAACAGGACTGGGAGCAAACCTGTGTCGCTATTGGTAAGCCTGAATGGGCAACTGACCCTGCTTACAATACACCAAAGGCTCGTCAACCTCATATTTTTGATATTTTTGCTGAAATTGAAAAATTCTTAGCAGATAAAGATAAACATGAAGCAGTCGAATATTTGAGTAAATACGGTGTACCTTGCGCCCCTGTACTCAGTATGCGTGAAATTGCACGAGACCAATCGCTGCGTAAGAGTGGAAGTATTGTTGAAGTTGAACAACCAAAACGCGGGACTTACTTGACGGTGGGTTGCCCGATGAAATTCTCCTCATTTACACCTGATATCAAAAGCGCGCCATTGTTGGGTGAGCACACAGATCAAGTCCTAACTGAATTAGGCTATAGCGCAGATGAAATTGCAGCTATGCGCGCGAACAAAGCGATCTAATTTTAAAAATTGGGAGTGGCTTATCACTCCCTTTAATCTTTTAATCAGTTAATTATGAGGTAGACATGTCTGCTGATCAAACCCAAAACCTGACTGATGGTATGCATATTATTGTCGATGCGCTTAAAAAAAATGGCATTGATACAATCTACGGTGTTGTTGGAATTCCAGTGACTGACATGGCAAGGCATGCACAAGCTGAAGGTATTCGCTATATTGGATTTCGCCATGAACAATCCGCGGGTAATGCGGCTGCAATTAGTGGTTTTATCACCCAAAAACCGGGTATCTGCTTAACGGTTTCGGCGCCAGGTTTTTTAAATGGCATGGTGGCGCTGGCTAATGCAACCACCAACGGTTTTCCAATGATTCAAATCAGTGGTTCGAGCGACAGAGCAATAATTGATTTGCAGCAGGGTGATTACGAAGAATTAGACCAAATGAACACGGCAAAACCCTTTGTAAAAGCGTCTTATCGTGTGAATAAACCCGAAGACCTTGGTATCGCACTCGCGCGAGCAATCCGCGCTTCGGTATCAGGCCGTCCAGGTGGAGTTTATCTTGATTTAACAACGGAAGTGTTGTCTGCCGTGATGGATAAAGACGCGGCGGATAAAACCATTTTTACAGTCGAAGACCCTGCGCCAAGACAAATTCCATCACCCGATTCAGTGAATAAAGCCCTTAAGCTGCTCGCCTCAGCTAAGCGGCCATTAATTATTTTGGGTAAAGGCGCCGCTTATGCTCAAGCAGATGACAATATTCGTCAATTTATTGAAACGACGGGTATCCCTTATTTACCGATGTCAATGGCAAAAGGGCTGTTACCAGATACGCATCCTCAGTCAGCGGCATCTGCTCGTTCATATGCCTTATCCAGTGCGGATGTTGTGGTGTTAATGGGAGCTCGCCTTAATTGGTTACTTGATCATGGTAAAGGTAAGCACTGGTCACCAGAAACTCAATTCATTCAGTTAGATATTGAACCTTCTGAAATTGATAGTAACCGCCCAATAACCGCACCTGTTGTTGGTGATATTTACTCAAGTATCGAGTCTTTATTGGCAGGGCTTAAATCAATCCCTGTTAAATCTCCAACGGAATGGCTTGCTAGTATTGATGAGCACAAGAAAATTAATGTCGAGAAAATGGCAGTTAAGTTAAACACTGACACTTCTCCTATGAATTACTTTAACGCCTTACGTGCAATCCGTGATGTGCTGGTCGATCACCAAGATGTTTATGTCGTCAATGAAGGTGCTAACACGCTTGATAACGGACGAAATATTATTGATATGTACCAACCACGTAAACGCTTAGATTGTGGAACTTGGGGCGTGATGGGCGTTGGAATGGGCTATGCAGTTGGTGCTGCTGTAACCAGTGGTAAGCCTGTTGTAGCGATTGAAGGCGATAGTGCATTCGGCTTTAGTGGTATGGAAATTGAAACGATTTGTCGTTACAAATTGCCGGTCACCATTTTGATTTTCAATAATGGTGGGATTTACCGTGGTGATGGCGTAAATCTCCATGGTGACCAAGACCCTTCCCCTACAGTTTTAATGGGTGGAGCGCGTTATGACAAAATGATCGAGGCTTTTGGTGGCATTGGTTATCAAGCAACAACGCCAGCAGAGATACAGGAAGCCTTGAAGGCAGGTTTAACATCGGGTCATCCAACCTTGATAAATGTCGTTATTGACCCTGCTGTTGGAACGGAAAGTGGCCATATTGGTAATTTAAATCCGAAGTCTGTAGTGAAGAATTAACGCAGCATCACGTTAACTAACAAAGATTACCTTACGCGGCTCATATTGATGAGCTGCGTACGGGGTCTTATTGCCAAATAGGTGGGTCTTATGGCTGATTTTATGTATAAGATTTTTATGAGCGACCTATTACCTATCATTATTATTATGGTACTAGGTTATGTGAGTGGTAAACGAAATGTGTTTACCAGTGACCAAGCGAAAGCATTTAATAAGTTGGTATTAAATTACGCATTACCTGCTGCATTATTTGTGTCTATCGCGCGTGCTAATCGAGAAATGATATTTGCAGACGCTAAATTGACTATTATTTCATTTGTGGTCTTGCTCGTTTGTTTCTTTTTCTCTTTCTTTAGCTGTAAATATATTTTTAAACATAGTCGTGGCGAAGCTGCGGTATGTGCATTAATTGCAGGTTCTCCGACAATTGGTTTCTTAGGGTTTGCGGTTCTAGACCCTATTTATGGTGAAACCGTTTCAACGGGGTTAGTTGTTGCCATTATATCCATCATCGTTAATGCCATTACAATCCCTATCGGCTTGTTCTTACTGAACCCATCTGATGCAGAAGGGAAAAAAGGCGGTGGCGGTATGGATGCATTAATCTCAGCCTTTAAAGAACCTGTCGTATGGGCTCCGGTACTCGCGACTGCTTTGGTACTGGTTGGTGTGAAAATTCCAACGGTTTGGGACCCGACATTTGATTTAATTGCGAAAGCAAACTCCGGTGTTGCGGTATTTGCTGCGGGCCTGACATTAGCCGCGAATAAGTTCGAGTTCGATGGTGAGATTGTCTATAACACGTTATTAAAGCTAGTGTTAATGCCAGGGTTAATGTTACTGGCAGGTATGATGTTTAATATGGGGACAGAGCAACTGCAAATGATGGTATTAGCCGGGGCGTTGCCACCTGCTTTCTCTGGAATAATTATTGCGAGTCGCTTTAATCTGTATACCCGGACAGGAACAGCATCGCTGGCGGTGAGTGTGCTTGGTTTTATCATCGCAGCTCCAGCGTGGATCTATATCTCTCGACTTGTTTCATAGAAAGAATAAATAGGTCAAAATGAGTTGCCATGGCGTGAGAAATGACGCCATGGCAGTTTTGTAAAAAGGTGAATTATGACTTCTTCAAAACCGCTTGATGGGATACGTGTTCTTGATTTTACTGGAGTCCAGTCAGGCCCATCTTGTACACAAATGCTTGCTTGGTTCGGTGCTGATGTAATCAAAATTGAACGTCCAGGGGTTGGGGATGTAACTCGTAATCAATTACGAGATATCCCTGATGTCGATGCGTTATATTTTACGATGTTAAATAGTAATAAACGCTCTTTAGAGCTTAATACCAAAACCCCAGAGGGAAAAGCCGTGATGGAGAAATTAATACGTCAGTCTGATGTATTAGTTGAAAATTTTCATCCGGGGGCTATCGACCATATGGGGTTTACGTGGGAGTACATTCAAGAACTTAATCCTCGGTTAATTTTTGGCTCGATTAAAGGGTTTAATGAAAATTCGCCCTATGCGAATGTTAAAGCCTATGAAAATGTTGCTCAATCTGCAGGAGGATCAGCATCAACGACAGGTTTTCCTGATGGCCCTCCGACGGTAAGCGCTGCGGCATTGGGGGACAGTAACACGGGGATGCATTTATTGATAGGCATACTGACGGCATTATTACACCGAGAAAAAACAGGTAAAGGGCAACGTGTTACGATGTCGATGCAAGATGCGGTGCTTAATTTATGTCGTGTGAAATTACGTGATCAACAACGTTTAGAAAAACTCGGTTTCTTAGAGGAGTATCCTCAATATTCCAATGGAACATTTGGTGATGCAGTTCCCCGTGGGGGAAATGCGAGTGGGGGTGGCCAGCCGGGGACGATGCTCAAATGTAAAGGCAGTGATGTTGATCCAAATGCCTATATTTATTTTATTAATCAAGATCATAATTGGGAAAATACCTGTGATGCAATTGGGCGCCCAGAATGGAAGACTGACCCTGCTTTTGCTACTACACAGGCACGTGCAAGCCATATCCAAGATGTATGGGATGCAATCGAAGAAATCGCCAAAGACAAAGATAAACATGCACTAACCGATTATTTTGATCAGTTTGATGTGCCATGTTCTGCAGTATTAAGTATGAAAGAAATTATGGAAGACCCTTCTTTGCGTCGTAGTGGCTCAATTGTCGAGGTTCAACAACCAAAACGAGGCTCATATTTAACGGTGGGTTGCCCAATGAAGTTTTCAGCGTTTATTCCTGAAATTAAAAGTGCTCCATTGTTAGGGGAACATAATAACGAAGTGTTAAAAGAGCTTGGTTATAGTGATGAACAAATTATGGAAATGAAAAAAAATAATGTTATTTAATTAATAACATTAAATTCGCTCTTAATATGACTCTCTAAAAAAGAAAATTAATATTAGCGGCTATATTTAGATACTCGATGTATTCAAATATAGCCGCTACACTCAAGCTATTATTACCTAAATTATTTGGAATTATAGAAATGTTCTTCCTATTTAATATTTATTTTTATTAATAGCAAAAAATTATTTATTTACTAATAAATTCTTTGAATAAGGATTATTGTATGAGTATTGCTGAAATAAAAAAAAGTAGTAAGGTGGCAGCCGTTGATTTTATTCCTGCATGGGGAGATTTAAATGGAAATATTCAACGTTTAGTTGAAGCGGCAGAAAAAGTGGCCGCTCAAGGGATAAATTATGCCGTATTTCCAGAAACGGCTGTGAGTGGTTATTTATTTTCGGACTCTACAGAATTAGCACCTTATTTAGATACTATTCCTGGCAAAACGACCGCTGCAATACTGCCTGTATTGGCTCGAACAGGAATGTATATGAGTGTGGGTATTGCGGAGCGGGATAGCGAAACTGGACTGGCTTATAATTCAGCTGTTTTGATGGGGCCGGAAGGCATTATTGGTAAATATCGTAAAATAGGCCTAAATTCTCAAGATCAAAAAGTATTTGCTCCAGGTAATACTGGCGTCAAAACCTTTGAAACACCAATTGGCCGTATTGCATTACTGATTTGTTATGATGATACCTACTGGCAATATGTACGTTTAGCCGCATTAGAAGGGGCACAAATCATTGGTTGGCATTCAGTATCCGACCGTATGATGCCTAACGCGAGTCCTGCTGAAATGCTTGGGGATCACTCAACCGTTGCGCATGTACAGCATATGAGTGCTTTCAATGGTGTTTGGGTAATTTGTGCAACACGTAGTGGAATTGAAACTAATCCAATTACCAAAGGGCAGCTCTATTATAATGGTGGTTCGAGCGTATGGGCGCCATCAGGACATAAAGTGGCTCAATCTCCAGTGCTTAGCCCATTAGAGTTAGAACCGGGGTTAAATGGCATATACAGTGCGATGATTGACTTAGATGAAGCGGATAAACAGCGCGATGCATTACTGGCGAAGCGTTGGCCTGAATTATATTTCCCAATGCTTGCTTTTCATCGTAGCCCGACAGATATCAATGCCACATCAACAATAACGCAAACAACGCTGATTGCGGCGCAGTGGGAAAAATCAGTTTCTAAGCTAGACTCAATCCAAGTGGGAGAAAATGAGCTGCTGGTTCTTCCTGAGCTTTCTGCGCTACCTTATACCAACGATCCCAACATTATTTTGTCTTATGCCGAACAACAAGGGGGCATTTTTGAGCAAACATTGAGTAAGGCGGCTCAAAAGGGGAAAGGGTATATTGTTGGAAGCTACCCTGAAATTGAAACGGATAGATTGTTCCATACGGTGGTGCTTGCAGGGCCATTAGGGGAAATATTAGCGCGCTATCGCGTTACACATCTTAATGAGCGAGATAGTGGCTGGGCAACAGCGGGTAGTTCTGTGAGTGTGACAGCAACGCCAATTGGGCGTATTGCACTGGCGGCTGCACATGAATTAGATGTTCCTGAATTAGGGGGGTTATACAGTACGTTACGCGCTGATATCCTTGCTGCGCCAGCCGGTATCCCGAGTGATTTAAAAGTAGAAATTGATAGCCATCTTTTTTCGGTTGAAGAGCCGCCGACAGGACGTGCCGATTTTATCCCTTATGCCATCGCGACATTAAACCAATTATGGGTGGTTTGTGGAGGACGAAACGAACGTGATTCTACGTCAGCGGCTATTTATGGGCCAGAGCCTGTCGTGCTTACTCCAACCTTAACAGCACAACGAGGGGCTGAAGATGTGCGTTTGCAAGCTCAGGTACCTGCTCCTTTTACGTGGATTAACCAAGAACGGTTGGTGAGTGGTCAGCAAGCTATTTGGTTTCCCCCGTTAACACAGTAATGTTTATATTTTCCCGTTGTTGTTAGAGAAATAGCAACGGGATCTTATCATGAATAAAAGCCCTATTAATGGCTTCAATAATTAGATTATTAATATGCTGACTTTTCGACAGTTTGGTAGTCAAGAAACGTGGATTAAAACACTTCATTTTTTAGGGATTGTGGCCTCGTTGGTTTTAATAGCGAGTATTTCTATTGAAACCTTTAATCATGACCCCTTTCTTAAGCGGTCAATTTACTTTGATATTCAATTTTGGATCTGTATTTATTTTACATGTGATTTTTTTATTTTTTTATTTATTTCAAAAAATAAAAAAAAGTTTGTCAAAAAATACGCGATTATCGTTTTGTTATCTGTTCCGTATTTAACCATATTGGATTACACATCGATAAAATTTACTGAGGAGCAAATTTATCTTATTCGGTTTATCCCCTTATTTCGTGGTGGTGCAGCGTTTGTCATGCTTATGATGATGGTTGTAAAACGAAATACGACAGCATTATTTTTATCTTATATGATTTTGTTATTTTCAACGGTTTATTTTATTAGCTTAATTTTTTACATTTTCGAAAGGGGTCTTAATGTTGATGTTAAAACGTATGGGGATGCCATTTGGTGGGCGGCAATGACTGTCACCACATTGGGTTCAAATATTATCCCTGTGACGAGTGCTGGCAAAGTCATTACCACTATTCTAGCGGCTACCGGTATGACGGTTTTTCCTATTTTTACGGTATACATCACCTCGATTATTAGTCGACTAAGTCAGTCAGAAAAAGAATCATCAAGACAGGTAAGTAAACTATGATTTCCTCTCCAAAAGTTCCTTTTATGCAGCTACCCACTATCGCATTTTTATTAGCTATTGCGTCAGGAATGCTCGATGGATATGCCTTTTTTACGACTAAATCATTCGCTACTTTTCAGTCAGGCAATATTATTATGTTAGGCTATGAGTTTGCTAAGCACGGCCTAACCGCAGTGTTGCCTTATATTATTTCTATTATTTCCTTTGGTGCGGGAGCAATGCTGTTGGCATGGATCCGTTATCGCTATAATACTGATGAAAAAACTTGGACATTTACGTTATTGTCACTGGAAATTGTCCTTTTATTATTACTTATTATTTATATTTTTTTATTTAACGTACAGTCAAATGGGTTTCATGCTGTTTGGGCTCTTTCTTTTATTGCGGGAATGCAAGGTAATGCGTTTCATAAGATTAATGGCATGCTATATGGCAATATTGCGGTTACTTTGAATGTGCAACTTGGCTTTAGTTCATTGGCAGAATCTATTGCATTTAAAGGCCAAGAAAGAAAAAGTGCATTATATAAAAGTTATTGTTATTTTCTGACGCTATTGGGTTTTGCTGGCGGGGCTTTCATGATGGTGTTATTAGCTGATTTTGCAAAGGAATACGCTTTATTTGCTACATTAATCCCATTGTGTTTGATATTTTTCTTTGGACATCAGTTTTCGAAAGAAAATAAAGGAATGCCAATAGATTCAAACTAGTTTGAGTGAAAGAGGCGGGGGAAGCCCCGCCTACTAAGATGTTGTTACAAGGCGTGCTGGTGGTTAAGCGCTTCAACCGTTTTTTGGGCACCGTTATCACGTAGTGAAAGGTAGAATGCAGTCACCTTTTCAGTAAACAACGAATTATTAACGAGTTCTTTGGTAAACAAACTGTTGAGAGAAAGCAGTGCATGAACACGACTTTCATCATCAGTGCTGTTTGCAACTAGTTCAGCCAATTTTACAGCCTGTGGGTCGCTGACTTGAATTTCTGCACCATGATCATCTTTTCCGCTGACATAACGCATCCATCCTGCAACCGCTAAGGCTAAATAATCAAATGATCGGCCGTTTTTAAGATGAATTTGGATAGAGTCGAGTAAACGTTGAGATAATTTCAACGTTCCATCCATCGCGATTTGCCAAGTTCGATGTTTCAACCCCGTATTTTTGAAACGCTCAATCAGGGCATTAGCATAGGCGGGTAAATCCACATTTTTGATGGATAACGTTGGCGCTTGCTCATTGACCATCAAGTGATAAGCCGCTTTTTCATAAGCGCTATCCTGCATGCACTCATTAATGTATTGATAACCAGCCAAATAACCTAAATATGCAAGGAAAGAGTGGCTACCATTTAACATGCGCAGTTTCATTTCTTCAAATGGAATGACATCTGTCACTAATTGAGCGCCCGCTTTTTCCCACTCAGGACGACCCGCGACAAAATTATCTTCAATCACCCACTGGCGAAATGGCTCACAGGCAATGGCGACGTTATCGACGATAGGGCCCAGTTGAGATTGAATTTTCTCTGCAGTATCTGGTGTCATGGCAGGTACAATTCTATCCACCATGGTAGATGGAAAAGTGACGTTGGCTTCAATCCAATTGGCCAGTGCGATATCCTGTTTTGCGGCCATCGCTAAAATGACATTTTTCGTGATATGGCCATTTTCAGGCATATTATCACAGGACATGACTGTAAATGGTGCAATACCCAGTGCTTTACGGCGTTTTAACGCTTCAACAATCAGGCCCGGCAATGATTTTGGAGCATTTGGTGAGGCTAAATCATGTGCGATAGCGGGGTTAGCAAAATCAATCGAGCCTGTCGCGGGTACATAGCAATAACCTTTTTCAGTAACAGTCATGGAAACGATGGCAATGTTAGGGTCTAACATGCGATTGATAACAGCATCAATTCCGTGAATGGTTGGGTGTAATGCTTCTTTTACCACCCCCACCGTACGGGTTTGCCAATTATCGCCTTGCATTTCAACTACGTTATAAAGGCAATCTTGAGCGAGTAAATCTTCAATTTGTTGCTCGCCACCGACTAAATTGACTTCGCAAAAACCCCAATTACTCTGCTGTTCTGTAGCTAAAATATCCGCAAAGATGGCTTGGTGGGCGCGATGGAACGCGCCGAAACCTAAGTGAAGCATTTTTACCTTTATCTGCTCCCTATCATAGCTTGGTACTTTGATATTCGCAGGTAATTGGTTTAGGTTATTGGTTGACAGTTGCATATTTCACTTTACCTTTTTGTTGTTCAGCCTCTTCAACAGCATCCAACGTACTGGTTAAATCACGATCTTTCACTTCAGGCATGATGATGGCGCTGATTAATGAAATGGCAGAGTAAATGATGATCATGATGGCAATTGGCCACCAGCTTCCGGTGACACTACAGAAAATACCTGCTAGAACTGGGCCTAAGCCAGAGGCAATTAAGCCACCAATTTCTTTGGCCACAGCCATACCGGTGAAGCGATTACGTGAGTTGAACATTTCAGCCATCGTAATATTTTCTAAGGCAAATAATCCGAGTACTGAACAGTTATGAACGATAATAATACAGATGGTAATTAAGCTAACACTGTTCGCACCATCGACGATGACAGATAACATCGGATAGGCGAGCAACATAGCAGATAAGCTAAGAATAATATAAGGAATACGACGACCAAATTTATCGGATATCAGACCAATCACAGGAATAGTTAGGAAACCGACAACGGAGCTGATCATGATCGCATCAGTTGGAATACTCTTATCAAACAACAGGCTTTGAACCAAATATCCTGCTAAGAAAGTTTGAATTAACCCAGAGTTACCTGCTTGACCGAAACGAATGCCAGTCGCTAACCAAAATGCTTTAGATTTAAACATGGCAAAGAAACTTTCTTTCGGTGGTGTTTGTACTGCAACTTTGGCTTCTTGTTCTTCCGTATTTTGCACTTTCTCAAATACAGGGCTTTCTTTCAGATTCAGTCGTAACCATACTGCAAACAGCATTACCACGAAGCTTGCCAAGAAAGGTACACGCCAGCCCCAAGCCAATAAGTCTGACTTATCTAACCAGAAGAACATGACAGCCCAAATTGCAGTTGCGCTTAATGTGCCACAGTTTGTTCCCAGACCCACTAATGAGGCCACAATACCACGACGGCCTTTTGGTGCATATTCTGCTAGCATGGTACCTGCACCCGAAATTTCAGCGCCTGCCCCTAAGCCTTGAATAATTCGCAAGAGAACTAATAACAGCGGTGCGAGGATACCTACCTGTGCGTAGGTTGGTAATACCCCGATTAATGTAGTACACACCCCCATCATGGTGATGGTGATAAAGAGTACTTTTTTACGGCCGATTCGGTCGCCCATTTGACCAAAGAAAATCGCACCAACAATACGTGCGACATATCCGGCACCGTAAGTTCCCATCGCAAGAATTAATGCCATTGAAGCGGATTGTTCAGGGAAAAATATTTCATGGAAAACAAGTGCTGCACCTAACGAGTAAAGCTGGAAATCCATAAACTCTAGAGCGGTTCCTAGCCAGCCAGAAACTGCAGCTTTGGTTAGATCGCCAGAACTGCGTTCCACTTTCCCTGATGGGTCAATTGACTGAGTATTCATATTATTATCCTATTAATCACGTAGGGTAGTATCCAAATCGGATTTAGTTTTTTTAATTAAATTAAAAGGTTAAAAGAATTTTACAGCAGGTTTTCTGGTCTTTTTCAAAGGTTAAGATTGCCTCTTGCGCTTCAGTGAATGGGAACTGATGCGTCAAGATTTTCGTTGGGTCAATTTTTTTAGATTCTATCCAGCTAATCACCTCAGGGAATTTTTTGGCATTCAAACGTGAAGAAAACAATGAAATCTCTTTGCTGGTGATACTTTGCTGTGTAACGGCACTTGCTTCACTTGAAAAGCCCATAATAGAAACTCTTGCTGCGGGAGAAGCAATCAAGACGGCTTCTTGTAAGATAGCGGGATGGCAAGCTGCATCAAGTACTAACGTTGGGCGAAGACCCAGTGTTTTGAGTTGATCTGGTAGTGGGGTTTGTGAGTTATCAATGACAATATCAGCACCACAATCTTTTGCTCTAGCTAAACGCTCAGCCACGCGGTCAACCATGATCAAGGTTTTGACTTGATAAACCCCTTTGAGAACCTGTGCGCAGGTTAACCCAATCGTACCCGCACCATAGACTAATGCGATGTCATCTTGAGTTGGATGAACATGCGAAGTCACGTTGGCGGCAATAGAGTATGGCTCAACGGTAACGGCACACTCATCGCTGATTGAATCAGGAATAGTATAAGCATTAGCCGCAGGGACATTGACATATTCAGTGAACCCGCCATCAGTATGAACACCCAATACTTCTAGTGTTTCACACACATTTGGTTTACCAATTGAGCATGGGTAACAATGACCACAGCTAAGGACAGGGTCGATAGAGACTCGTTCACCAATGCGTTTGCTATCTATGCCTGAACCCACTTTTTCAATGACACCGAAAAACTCATGGCCAATCACACGTGGATATTTTGCAAATGGGTTATGGCCACGGTAGATATGGCTGTCAGAACCACAAATACCAGCTAAGCGAACTTTTATTTGTACTTGGTTTTCAGCCGGTTCAGGAACTGAACGTTCTTCAATCAATAATGTATTGGGTTCTTTGATTACTACCGATTTTACAGCTTTCATATTTGACTCCGAATAAAATAAAAATTACCAGTTCCACAACGTGCCGTCTTCGAGACGAGCGACTGGAAGATAAGCTGGGTTGTACGGGTATTTCGCTGCCAGTTTTTCATCAAAATCGATACCTAAACCGGGCTTATCACTTGGGTGCATATAACCATCGTTGAACGTCCAGTTAGTCGTAAATACGGACAACATTTCTTCTGAATAGCCCATAAACTCTTGAACGCCGAAATTGGGTACCCAAAGGTCAAAGTGTAAGGCGGCAGCATGGCAAATTGGGGATAGGTCAGATGGACCATGAGAACCGGTTCTGACTTGATAAAGCGATGCAAAGTCCGCAATTCGGCGCATGCCTGTAATACCTCCGGCATGGGTAATTGTGGTGCGGATATAATCGATGAGTTGCTCTTCAATCAGTTGTTTACAATCCCAAATGCTATTAAAAACTTCACCTACGGCGATTGGGGTGACGGTATGTTGACGAATTAATCTAAAACAAGCTTGGTTTTCTGCTGGTGTTGGGTCTTCCATCCAAAATAATCGATAATCTTCAATACTTTTACCGAAGCGAGCCGCTTCAATAGGGGTCAAGCGATGGTGCATATCGTGTAGAAGGTGTTCATTAAATCCGTATTTGTCCCGAACGGCTTCAAACAGTTTGGGCATAAAATCCAGATATTTTTCGGTTGACCAAAGTTGTTCTTCGGGGTGATGGCCTTTTGTGGCAGGTTCATAAGCAAGGTTTTTTCCTTTACTCTGTCCATAGGTAGTTGCCATTCCTGGAATGCCACACTGCACACGGATCGCTTTAAAACCTTTTTCTTTATATTTTGCGTAGTTATCTAGTGTTTCAGCAATATCGGTACCCGTGGTGTGGCAATAAACCATCACTCCTTCACGAGAAGCGCCACCGAGTAACTGATAGACCGGAAGGTTGGCAATTTTGCCTTTAATATCCCACAGTGCCATATCAATCGCAGAAATGGCGGACATCGTAACTGGGCCTCTACGCCAGTAAGCTCCCTTATAGAAGAACTGATAAATATCTTCAATTTTATGTGGGTCACGGCCTATTAGCTGAGGACAGAGGTGATCTTGAAGATAGGATGCTACAGAGAGCTCCCTCCCGTTAAGGGTGGCATCACCTAATCCATATACGCCTTCATCGGTTGTAATTTTTAATGTGACAAAATTACGACCGGGGCTACATACAAAGACTTCTGCTTTTATAATTTTCATTTTGGCCCAAATCCCTATTACTTGTTAACCAACTGATCAACCAAATTACCATGAAATACTCAAAGTGGTTTATTTATTGGTTGACCAAATTCTCTTTTTTTCACTCTATCAATCGGTAAATTAAAAAACAATGACTAAAAAGACGACAATAAGTGAATCTGATCACAAATTGGTTAACTAATTTTGCGGAAATAGTGGATAAATTGGTTGACCATTGTAATGAGGGACGATAATCTACAATGGAAGAACTAAATTTAATTCGACAACGCGTTGTACATATATATGAAAACTCAATACCGCTCGTACCAATACCTAGGTCAGCAGTTAAAAGAGCTCATTGCATCTGGTGAATATCCGATAGGAAGTCGTTTAATGCCAGAGCGTGAGATCGCTAAAAAATATGATGTTAGTCGCTCATTGGTACGTGAAGCACTCATCATGTTGGAAATTGAAAAATTGGTTTCTATCAAGAAAGGTTCTGGGGTTTATGTCATTAATCATCCAGACCTATTGATTGATGAAATTAAAAGTTTAGATCATGGCCCTTTTGAAATACTGCAAGCTCGCCAAGTGATTGAAAGTGCAATAGCTGCATGCGCTGCTTTGTCAGCAACAAAAGCCGATATCCAAGAGATCCGCGCATTATTAGAAGATGAGCGAATCAAAGTCGCGAATAATGAAAGTGACGATGCTAATGATCATAAGTTCCATGTGTTAATTGCTCGCGCAAGCAAGAATGACATGATGGCGAAGATTATTGATGATATCTGGGCTGTGCGGTTACAAAGCCCTATGTGGGATAAGCTTCACGAACATATTGACAACACGACTTACCGAAAAAAGTGGTTGGTTGATCATGAAAATATTTTAAATGCACTACAAAAACGTGATCCGGAGTTGGCTAAAAAAGAGATGTGGCAGCATTTAGAGAATGTCAAAAATACGCTAATGCAGCTTTCTGATTTTGATGACCCCAATTTTGATGGTTACCTATTTGAAACAATTCCTTATCAGACTATTTTTGAATAATCGAAGGAGAAGTACTCATGGAGCATACGTGGCGTTGGTACGGTCCTAATGACCCTGTTTCTTTAAGTGATGCTAGGCAAGCAGAGGCGACAGGTATCGTCTCTGCGCTCCACCATATTCCTAACGGTGAAGTTTGGAGTGTCGAGGAGATTTTAAAGCGTAAGGCTATTATTGAAGATGCTGGGTTAGTTTGGTCTGTCGTGGAAAGTATTCCTGTTCACGAAGATATTAAAACTCAACAAGGTAATTTTGATCTCTATATTCAAAATTACCAACAGAGTATTCGTAATTTAGCATCCTGTGGTATTAAGACCATTTGCTATAATTTTATGCCAATTCTAGATTGGACGCGTACTGACCTTGCTTACACGCTACCGGATGGCTCCAAAGCGTTACGGTTTGATAATATTGCTTTTGCTGCGTTTGAAATTCATATTTTAAAGCGTGAAAATGCGGCAGAGAGTTATTCAGAACAAGAAGTTAAAGAAGCGGCTGAGTATTATGCCAATATGTCATCTGATGACATTGAAAACCTGATTAAAACCATCATCGCAGGGCTACCGGGTGCGGAAGAAGGTTATACATTAGACCAATTCCGTGAGCGCTTGGCGCTGTATAATAATATTGATGAAAATCAGTTACGTGAGAACTTACGTTATTTCTTGCAGAAAATCGTTCCTGTCTGTGAAGAAGAAAATGTGGTTTTAGCTATTCACCCTGATGACCCTCCACGCCCAATTTTAGGCCTGCCACGTATTGTTTCTACCATTGAAGATATGCGGTTTATTAAGCAAAGCTGCGATAGTATTCATAATGGGTTTACTATGTGCACAGGTTCTTATGGTGTACGAGCCGATAACGACCTAGTAAAAATGATTAATGAATTTGGTGATCGCATTCATTTCACGCACTTACGTTCAACGGTGAGAGAAAATAACCCGAATACCTTCCATGAAGGCAATCATATTGCAGGTGATGTTGATATGTTTGAAGTGGTCAAAGCCATTTTAGCGGTTGAACAAAAACGCTATGCTGCGGGACTTGCACCCATTCCAATGAGACCAGACCATGGCCACCAAATTTTAGATGATTTGAAAAAGGTGACCAATCCAGGCTATTCCGCTATTGGGCGCTTAAAAGGTTTAGCAGAAGTTAGAGGTTTAGAGCTCGCAATTAAGCGTATGTATTACCCTGAATTACTGAAAATCTAAAACCTAATTCGTTGTTAACAATATTGGCTTTTTATTTGGTATTTTGATGATACCAAAGGGACTGTTATACCCCTAAAGAAGCAAAACTGTTATTTCATTGTTACGCGACCGAATAGTATTTGGTCGCGTATTCTATTGACCATAAATGCTTTTTATATTTATTTTTATCTAAAAGGTACAGTAGATATGATATTAAATATATTTATGTTTTTATTTATTTCTTATTGAAGAACGGCAATAAAAAACTCCTGAGATAAGAGTGAAATACCTATTCCTGTTGCAAATAGAAGGCTGCTTGCAGCATAAGCTTGTAGTCATAACCACTTCAAACCATAACTTCAGAATTTTTATCCTAGTGATAACAATTTATTTATATCAAATAAAACAATCATCATCCTGATTTACATTTACCTTGATCTACTCCGGGTTAATGGAAGGGATAATTCAGGGGCTAGAGTAGCCTCAAGATGACTTTTGTTTTATCCTGAACATTAGAGAACCGCTTTCGCGGATATAAATATGATGAGCAAAACGCTTTCGAGAAAATAAATAGCCTTTTCTCGGGAATTGTCGTTATAAAAAAATAGAAAAGAGAGAACGCAATGGGTATTCGTATCGTTCCTAAAGAAGAGTTAGGACAAGAAAGATTGAAAGAAAAAGGAATTGGTTTTATTCCACCAGTTCTGTTTCCTAACTTAAAAAGCTTATATCAGCGCCGTGCTGAGCGACTTAAAGAACTTGGTGCGGGAGAACATCCTTTTGCAGATTATCTGAATTTTGCCGCTGAAGTGGCAACCGCGCAACATAATGCACAGCATGATAATCCATTAGAAATGGATATGGCATCTATCCTTGAGCGTTCAACAAATACCAATAATTCGCCATTGGATGCAAAAACATTTCCACGCACAACACATTGGCACAAATTATTGACGGCAATTATTGCCGAATTAATGCCAGTCGTGCCTGAGTCTGTACGCCCTGCGTTAGAAAACCTGAATAAAGCGTCTGAAACAGAACTTGAAGCTATGGCAACTGCGCTGCTAAATGAAGAATTTGAAAAAGTTCCTGCGGATAAATCGATGTTTATTTGGGCTGCATTATCGGTGTATTGGGCACAAATGGCAGCAAATATCCCGGGTAAAGCGCGTGCAGAACATGGTGACCATCGTCATTTCTGCCCTGTATGTAATAGCATGCCAGTGTCGAGTATTGTGCAAATTGGTACATCACAAGGTTTACGTTATTTGCACTGTAATTTATGTGAAACTGAATGGCATATGGTGCGCGTTAAATGCAGTAACTGTGAGCAAACGGGTAAATTGAATTATTGGTCATTGGATGATGAAAATGCGGCTGTTAAAGCTGAAAGCTGTGGTGATTGTGGTAGCTATCTGAAAATCCTTTATCAAGAAAAAGAAGCTAAAGTTGAAGCTGTCGCTGATGATTTAGCGTCAATTATTTTAGATGCTCGCATGGAAGAAGAAGGTTTTGCACGTAGCAGTATTAATCCGTTCTTGTTCCCTGGTGAAAAATAAGCGGTAAAAGAGAATCGTGACTATGGCTGAATCAGACTTGGTTTTATATCGCCAACTTCCTGCGATTGATAAATTATTGCAACTCGATGAAGTGCAAATATTGATTGAACAATCAGGGGCTCACTGGGTCACTGCATGTTTACGTGAGATGCAAGAGCAAGCTCGAACCTGTATTGCACAGGCAGGGAAATTACCTGCCTGGCAGGAAGATTGGGTAAAAGAGTTAGCTCAACGCCATCAAGCTTTAGGGCAAAGTGCCCTAAAAAACGTGTTTAACTTGACCGGTACGGTGTTACATACCAATTTAGGCCGTGCGGTAATGTCGACCACAGCCGTGAATGCGGTTAGCCAAGTGATGAGTTCGCCTGTCACATTAGAATATTCTCTAGATGGCGCGATGCGTGGGCATCGTGACCGTGCGATTGCTGATTTACTGTGTGAGCTCACTGGCGCAGAAGATGCGTGTATTGTTAATAATAATGCTGCCGCAGTTTTATTATTGTTAGCAACGGTTGCGAATGGCCAGCAAGTTATTGTTTCTCGTGGTGAATTAGTTGAGATTGGCGGGGCTTTTCGAGTGCCTGATGTCATGGCTCAGGCTGGCTGCCAATTAGTTGAAGTGGGAACAACAAATCGGACCCACTTACGTGACTATGAGAATGCGATTAATGATCAAACTGCACTATTAATGAAAGTGCATACCAGCAATTACAGTATTGAAGGATTTACTGCTGAAGTTGAAGGTGAAGAGCTTGCAGAGCTAGGTAGAAAGTACCAATTACCAACGGCAATTGATTTAGGCAGTGGTTCGATGATTGACATGACGGCTTATGGGCTACCCGCAGAGCCCATGCCACAAAGTTACCTTTCTCAAGGTATTGATTTAGTTTCAATTTCTGGAGATAAACTTCTCGGTGGTCCACAAGCAGGGATTATTTTAGGGAAGAAGAAATGGATTGATGCAATTCAAAAACATCCATTAAAACGTGCTTTACGGGTTGATAAAATGGTTCTAGCTGCACTTGAAGCAACGCTAAAACTGTATTTAACGCCCGAAAAACTCACAACAGAATTACCCACATTACGTTGGCTAACACGAGATCCTGAAACTATTCGTGATAGCGCAGAAAGCATAGTTGTTGCTCTACAAGCCTTTTACGGGGATAAATTTATTGTTGAAGTTGAGCATTGCCTCTCACAAATAGGTAGCGGCTCACTTCCCATCGACCGTCTTCCAAGCTTTGCGGTAACCTTTACACCATTAAATGGAAAAGGTAGCACATTAGAGCAACTCGCTACGCAATGGCGTCAGTTACCTCAACCTGTGATTGGGCGTATGAAAGAAGGTAAATTGTGGCTTGACCTGCGCTGTCTTGATGATGAACATGCGTTATTACAGGCTTTACTTTCATGATTTTTGCGACAGCAGGCCATGTTGACCATGGCAAAACCTCATTAATTCAAGCTATTACTGGCGTAAATACCGCACACCTCCCCGAGGAAAAAAAGCGCGGAATGACCATTGACCTAGGGTATGCCTACTGGCCGCAGCCTGATGGTAGCTCGATTGGTTTTATCGACGTTCCAGGACACGAAAAGTTTTTAGCCAATATGTTGGCTGGGATTGGCGGTATAAATCATGCGCTTTTGGTTGTCGCTTGTGATGATGGTGTAATGGCGCAAACCCTAGAACACCTTTCTATTTTAAGACTAGCGGGCTGTGAAAATGTCAGTGTCATACTGACGAAGGCTGACAGAGTTGATCATTCGCGAATTGAACAGGTCACGGAGCAAGTTACCTCTGAGTTGGCTCAGCAAGGTTGGCCAGATGCAAAACTATTTATTACGTCTATTGAAGATGGGCGTGGCATTGATGCGCTACGGTTATATCTGCAACAGCTTCATCAGCAAAGTGGTTCACATCCCAATATCCAACGTCGTTTTCGTTTAGCCATTGACCGCGTTTTTTTGGTTAAAGGTGCAGGGATTGTGGTGACTGGTACCGCGTTAGCGGGAAAAATTCACGTTGGCGAGTCACTTTGGGTGACTGGGGCGGATAAGCAAGTTCGTGTCAGAGGTATTCACCGGCAAAACCAAATATCTGAATTCGCTGTCGCGGGGGACCGTGTGGCTTTAAATTTGACAGGTGATATTGATAAAGAAAATATCACTCGAGGTGATTGGTTACTTGCAGAGCAACCCGCATTTATTGCAACACGGGTTATTGTCGAACTGGAATGCGATACATTAATTAAGCACTGGCAGCCTGTGCATCTCTATCATGGTGCAAGCCATATCACTGGCCGAGTATCATTATTAGTGGAACAAGGAGAAACCCCTGTTCTCGCAGAATTAATTTTAGATACCCCATTATGGTTAGTAGAGAATGACCGGTTAATCATTCGTGATATTAGCGCTCGCCAAACGTTAGGTGGGGCTCGAGTGATACGTTTGGTTTCCCCACGCCGAGGTAAAAGACTCCCAGAGTTTTTGGATTGGTTATCTAGGCTTTGCCGAGAACAAGACGAACTGGCTCACTTTAAGTTACAACTTCCACAAGGTGAACTTAATTTACGGGATTACAGTTGGGCGCGGCAGCTCACCCATGAGGCGTTAGATAACTTATTAGCAAAAACGGATGTGGAACGGGTTGGCAATCACGTTTTATCCATATTTAAAACGCAAATAGCGAAAGAACATATCGTTCAAACTCTTGAAAAATTTAATGAAATACACAGTGACCAAATTGGTGTTGGCAAAGCACGTTTAAAACGTATGGCTCTGCCTTCAATGAGTGAAGCATTAGCCTTTAAATTCATTGATGACCTAATTACTGACAATGTTATTAAGCAAACACGTGGCTGGTTGCATATGCCTCAACATGGGTTGGTTTTTGATGCGCAACAGCAGCTGATTTGGCAACAAATATACCCATTATTTTCACGTAATGAGGCGTGGTGGGTGCGTGATTTAGCATTAGAAAGTGGTTATGAAGAAGATACGATGCGCCGCGTGTTAAAAAAGGCGGCACAAATGGGGTTAATTACAGCAATAGTTCGTGACCGCTATTATAGTCATGAACAAATTAATTATTTTGCTTCACTTATTCATCGTTATTGCTTGGAAAATGAAGCTATTTTTGCGGCTGATTTTCGTAACGAATTAGGGATTGGTCGAAAACTCGCGATTCAAATTCTTGAGTTTTTTGATAAAAGCGGTTTTACTCGTCGTAAAGGCGATGGTCACCATTTACGAGATAAAGGCATTTTCGTTGAATAAATTGAGTGTTTTAATCCGTTATAGTAGTGCTTCATAGCAACCTCCAATATTAAACTTGTGGTAAAACTAATGAAGAAAAAGTTATTTGCAGGCTTTTATCTGGCATTGATCTTTATTGGCTCCCTTTTCTTAGTCTTTGAAAAAGGTAGTGTAATTTATCCTGCACTCATATCGGTCAGTGTATATGCCGTTTTATTCGGTATTTTAATGGTGCTAACAGCCCGCTGGTTATTTTCTGTGATTATTACCAGTACATTATTTATCATCATTAAATTCCTGAACCAGTTAAAAGTTCATTATTACAAAGAACAACTCTTCTTTAGTGATATCAATATCATGACGGACACTTCCAATATGGGGACCTTGGGTCATTATTGGTTAGCGGGTGTCGCATTGGTCGGGTTGCTTATATTATTAGTCATTAATGGGGTTATTAGCTGGCGGTTGGTCAAACCAAGTAAATCAAAGATTACTCGCGTTATTGGTGTCGTTCTTATTGTTGCAGGTTATTTTAGTATTAACTTCACAAGCTCACATTATTATGACAGATGGTCTCAGACGTTGCCAAAAGGCCGAGGGACAGTGACCAATATTATTATGTCAGCACAAAATGCGAGTTATCAGTCTCCTGAATTTGCAGGTTCAGCTGATTACTTTGTGAAAAAAGCAGCTGCTATCTCCCTAGAAAATAATGTGGTATCAGAAAAGCCAGACATCGTTTTATTACTACAAGAATCTACTGTTGACCCACATATTTATGATTTACCTGAAGGAACCAAGCTTCCCAATTTATTTATGTTCCAGCAAGATAATGGCGTAAGTGCGCATAGTCAGATGCGGGTACAAACTTTTGGAGGGGGAACTTGGTTATCTGAATTCTCCGCCTTAACTGGCTTAAATAGCGATGATTTCGGTGCGCAAAAAAGCGGTGTATTTTATTTTATCGTTGACCACCTTAAAAATAGCTTATTCAAAGAAATGAAGGCCAACGGTTATTATACTGTGGTACTTACTCCTTTTAATAAAGGTGCATACCATTCAGGCCATGCCTATGAAACGCTTGGGGTTGATAGAATTATTCAACCACAAGAACTTGGCTACCCAGGAAAACTACAAGATAACTTATGGACGATCAGCACCGATGATATGCTGAAATACGTGAAAGAAATCTTAGCTCAAGAAACAGATAAACCTGTATTTATTTTCTCTCTTACCATGTATGAACATGGCCCTTATAAAGAGAGTCATAGTGATGACTATGGCATAAAAGACAAAATTAAAAACCCTGATGCTGCGGGTGAATTTAGCCATTATATGGACAAAATCGCCACTTCAGATGCATCAATACGCAATTTTGCAGACTTTATTGAAAAACGTGAGCGCCCGTTGATGTTTTTATATTTTGGTGACCATCAACCAGGCATTAGTTTAAATCAGTATAATTCTTCATTTTCATCTCCCGCTTACTTAACACAATTTACCTTACGGGATAATTTAAAATCAGGGACGGTGATCAAAACGGGCCAGCTAACCGATATTTCCTTCTTAGGTGGTATTTTATTGGAAAGAGCGAATTTAAAAATATCCCCATTTTATGAGGCCAACATCAAAATGCGTCACTTATGTGATGGCAAGCTGAATGATTGTGAAGACCAGAAGTTACTTGATAGCTACCGTAACTATGTTTATGGAACTTTAGAAGCGGCTAACGCCAATAAAGGTGATATGCAATAGTATGTTATTATCAGCCGTAGATATTTACGGCTGTTCCCCTCTTTTTTGTTATTTCCTACCTAAAATATTAATACTTTCTTAAAATTTATTATTTTTTTAGGCTTTCTTGTTTTAATAACAAAACCATTCGTTATTATTTTTGTCTTAATTTTAGGTATTTTTTCTGTGAAATTTGGTGCTCATTCAGAGCTTAAGAATGGTTTAACGCTAGAAGACAATGAATATGAAATATTTGGTCACGGGAAGTGCGGGTTTTATTGGTTTTAAGCTTTGCCAGCGTTTATTAGAGGACGGACATGAAGTTGTTGGGATTGATAACTTAAATGCATATTATGATCAAGGGCTTAAACAATCCCGTTTACATTTATTGGAGCAGTTCCCTTTATTTCGCTTTATTCATCTTGACCTCACTGACCGTGAAACCGTTCGGGTATTGTGTACCCAAGAGCAATTTGACCGAGTCATTCACCTAGCAGCACAAGCGGGGGTCCGTTACTCATTGGAAAACCCATTTGCTTATGCAGACAGTAATTTGACTGGTCACCTCGCTATTTTAGAAGGCTGTCGCCAAGCAAAAGTGAAGCATTTGGTCTATGCCTCTTCAAGTTCGGTGTACGGAGTGACCGATAAGACGCCATTTACCACGGACATGGCAACCGATCACCCTATTTCACTGTATGCGGCAACGAAGAAAGCCAATGAATTAATGGCGCACTCCTACTCGCATTTATACCAGCTTCCAACGACTGGGTTGCGCTTCTTTACGGTTTACGGCCCATGGGGGCGCCCAGACATGGCTTTATTCAAGTTTACGAAAGCTATTTTGGCGGGCGAGCCTATCGATGTCTATAATAACGGCAATCTCAGTCGTGATTTCACTTTTGTTGATGATATTGTCGAAGGTGTGATCCGTATTTCAGATATAATTCCACAAACAAACCCGAATAACCCTTCGGCATCACCGGCAGAAAGCAGCGCGCCATATCGAATCTATAATATTGGTAATGGTCAACCCGTTAAATTGATTGAATTTATTTCTGCACTGGAAAAAGCACTGGGTAAAGAAGCGATTAAAAATTTTTTACCTATGCAAGCGGGTGATGTATACACCACTTGGGCGGATACAGAAGACTTGTTTAATGTGACTGGTTATCGCCCACAAGTTTCTATTGAGCAGGGTGTTCAGGCATTTGTGGATTGGTATCGTTCTTATTACCACCAATAATATCAATAAGCTGTAACATCTTTAGCAGGATTTGAGAGGCAAGTTTGAAAATAGCAATCGCAGGAACCGGTTACGTCGGCTTATCTAACGCCATGTTGCTGTCACAACACCACGAAGTGGTCGCCGTGGACATCATCCCTGAAAAAGTGGCGATGTTAAACAACCATCAATCACCGATTGTTGATGCAGAAATTGAGCAATTTTTAACGGAAAAGACGCTCAATTTTCGCGCTACAGAAGATAAAACAGAGGCCTACACAGGCGCTCAGTACGTGATTGTGGCTACACCAACTGACTATGACCCAAAAACCAATTACTTCAATACTAGATCGGTTGAGTCTGTTATTCATGATGTGAATGAAATTAACCCGCAAGCGACGATCATCGTAAAATCCACTATTCCGGTGGGCTTTACCGCGCGTTTACGTGAAGAATTTGGTTATACCAACGTGATTTTCTCTCCTGAATTTTTACGTGAAGGCCGCGCTTTGTGGGATAACTTGCACCCGTCCCGTATCGTGGTAGGAGAGCGTTCAGAGCGCGCGAAAATTTTTGCGGATTTACTGCTTGAAGGTGCGATTAAAAAAGACGTTCCCGTGTTATTTACGGATGGCACCGAAGCCGAAGCCATTAAGCTGTTTGCCAACACCTATTTAGCGATGCGTGTGGCATACTTTAATGAGCTCGACACCTATGCAGAAAGCCGCGGTCTAAATGCACGCCAAATTATTGAAGGGGTCTCTTTAGACCCACGTATTGGCAGCCATTATAACAACCCATCATTCGGTTACGGTGGTTATTGTTTACCAAAAGATACCAAACAACTGTTAGCTAACTACGATGATGTGCCAAATAACTTGATTAACGCCATTGTGGAATCGAACCGTACCCGCAAAGACTTTATTTCCGATGCGATTATTGCTAAAGCACCACGTAAAGTCGGTGTTTATCGCTTAGTGATGAAGGCTGGCTCTGATAATTTCCGCGCCTCTGCGGTACAGGGTGTGATGAAACGCATCAAAGCCAAGGGTATCGAAGTGGTGGTGTATGAGCCTGTTTTAAAAGAAAATGAATTTTTCCGCTCTAAAGTTATTCGTGACTTAGAGACTTTCAAAGCAGAAAGCGACATTATTTTAGCCAACCGGATGGTGCCTGAGCTGGAAGATGTGGCAGAGAAAGTCTATACCCGCGATTTATTTGGTAACGACTAAGCGGTTTTTATGAGAGTAGGTTGGCACTATGGTGACCTGCTCTCATAGATAGAGCCGTACAGCTTTTCTAAAACCTTACCAATTTTGAGGTATATCGCACAACTTACCTATTTTTAGACGCCATTTTGCAACAATCGCTAAGAAATGTCGTTTGCCATTTGCTAGCATCCGTCAATTGATTAAAAATTGGCTATTTTGCTATGCAGAACATAATAAAAAAACAAAGAGACGGTTTTATCACCTATCAAAAAGAAGGTGAGATAGATTTTTGGCAAATTGTTAATGATTATATTGATGGGAAGATCTCGGGTAAGAATTTAAGTAGCGGAAATATTGAGAGAAGTGTTGCTCGTATTCATGTAGATGGGCAAAACTATATTATTAAATGTGAAAAAGAACGGGATAAGCGTATTGAAAAACGGTTGATGCGTATTATTTCAGGACCTTTTTATTCACAGTTATTAATGCGATTAGTCTCTGCTCAAAATAAAGGTTGTATGGTAACCAATGACATCTATTTCGTTGCTGAAAAAATGGTCGGTCGTGAGTCAGTAGAAACATGGATTATTGCGGAATATGTGGAAGGAACGGTTTTATCTGAACTGGATGATATTACGCCTTACTATGCAGAAATGAAGTCTGTCATTAACCAATTACATAACTATGGTTTATCTTCTAATGACATCCATGCAGGAAACTTTGTTGTAACCAATGTGGGGCTAAAGGTTATTGATTTATCAGATTATGGTAATTTTGCTATTTGCAAAGCGAATGATTTAATTGCATTACAGCGTTTTTACGATATTGAACCCGATAGCAAAAATTGTGTTTATCGCTTTATTCGTTTTAGAGATAACTTTCGTCATTGGTCAAGAAAAATAAGAGGAAAGAAAACTCGGCTTTAGTGTGCTATGCCAAGTTTTCATTACTACTAAATTACCGAAAATAACAAAGTTACCGATCACAACAAAACTATTGATAAAGCGCATCTAAAAATTCAGGGATAAAACTACCTGTCCCATGGCAGCGCTGGGTTGCGGTTTCTCCGGCTTGCTTCATGATAGCGCAAGCAGCGGCAACATTTTGCAGCCTATCACCAGGTAGAGCACAACATGCAGCAACCACCGCAGAAAGAGCGCATCCCGTACCGACCACCCGAGTCATTAAAATATGGCCGCCAGTCACCGCAAAGGTGCGTGTTCCATCGGTGATGTAATCCACTTCACCGCTTATCGCAACAATAGTCTTAGCTTGTCTCGCTAATAATTGTGCCGCGGGGAGTGCATCATCAGTGGAGTTAAGGGAATCAACGCCTCTGCCACCTGCACTGCTTCCTGCTAACGCCATAATTTCAGAAGCATTACCGCGAATAGCGGCAGGTTTGAGTGTCAACAATTCATGGCAAAAATGGGTACGAAAGCTGAGCGCACCTGCAGCGACAGGGTCAAGTACCCAAGGTTTTTGTGCTTGATTTGCACTGTTAACCGCACATTTCATCGCATATCGACGCTCTGTCGTTAATGTGCCCACATTAATTAGTAAGCCATGTGCGATAGCGGCAAACTGCTCAGCTTCTTCGGGTTCAATCACCATGGCTGGGGAACAGCCGAGTGCTAATAGGACATTGGCAGTGAAGGTCTGAACAACATCGTTTGTCATGCAATGAACAAGAGGAGATTGAGAATTAAGTTGCTGTAGTACCAGTGATTTCGCCGTGTTACTGATGTGTTCAAATTCTAACATGATCCCCTCATTAATAGTGATAGAGTATAGGTTTGTTGATTTATTCTACACTCTATCTGTTTTAATGAAAGAACCGCTTAATCAGCAAGGTACTTCTCCATTACCATTCCACCAGCACCCTGAGCAACGATTTCATATGAATCATTGGCGGGATAAATGCGTGTCTTAATATGGGGGAAAATAGCGAGTTTTTCTTCAATCGACTTTTTGGTCATCTCAAAAAAGTGATTTTTAGGTGTCAGGGTGCCGCCGCACACCACCACATCGGCTTGAGTCGTTAAAATAGCATTAGCGATGGCGATACCATAATAATAGGCCGCTTCACCAAGCGCTTCGAGGCACAGGGCATCGTCCAATGTGAGAGCTTGGAAAATAGTATGGTAGCTAATTTCAGACTCATTATTAACTAATTCATTGATTATTGAACTTTTACCCAACCTGAGTTGGTGGATTACTCGTGCCTTAATCGCAGACAGTGAACTATATTGCTTTAAACAGCCAAATGACCCACATTCACAGCGCTGGCCATTAATATCAATCGTTGTATGGCCAAAGGCTTGAGCTGTACTAATGGGGGCCGGAGCGTATTGGTTATTGATGATGGTGCAACTGCGAATATCAGTATCACAGGTTGTGAATAAAAATCTTTGGCTATCAGAGGTATAGCGCAAGCGATACTCAGCAAAAGCCGCAAAACTAATCCCACTTCCGAGTAACACAAAACAAGGAACTTTACTGGAAATGTAGTCGTGAAGTTCTTTTATTCTTGCGTGGTATTGATGATATGGCAGTTTATCACGTTCTAAAATATGGTCGATGGCGATGCCGATACCCAACAAGCTTTCTACGCTAAGTCCATGTTCAGCTAATAAAATATCTAATCTGTTGAGCAGATGATCCACCATATTTTCTGCGGTTTCTAGGTGCTCATATTTCACTTTTACCATACCTAAAATATCCAATTTTAGGTTTTGTAAAACAATCGTTGAATATATATCACTCATTTCAATGCCAACAAGATAACCATCTGCAGCATTAATGTTATAGAGGATTGGTTTGCGGCCACCGGTCGACTCTCCGAGCTCAGAAGTCGAAATTAAGTGATTTCTCCCAAGTTCGTCGAGTAACCGAGCACAAGTTGCTGGTTTCATGCTAGCCAGTGATGTCAACGTCTCTGCCCTAATGGGACCATGGTTTAAAATTAATCGGTAAAGCGTTTTGAGTTTTTGTGTTTTTGAATTTTTTGAGGTGCGAAATTCATTTAATAGTGTATGTAACAAGCGCCTCACTCCTTTTCATTCCGACTCTATCGATAAAGATTAGCAAATATACGCATAAGATTCTGCTTCCTGTGACACATCATATCGAAATACTTTTTATTAAAATGAGATTAAGATCGCTGTTCTGTTTCTAAATTGCTTTATGATCAATTTTAACAATTTTTAGTCGATGTCAATTTGGAGACAACCATGCATCATACAAAAGATATTCTAGAAAGCTTAAGCTTTATTCAGTCTCGCACAGATATTAAACCAACAGTGGGCATTATTCTGGGTTCAGGACTCGGTCCGTTCGCGGATACATTAGAAAATGCAGTGCATATTCCTTATAGCGAAATTCCACACTTTGCTAAATCTGAAGCGGTAGGGCATGCCAATGAATTGGTGATCGGCACCATCGCAGGTAAAAATGTGGTTGCCATGAAAGGCCGTTTCCACTATTACGAAGGCTTTACCCTTGACCAAGTCACTTTCCCTGTGCGTTTGATGAAAGCGTTGGGTGTTGAAAAATTGATTATCACCAATGCCTGCGGTGCGGTAAATACCGACTTCAACCCAGGTGATCTGATGATTATTACCGATCATATTAATTTAACTGCAAATAACCCACTGATGGGGCCAAATAACCCTGAATTAGGGGTGCGTTTCTTGGATGTCAGTGAGGTGTATAACAAAGAATTACGCCAAACAATCAAGAATGTAGCGGCTGAACAAGGTGTTTCTGTCCGTGAAGGTGTTTATGCATGGTGGACAGGCCCAACTTATGAAACACCTGCCGAAATTCGTATGATCAGAACCTTAGGCGCAGATGCTGTTGGTATGTCTACCGTACCAGAAGCTCTGGTCGCTCATCATTCACAAATTAAAACAGTGGGCATTTCCTGCTTAACCAATATGGCTTGCGGTATTTTAGAACAGCCACTTAGTCATGACGAAGTTATTGAAACAGCTGAAAAAGTTAAAGCGACCTTCTTGAAATTAGTGACAGGCGTGATCGAACGCTTCTAATTTTTTAGGTTCTTTTTCTCAAACTAATATAAAGATGTCCATGACACTAAATAAGGTGAATATTGAAATGAAATTTAAAGGTCTAATTTTAGTTTCTTTAGGCGCTTGTAGTTATGGCATCCTTTCAACACTCGTCGTGTTGGCCTACCGCGCAGGGTATTCCTTGAATGATGTCATCGGTAGCCAAACGGTATTAGGTGCGATTTTACTGTGGTTTTTTGTTGTCGCAGGCGTATTAGTTAAAAAAGCACGTCTAGTATGGCCAACACGTCGGCAAGGCCTACTAATGTTACTCACTGGGACGACAACCGGGTTAACCGGGCTTTTGTATTATGCATCATTGCAATATTTATCCCCTGCACTTGGTGTCGTACTCTTTTTGCAATTTACATGGATGGGGGTTGCAATTAACGCATTTATTGACCGCAAAATTCCTCCCGTAATGACCATGGTGTCAGTTGTGGTGATATTAATTGGAACAGTATTAGCGACAGGTTTGTTAAACAGTTCAGGGATCGTGTTTCACTGGCTTGGTGTGCTATTAGGATTATGTGCAGCATTATCGAACGCTATTCGTGTTTACGTCAGTGGAGCATTAGCGGTTAAAACAGATCCTATGATGCGTTCTGCAATTATGGTAACAGGGGGCGCAATTTTGACATCAATTGTTGTTCCGCCAACATTCTTATTGAGCGCTTCAACGTTTCAATCTCTATTTTTCTCATACGGATTACCTCTGGCTTTCTTTGGTTCTTTCTTCGGTATGTGGATGTTTGCCAAAGGTACTCCACTGATCGGTACCAGTTTAGCGACCATTGTTAGCTCAATGCAGTTACCTGTCACGATTTTATTATCCGTAACGGTATTGCATTTACCTCTTGAATTCATTCAGTTTGTTGGTGTTGCTGTCATCCTTATGGGTGTTACCATTGCTGAATTGAAAATAAAAACAAATAAATATAACTCCAAACGGAGCCTTGTATGAATATTAAATCCCGCTTGAAAATCATGCTTTTCCTGCAATATTTTGTTTGGGGAAGTTGGTTAGTTACACTCGGCTCGTACATGATGAAAACATTGAGTTTTTCAGGTGCAGAAGTCGGTATGGTGTATAGCTCAAAGGGTATTGCTGCTATTTTAATGCCCGGGCTTATCGGAATCATTGCAGATAAATACATTCCAGCAAATCGTTTATATATGATTTGCCATTTGATTGGGGCTGCTGCATTGTTTTATGCCGCAACAGTCACAAGTTCAACTATCATGTTCTGGGTGATGTTAATTAATGCAATGGCCTTTATGCCAACAATTGCACTCTCAAATAGCATCAGTTATTCATCATTAAGCCAATATCAGCTCGATTCAGTGAGTAACTTTCCACCTATTCGTGTGTTTGGTACGGTAGGCTTTATTGTTGCAATGTGGAGCATTAGCTTATTGAAATTTGAGCTAAGTAGTATGCAGCTTTATATTGCAGGTGGTTGTTCATTGCTTTTAGCGCTTTATTCACTAACTTTGCCAAAAATTGAAGTCAATAAAAAAGCGATTTCAAGTAGCTGGATCAGTAAGCTAGGTTTAGATGCTTTGGTGTTATTTAAAAAGCCTATTATGGCGGTATTTTTCTTATTCGCTATGTTACTTGGCGCTGTTTTACAAATCACGAATACATTTGGTAACCCATTCTTGCACGACTTCGGGCTGAACCCGTTATACCAAGATAGTTTGGTGGTACAGTATCCATCGATATTATTATCGATCTCTCAGATGGCTGAAGTGTGTTTTATCTTAGCAATTCCATTTTTCTTGAAACGCTATGGCATTAAAACAGTCATGTTATTAAGTATGTTCGCTTGGACACTACGCTTTGGTTTCTTTGCGTTTGGCGACCCATCAGCCATTGGTTTGATGTTCTTGATCATGTCGATGATTGTTTATGGCTGCGCATTTGATTTCTTTAATATTTCAGGCTCTATATTTATTGAAAGAGAAGTAGATACGCGTATGCGTGCGAGTGCCCAAGGCTTATTTATGACAATGGTTAACGGTGTTGGGGCCTATTTTGGTGCGATACTAAGTGGATTGGTTGTCGACTATTACACCGTGGATGGTATTAAAGATTGGCAAATGATTTGGTTAGTTTTTGCTTCTTATACTGTTGTATTGGCAATAATATTCCAATTTACGTTCCATTATCACCATGATAAAGACGCAGCACTGAAAGAAGCCAAATCTAGCTAAGATAAATCGTTATAAATAACATTCAATTTAAGAGAAAACCATAAATTTGGTTTTCTCTTTTTTGTTAGTTTTAACATTAAACATAATTACGTTTACCGCGTAAAATATGCTCAGTCAGCGTTTCTTCCGCAAGGGTAAATTCTTTTGCTTTGAGTTGCTCAACCAATTGCTGATGTTGGCGTGTAGATTCATAATAATATTCATTGCGATAAATAGGGTCGGGCTGAAAATATACTCGCTGGCGAATATTGTCCGCTAAATCTAAGAAAACTGAGTTATCCAATAATTCTAAGAAGAAACGGTGGAATCGTTCATCTTCTTTTATCCAACCTTGATAGTCATTTTCCTTCAATAGTTCATTTTGCTGCTCAATAATGGTCTCTAAAATAGAAAAATGCTCATTAGTTAAATATTCACGCACTAATTTAATTGCATGTGACTCAATTGCTAAGCGTAAATCATAATTATCTCGAGTCTCTTTTAACGATAGTTTCTGAATAAAAACACCTTTTCGAGGGATAATTTTGACTAAGCCTTCATTTTGCAATTGATATAAGGCTTCGCGAATTGGGGTGCGACTCATACCGAGTTCCTCAACTAAGCTATTTTCAGAGGTATAACTTTCCTCTCCAAATTGCTTACTGAGAATTTTATGCTTAATTGCGGTATAGGCTTGTTGGCTTAGTGGTTTATCTTTCATCAGGATCTTGTGTTAATAATAGAAATTTTAGTGAGTATAGAAAGGAATAGGCTGGTATACAAGTAATGCACTAGTTTTATATTATTTAGGGCGCTGTTAAATTTTGGTGGGTAATTGAACTTAACTTGTTGAATAAACCAGCATCCTTGCCAGTTTTTTAGACTAATACAGCTCAGGGCGCCGGTTTTGCATGCAAGGTAATTTTTCTCGTGTTTCTGCGGTATGCTGCGTTGATATTTCAGCAAAAAATAGTGTTTCATCGTAGCCAGCAGAGGCAATGGTTACGCCAAGCGCATCACAAACAAGGCTGCGGCCAATAAAAATATTACCAGTTTGGTCACATGCGCAGACAGGAATTGTGTTCTCCAAAGCGCGTGCTTTAACTAATGTTTGGTAATGCTCCTCTTTAAGTGGCCCACTTACCCATGCTGTGGGAACGAGTATAAGGTCTGCGCCAGCTAAGGTTAGTTTTCGAGCAACTTCTGGGAAACGCAACTCATAACAGACTAAAACGCCAATTTTGCCAAATTCAGTTTCCACAGGTTTTAACGCATTATTACTTTGAATAATGTTGAGGGATTCCTGATATGAAAAGGCATCGTACAGGTGGGTTTTTTGGTAATGATAGATAAGCTCACCTTGGCGGTTCAACATAACTGTCGTGTTGAATGCTCTTTTCGGCTCATTCGGGGCACTTTCATAAATTCCACAAGTCACATAAATACCGCATTGTTTAGCGGTTTTTGCCAACTCGGAGACAAAAGGGCCATCAACAGGCTCTGCGACATCGGCATAGCTAATACCGCTATCTGCAGGAACAAATGCCATGAACATTTCCGGCAATAGGACGAGGTCGGCACCGCCTTGAGCAGCTTTTTGTATAGCGTCACAGGCTTTTTTTAAATTTAGAGCTTTATCTGGGCTACTGGCAAGCTGAGCAATTGCAATTTTCATGGAGTCTCCTTATTCAAAAAATTTAGCTGCACCTGAAATCGCCGCTAATGTTTCACCAGCATCAATACGCTTTTTAACATCAATTTCAGCATGTTGAGCATTAAGGGCTCGTTGACGATATTCTTGCAGAGTAACTTCATCGGCGACTAAAATGCCATCACCATCTGCGATGATTAAATTACCGGGATGAATCGTTACGCCATCTATACTAATTGGCACATTAATTGCGCCTTCAATACCTAAGATTCGCGTCGTCAACGGGCTCACTTTACGTGCATAAATAGGAACACCAATCTCACGTAATGCTTTGATATCAGTGACACAACCATCAATAACTGCGCCGGCAATTTTCTTTGCCCGTGCCATGTAAGAAACCATTTCGCCCCAACAAGCACGATCATAATCCCCAGACATATCGATACAGACAACATCGCCTTCTTGTACGATGTCGAAAACCTTATGTACAGCAGATGAATCCATATGCGGAATACGTACAGTTACAGCATTACCAATAAATTGGCACTGTTCAATTTGTGGGCGTAATGTTTTTAGAAAACCGAAGTCAGTCATGTGTCCAATAGTTGACGGGCAAACATCACGGCAACTTTCGATAACTTCTGGGCTAAAACAGGCAACTCGAGGATTTAATGTAAACATAGGGACACCTTTATTTATTGAATATAATGTGTTTTGGGTAAAAATTAGTCAGGATTAACGGCAGCAGCTAAAGGTTTATCAGGCTGAATGAAAAACCAGCAAACAATCGCTAAACTGATAGGTATCACATTGAAAAGTAAAGCGACGGTCCAGCCAAAATGCTGTGCAAGCCAGCCACATAAAATAGGGGAAATAACACCACCGAGATTACCCCACAAGTTCATCCATCCACTGACCGAGCCAGCATATTGGCGGCCTTTATCTGCTGCGATTGCCCAAGAGGTCACAACTGGTAATCCTAGAGAGCCGAGCGCAAGGGTTAGCCATGCAACACTAGCGATGGCACTTTCAGTTTGAGCTGCGCCGCAAATCCCCACGATAAATAGAATAAAACCGGCAATCGCGATATAGCCCCTAGCGACTAACTGCGAGTACCCTTTGTTGAGTAACCAATCAGAAATTGAGCCTGCAGTGAGTACTGCGATACAAATTGCTAACCAAGGAAAACTGGCGGCTACGCCCATTTGGGTTAATGAAAAGCCTCGAGCTTCTTGTAAGTAGGTGGGTAACCAAATCATGAATAAGGTGGTCATATAGGCAACAAAAAAATATTGGAAGCCAACAGCCCAGAAAGGACGTTCTTTCATAAATTTGCGCCAAGGGGCTTTAACATCAGTACCGCCTTGCTCACTAATTGTTCGGCCTTCATGGATGAATGCGATTTCACTTTGAGAAATTTTAGGGTGTTGCTCAGGCTTATTTCTGGCAAAAAAATACCAAACCATGCCGATAAGAATGCCAATCACACCAAATATATAGAAAACGGCATGCCACCCGAATGAAATCATAATAAATACGGTAAGAGTGGGGGCAATCACAGGCCCAAAATAGGAACCGGCAAGTAAGAAGCTAGCGGCTCGTGCCTTTTCATTTTGGCGAAACCACCATGTATTAAAAACGGCATTTGCAGGGTAGAGCGGCGCTTCCCCAACGCCGAATAGGAAGCGTACGATACATAGCCAAATATAGGTAGGAGCCACGACAGTTAAGATGGTAAATGCAGACCAAATATATAGGCTGATGGTTGCGATTAGTCTGCTACCAAACCGCTCTGCAAGTATCCCGCTTGGGATTTGGGCTAGTGCATAGCCAAGAGAAAATAACGCACCCAAAAAGCCAAATTGAACTTTGCTCATTCCTAAATCGGTCATCATATGTTCGGCCACAATGGAAATATTGGCGCGATCCATATACGCAATCAAACCGATAATAAAAAATATTGCTGCTAATCCCCAACGTAAACGCCCTGGTGAGTCTTTCGTTGCTGGTGTTACAACAGAATCATTATGTGACATAGAGTTACCTTTTTATTGGTTTGTCGAGGTAATCAACCTTATTGTATTTATATTGAATTCAACTTGTATACAAGACGGATGTTAATAAGCAGTTATTGAGGTGTCAAAGATCTGTTTTGTTATCTGTGACTGAACTCAAAACATTTGATTGATTTATGAGCGAGATCTTATTTTTAGGAAAATAGATAGGTAATAAATTTTATTATGAAAAATCAAGTTGTTATGATTTCATGGGGAACGATTTAATCGACGTTACTAATTATTTGAGAAAGAATAATTAATACTGCTTCGGTATAAATTTTTTAATATCGTCGAAGGGTTGTTGTGGAATATAGCTTCAAAAATCGTGACAACTAGCACCTATTTCGAGTAAATATTGAGAATATCTCCAAAAAAAGCCAAACGATAATTAAGGTCGATTAGCTTTTTATGGATTAAAATCGTCAAGGAGTGATTATTCAATATTCTGAATTTGTTCTCTCATTTGCTCGATTAATACTTTGAGTTCAACTGCAGAGGTTGTAACTTCGCTATTAATTGATTTTGACGCTAACGTATTAGCTTCGCGGTTGAATTCTTGCATCATAAAGTCAAGGCGGCGACCAGTTGCCTCTTTTTTCTTCAAGATATTACGCGTTTCTTTAACGTGAGCTTCTAGTCTATCCAGTTCTTCTGCAACATCAACACGTTGAGCCAATAGAATAAGTTCTTGTTCCAGACGGTTGTTATCCACTTGAATATCAGCTTCTTCTAACTTATTTTGTAAGCGTTCACGTTGCCACTGTAAAATTTCTGGCATATGTTGACGTACTTTTGCGACTTCAACTAAGACGCCATCAAGGCGTTGTTCGATGAGTGCATGCAATGAAGCACCTTCAGCTTCACGGCTTTGAATGAAAGCATCAATAGCTTCATCTAAGCCTGCCAGTAGCTGTTCGCTGATGACATCTAAATCTTGTTCACCTGCTGACATCACACCCGGCCAACGCAAAATTTCTAATGGGTTTATTTCACCTTCATGGCTGTAATTTTTAACCCAATTCGCAGCACTGATTAATTGGCGTGCTAATTGTTCATTTAGGATTAATTCACCACGATTTGCGCCATCTAACTCAAAGCGTAGGCTACATTCTACCTTTCCACGTGTTAGGCGAGAACGCAGACGTTCGCGAATAACGGGCTCAAGGCTTCTGAATTGCTCAGGTAAGCGAATATACGTTTCTAAATAACGTTGGTTCACGGAACGCAGCTCCCAGGCCGCATTCCCCCATTCACCCTTGATATCCCGACGGGCAAAAGCGGTCATACTACGGATCATAATTCGTTCCCATTATCGTAAAGATTTAGGCGATTATAACGCTATGCAGGATGACAGGATAGGCATTATCGCTTGAACAACGTATAATGCGTCCCAATTTGAGTTGATAATGGAGATAACACCATGCGCCCAGCAGATAGACAAGCAGACCAAATGCGCCCGATTACCATCACGCGCAACTATACTAAGCATGCAGAAGGCTCTGTTCTTATTGAGTTTGGCGACACGAAGGTGTTATGTAATGCAACTGTTGAAGAAGGGGTTCCTCGCTTTTTAAAAGGGCAGGGGCAAGGTTGGGTTACAGCGGAGTATGGCATGTTACCGCGCGCAACAAACTCACGTAATCAACGTGAAGCTGCACGAGGAAAACAAACCGGTCGTACGATGGAAATCCAACGTTTAATTGCACGTTCTTTACGTGCTGCGGTTGACCTTAAAAAATTAGGTGAATACACCATTACTTTAGACTGTGATGTTATTCAAGCGGATGGTGGTACACGGACAGCAGCGATTTCTGGTGCTTGTGTGGCGCTTGTTGATGCACTGAATAACATGGTTGAGCAAGGTAAAATTGCAAAAAGCCCACTAAAATCAATGGTTGCTGCCGTTTCGGTTGGAATTGTAAACCAAGAAGCTCTATGTGATCTTGAGTATGTTGAAGATTCTGCAGCTGAAACCGATATGAATGTTGTCATGATGGATGATGGCCGAATGATTGAAGTACAGGGCACCGCAGAAGGAGAACCGTTTAGTCATGAAGAGTTATTAGCCCTATTGGCGTTAGCTAAAACAGGTTTAAATACCATTTTTGAAGCTCAGCGAGAAGCGCTGAAGTAAGTTAATCATTAATTAGGCGGCTGAAAAGTCGCCTTTTTTATGCCTGCTGGTTCATCAACTAGTGTGCCAGCTTTGAAAATAGATAAATAATCATCAACGAGGAGAATGACCAATGAAAGCCTATCAGCGCGATTTTATTGAACTTGCCATGAAAAAACAGGTACTTAAATTTGGTGAGTTTACGCTGAAATCAGGTCGTAAAAGCCCTTACTTTTTCAATGCGGGGTTATTTAATACAGGGCGTGATCTGGCACTTGTCGGTCGTTTTTATGCACAAGCATTACAAGATAGCGCAATTGAGTGTGATGTCATTTTTGGTCCAGCGTATAAAGGGATCCCCATTGCAACGACGACAGCGGTAGCACTTTCTGAGCACCATGACATCGATATGCCATACTGCTTCAACCGCAAAGAAGCTAAAGACCATGGGGAAGGCGGCGTGTTAGTCGGAAGTCCTTTACAAGGGCGTGTTGTGGTAGTTGATGATGTGATTACCGCAGGGACGGCAATTCGTGAATCAATGGAAATTATTAAACAACAACAAGCTACGTTGAATGGTGTTCTGTTATGCCTTGATCGCCAAGAAAAAGGCAAAGGTGAAATTTCAGCAGTACAAGAGGTTGAGCGTGATTATGGTTGTAAAGTTTACTCAATTATTACCATGAGCGATTTAATCACCTATCTTGCTGAAAAGGAAGGTATGCAGGAACATTTAGCGGCTATGAAGGCTTATCGCGAACAATACGGAATTGAATAAAAAAAGCCCTCGCCCAATGATGGGCGGGGTGAGTAGTATAAATAATCGGTTATTGTAACTGAGCTAGAATTAAAGGCCAGCGCGATTCAAACTCGACGGTTGGCCGATAACGAAACTCAGAACGCACAAAACGAGAGAGCATCCCTTCACAAAAGGCTAGTAACTGAGAAGCAAGTAATGACTCATCATGAATAAACCCATGGCCATCACGTATTTTTTTCTCTTTTAAGACCTGCCGTAATTGTGATTCTATACGTTCAAATAATTGGTTAATACGATCTTGCAGCCTATCTTGCTCAAACATCAGAGCATGGCCAGTCATTATACGCGTAAGCCCAGGATTTTTCTCGGAAAACCCAAGTATTAGGGCAAGTATTAGTTTAATTCTAATTATCGTATCTTTTTCATCAGTTAAAATCAGATTAATGCGTGAAACTAATGAGTCTTCAATAAACCCAATAAGGCTATCGAACATTTTCATTTTACTCGGAAAATGACGATATAGCGCAGCTTCTGATACACCAACCGTAGCAGCAAGTTTTGCTGTTGTAATACGTTGGCTGCCATCACTACTTTCTAACATTAACGCAAGAGCCTGTAAAATCTCATCACGTCTGTTACGTTTTTGTGTTATCGCTTTTTCTGCCATGTCTAATAAGACCCCTGCTAAAACAGCAAAACAAACTATCCAAAATTTTGCTCTTAGTAAAGAGAGTTTCGAAGCAAAATGGATTTAAAAAATGTTTAAAATATAAGTAATGTTGAGCAAGCTTCCTGAAAGAAATATGCGGCTGATTGTTTTTATTCATAAAGATAGAACCTAATTTAGGTTCTATCTAGCATATTAGTTATCAGGATGTTCTATTTATTGACGGCCAGAATGACCGAAACCGCCAGTTCCACGCTCGGTTGTGTCAAAATCATCAACAATATTAAATTCCGCCTGAACAACCGGGACAAACACCATTTGTGCCATACGTTCACCAGGTTCAATGGTAAAAGCTTTGTCACTGCGGTTCCAGACAGACACCATGAGCTGGCCTTGATAATCAGAATCAATGAGGCCAACGAGGTTGCCCAGTACAACGCCATGTTTATGACCTAAACCGGACCGAGGCAAGATGACTGCAGCAAGACTTTCATCTGCAATGTGAATGGCTAAACCTGTTGGAATAAGTTCTGTTTGACCTGGTGCCAAATCGATTGGTGCATCAAGGCATGCACGTAGGTCTAAACCAGCAGAACCTGTGGTGGCATAGGCTGGTAGAGGAAATTCATTACCGATACGGCTATCGAGGATTTTTAGGTCAATTTTTTTCATAACGTTGAAGTATCTCGTCAAGTAAATAGTGGCTTAATTCGTTTTTATTACAGTGAGGCAAACGGGTATCACCGTTTGCATCAAAAAGATGTAACGCGTTGTTATCGCTATTAAACCCGTTGTCTGCTAGTGAGACGTCATTGGCACAAATGAGGTCGAGTTGCTTTTGTTGTCGTTTTTGGCGTGCATATTCTTCCACATTTTGGGTTTCAGCTGCAAATCCAACAACATATGGCCTATTGTGTTTTAGGTTTCCGACACTAGCCACGATATCTGGATTTTTGATAAGTGTAATCGAAACTTCATCACCTTGTTTTTTTATTTTATTTTCAGCAATGTTTTTTGCGCGATAATCTGCAACTGCAGCGCAACCAATAAAAATATTTTGTTCAGCAATGGTTTGATGCACTTGTTCATACATCTCTAAGCCACTCATGACATCAATTCGGTTAACGCCTTCTGGTGTTTCAATATTTACAGGGCCCGCAATTAAAGTGACATCTGCACCACGTTGACTGGCTGCTTTAGCAATGGCAAAACCCATTTTCCCCGAACTATGGTTACTAATAAAGCGAACTGGGTCTAGCGCTTCCCGTGTTGGGCCCGCAGTGATCATTAATTTGATGCCTTGTAAGTCGAGTTTAGGGGTAAAAAACTCATTGGCTAGACGAACAATTTCTAGTGGGTCAATCATGCGACCAGGGCCAATATCACCACAGGCTTGGCTACCTGCATCTGGCCCCCAAATCATACATTGACGTTGTTGCAATTTGATTAAATTTTCTTGGGTTGCTTTTGCTCGGTACATTTGTTGGTTCATTGCTGGCACAAGTGCAATCGGTGCTGCGGAAGCAAGGCAAACTGTTGTGAGTAAGTCATTTGCCATTCCTGCACTGAGGCGAGCAATTAAATCCGCAGTAGCCGGTGCTAGAATAATGAGATCTGCCCATTTAGCCAGTTCAATATGGCCCATAGCAGCCTCAGCAGCAGGGTCTAGCAGGTCATCAGAAACGGGATGCCCTGAAACGGCTTGCAAGGTTAAAGGTGTAATAAAGGCTTTAGCACCTTGAGTCATCACAATGCGTACTATCGCACCTTTATCACGCAAACGGCGGGTGAGTTCAGGGATTTTGTACGCAGCAATGCCCCCACTAATACCAATAACTATCTGCTTACCTAATAGTGACAGTTGATTCATTATTTTTATCCAATTCGGTCAACATGGGAGGCATATTACCACAGAGAAGCGCGAGGTGGCGCGCTCGATTTTTCATCACAATACTATTTTTGCGAAGCGCTACGCAAACCCTTATGAGAGTGATTGTGAATGTTTTTTAGACTAGATAAAAAGGAAGCAAGGGATTTAGGGACAAAAAATATGATGAGTGAACATCTAGACCTACCACCAAGGGAAAAGCTACTCGCATACGGGGCAGCTGCGTTATCTGATGCTGAACTACTCGCTATTTTTCTACGTACAGGGAGCCAAGGCGAACCCGTTTTACAGCTTGCGAAGCGTTTAATACAGGAGTTTGGTTCAGTATATTTGCTTCTACAAGCAGACTACGAAAAACTCAAGCAATGTAAAGGAATGGGGAGTTGTAAATTTACCCAATTACAGGCTGTGAGTGAATTAGCTCGCCGTTTTTTCTCTGAACAATTTTTACATGAAGATGTGATGACTGGGCCTGAACAGTTGAAAGCAAAGTTGTTGGATTTGTTCGCAGGGCAAGAGCGTGAAGTTTTTGTCGTGATATTTTTAAATAATAAAAATCAAATTATTTGTCATGAAGAGTTGTTTAAAGGTACTTTAAACAAAGTTGAAGTTCACCCCAGAGAAATCATTCGCTTTGCCATAAAAATGAATGCAAACGGGATTATACTCGCCCATAACCATCCATCAGGTAACCCGGAACCAAGCGTAGCAGACAGGCAAGTGACAGAGCGTATCCAACGTGCTTGTACTATTATGGGGATTAAATTGCTTGACCATTTTGTCGTTGGGCATAAGCAATGTGTGTCATTTGTGGAGCGAGGATGGTTATAAAATTATTTTTTTGCCTAAAAAATGACAACTTTCTTTGTGTTGGGCTTGAGTGAAAACGATGGAAAGCGTATACTACGCCACCTTTAAGGATCTTGGGTTTGGCGAGAAGGGCCTATCTCAGTAAATTTTTACGTTTTAGTAAAGTAAATCTTTATTTAGGTATCAACGGTTTTTTCAGTCAATGAAAGTTTGCTGAGATGGGCTCCTAAGCCTGACGAGGCGGCCATACCCAGAACAAAAAAGCTCGAGCTGATTAGATTTTTGGAGAATAGACATGTCACGAGTCTGCCAAGTTACTGGCAAGCGTCCAATGAGCGGTAACAACCGTTCACACGCATTAAACGCGACCAAACGTCGTTTTTTGCCAAACCTGCACTCTCACCGTTTCTGGGTTGAGTCTGAGAAACGTTTCGTAACACTGCGTGTATCTGCTAAAGGTATGCGTGTTATCGATAAAAAGGGTATTGATGCTGTTCTTGCTGAACTGCGTACCCGTGGTGAGAAGTACTAAGGAGCTAAAAAATGGCTAAAGGTATTCGCGAGAAAATCAAGCTAGTCTCTTCTGAAGGTACAGGTCATTTCTATACCACTACGAAGAACAAGCGCACAATGCCAGAAAAACTGGAACTGAAAAAATTCGATCCAGTTGTTCGTAAGCATGTGATCTACAAAGAAGCAAAAATCAAATAATTTTGCTTTCTGCGTTAAAAACTCAGCTTCGGCTGAGTTTTTTTTTACCTAAAATTTGGGTTGTCGCGGATATGTGCATTCGAAGCTATGACCATTATTATGAAAGTAGTAACATAGTGAGTATTCATTGAATTAATAATGATATTTGTTGTCGAATGACTATTGTCTTTTACATATAGACTTGATTAAGAGTGCCTGGTGAAAAAACAGTTTAAAAAAATTCTTGTGATCAAGATGAGGTTTCATGGGGACATGTTGCTGACAACACCCGTTATCAGCTCATTAAAACACCGATATCCTGATGCTGAAATTGACGTTTTGCTTTATCAGGATACTATCCCCATTCTCTCTGAAAATGCTGAAATTAACGCTTTGTACGGCATGGCGGGGAAAAAAAGTAGTGGGCTGAGTAAAGCATATAATTTTATTAAGCTACTGCTAAAGCTGCGTAAAAATAAATACGATTTAGTTGTTAACCTTGCAGATCAGTGGATGGTGAGTGTATTAGTTCGGGCTATTCCTGCTGACACAAAAATTTCCCATCAATTTACCCATCGAGATTCTAAATACTGGCGTAATAGTTTTACGCATTTGATAGAACCTGAAGGCGAACACGTTGTTCTGAATAACCTATCAGTGCTCAAGCCGTTAGAAATAAAAGAATTAAAAACGCATCTAACGATGTCTTATTCAGAGCAGGATTGGAAAAATATTGATGAAAGGTTACTAAGCTTAGGTGTCCATAGCAGCTATGTCGTTATTCAACCAACAGCGCGCCAAGCTTTTAAGTGTTGGGATAATGAAAAGTTTTCAGCCGTCATTGATGCATTGCAGTCTCGTGGTTATCAAGTGGTTTTAACATCGGGACCGAGTAAAGAAGATTTAGAATGTATCAGTGATATTGCAAATGGTTGCCAAACAACGCCTGTTACTGAGCTTGCAGGAAAGACTTCATTTCCAGAGTTAGGCGCACTGATTGCTCATGCCGCTCTATTCATCGGTGTTGATTCTGCACCGATGCACATTGCTGCTGCAGTCAAAACACCAATTGTGTGTCTTTTCGGTGCGACAAATCATATTTTTTGGCGGCCTTGGAGCGATAATAGTGTGCAATTCTGGGCCGGAGACTATGAACCTATGCCTCCGCGAGATGAACTTGACCGCAGTAAAAAGTATTTATCTATTGTCCCTGCATCCGATGTAATTAAAGCCACAGAGAAAATATTGCCGATGAATATTCGCTATATGATGACAAGGTATTAACATGAATCTGGCATTTTGCTTATATAAATACTTTCCGTTTGGTGGGTTACAGCGGGATTTTCTACGTATTGCAACGGAATGCCAATCACGTGGGCATCACGTACGTGTCTATACCCAATCATGGGATGGTGATAAGCCTAGCGGCTTTGAAATTATTATCGTGCCGGTGACATCAAAAACGAATCATGGACGAAACGCACAATATTGTGACTGGGTGTTGGCGCATTTAAAGCAGCATCCTGCTGAGCGGGTAGTTGGTTTCAATAAAATGCCAGGACTAGATATTTATTATGCAGCAGATGTTTGTTATGCACAAAAAGTCGCTGAAGAAAAAGGTTTTTTTTATAAGCTGACGCCTCGCTATAAACACTATGCTGCATTTGAAAAAGCTGTTTTTGCAGTGGGGAAACCGACGCAATTACTCATGTTAACACCGCATCAAATTAGTCATTTTAAAAAGCATTATGGGACAGAAAATGAGCGTTTCCATATGCTGCCACCCGGTATTGCCCAAGATAGAAAGTATGATAAGCAAGTTGCGGAAGCTAAAAAAGTTTATCGTGAAAAAAATCAAATACCTGAATCTGCATTTTTAGTATTGCAGGTGGGTTCTGACTTCAAACGTAAAGGCGTCGATCGGACCATAAAAGCCATTGCGGCATTGCCCGATGATATTAAGAAAAACACGCTATTGATGGTAGTCGGTCAAGATAAACCAGTGAAATACCAACAGTTAGCGAAAACGCTAGGAATCGGCTCACAAGTCTCTTTCTTTAGTGGACGTAATGATATTGCAGAATTAATGGCTGCAGCCGATATATTAATGCACCCGGCTTATCAAGAAGCTGCTGGTATTGTGTTATTAGAGGCAATTACCGCGGGTTTACCGATTATTGTCACAGAAGTGTGTGGATATGCTTCATTTATTAGCCAAGCCAAATGCGGTATTGTGGTAAATGAGCCCTTTGAGCAAACGGTTCTGAACTTGGCTCTAGAAGATAGTTTAAAAAATCCGGTTCAATTAGCACAATGGGCAAGTAATGCGCGATATTTTGCCGATACAGAAGATTTATATAGTTTACCAGAAAAAGCCGCAGATATTATTTTAGGGGAAGCGAATGATTGAGTTAAAACCCCCTTTTAGTGAATTGTGGAAGAATAAAGATCCATTTATCGAGGCGGATAAGCTACAAGGTGAAGTTTTTCGTGCGTTAGAATCGCGTAAAACTCTGCGTTTTGAACTTGAGGGACGCAGCTATTTTATAAAAATTCATTATGGGACTACACTAAAGGAAGTTCTTAAAAATCTATTTTCTTTTCGGTTGCCAGTATTAGGCGCTGATCGAGAGTGGAATGCTATTCATCAACTGACTCAAGTGGGAGTTGACACGATGAATGGTCGAGCTTTTGGGCAAAAAGGGATTAACCCTCTTCGTCGTCACTCCTTTATTATTACTGAAGATTTGACCCCGACGGTGAGTTTGGAAGATTATTGTGCAAATTGGCTAGATAACCCACCAACTTTTAGTACCAAACAAATGATTATTCGTCGTGTTGCGAAGATGGTGCGTAAAATGCACGCGACCGGTATTAACCATCGTGATTGTTATATTTGCCATTTTTTACTGCATTTGCCATTTACGGGAAATGAAGAACAGTTAAAAATATCAGTAATTGATTTACATCGGGCACAACTCAGAAATTCTGTTCCAACCCGTTGGCGCAATAAAGATTTAATTGGTTTATATTACTCATCATTAAATATTGGGCTAACTCAGCGTGATATTCTTCGTTTTATGAAAATCTATTTTGGCTTATCGCTGCGAGTTATTTTGCAACAAGAAGCATCATTGATAGCTAAAGCGGAAAGCAAAGCTGCACAAATTAAAGAACGCACAATTAGAAAGTCATTGTGAGTCAAAGAGAGAAGAGAGATATAAATGTTCTTCAATAAAGAAAATGCGGTTACACAGCAAATTGATTTATCGTCACCAGACGCTATTGTTAATAATGATAGCTTACATATTTCCTATGGGATTGACCGTAATTTTCTATATGGTTGTGGGATCTCGATTGCTTCTCTATTAAAAACAAATCCTGATATCTCTTTTTCATTTCATGTGTTTACTGACTACTTTGATGATGAGCAAAGTAAATTATTTAAACAGCTCGCAGAGCAATATAAGACGAGTATTAAAGTTTATTTAGTTGACTGTGAACAGCTTAAATTGCTCCCAAGTACCAAAAATTGGTCATATGCAACTTATTTCAGGTTTATTATTGCGGATTACTTTTCAAACCAGCTAGATAGAATGATCTATATGGATGCAGATATTATGTGTCAAGGAACGCTGCAGCCACTGTTAAATATTCCGTTTAAAGATGATGAAATAGCTGCAGTTGTGCCTGAAAGGGATAGTATTTGGTGGCAAAAAAGAGCTGATGCGTTAGGGATCCCGAGCATCGCTTCGGGGTATTTTAATGCAGGTTTTTTAGTCTTAAATTTAGTGAATTGGTCAAAATTTGATATCTCAACGAAAGCAATGGACTTACTTTCTCAAGATGTTGTTAAAGCAAAATTATCCTATTTAGATCAAGATATCTTAAATATGCTATTAACAGGGAAAGTCATTTACCTTGATGGCAAATACAACACTCAATATAGTATTAATTATGAGCTGCAAAAAGGCAAAAAAGAGAACCCAATAACGTCTGAAACTGTATTGATTCATTATATTGGCCCAACTAAGCCTTGGCATGAGTGGGCAAATTACTCAACAGCTCAGCCCTTTACTAATGCAAAAAATGCATCACCTTGGAAAGACATTCCGTTACTGAAGGCTAAAAGCAGTAATCATTTGCGCTATTGTGCTAAGCATATGTTTAATCAGGGAAAAATTCTCTCTGGTATAAAAAATAATCTTCAGTATTTTTTGGTTAAATTAAGTAAATAATAATTGGGCAAGTTATGTCTTTTTTAGATAGAAATGAAAGTATTCTCTCAAAGTATAACAAAGCTTTGGTGCTAATCTTTATTGTTCTTTTTTTTGTGGAAAATGTAACCAGATATAAGCATATTCTGTTCTATTTGATGATAGCCACATCTTTGGTTTATCTGTCTTTAGATACAAAAAAAGTGCTAAAAAGATTAAATAATAAACTTTTATATTTAGTTGTTGCTTTTTCTATTTTTCTTTATATATCAATATCTTATTCAAACATATTAAGTGTATCTATTAAAACTATTAACAATAATTTATTGAATTATGGAATACTAAGTTTATCACTTTTATTGCCAATTATTTTATATAGAGAAAGCCTAAAAGAGATTTCAAAACTATTATTAACGAGTTTTACTGTATCGTTAGCCTTAGTTTTACTTGTTGAGTTATGCCGCTACTATATAGCCTATCAGCAGGGTATTTTACCGTTTACTACCTATGATTTTAGGCATGTTTCGGATGCGTTAGTTTTCTTCTTTCCAATACTTCCTATTCTTTGGTATTTATTGCCTAAATCTAGACTTATTTATTTCTATATTTTAAGTATTGTATTTCTGTTTGTTTTACTTGGAACGTTAGCTCGAGGGGCATGGGTTGCAGTCGCAGTCGCGGGGTTATTATTTTTGTGTTTTAAACGTCCTTGGAAGCTAATTGGGGTTGTATTATGCCTTTCGGTAATTTCACTTATTTCAATTAAACTAATTTATCCCGATACAAGTAAAAAACTGTTTTATAAGCTAGAGCAGACAGATAGCACTCACCGTTATACTAATGGAACCCAAGGAACCGCTTTTGAGCTTATACTGGAAAATCCAGTTATCGGTTATGGTTTTGGCGATAAAATCTATCATGAAAAATACAATAGTGTTGTAAAAAATCATCCGGAATGGACATTTAAGCAATCTATCGGGCCCCATAATATTTGGCTTTATATTTGGTTTGGTGCGGGTATTGCAGGGTTAGCGATATTTAGTGCGGTATTTTTGTCAATGTGCTATTCCTCAATGCAAGGGATAAAAAATAGGTCTGATGAACCGGAAATTTACTTTGCTTTCATTGCATTGCTGTTAAGCCTTATTAGTTTCTATCTCGTTCGTGGGATGTTTGAACAAGTGGACCTTAAGCCTTTAGGTATTCTTTTAGGTTTTTTAATCGCCATGATGGGACATAGTTCAACTAAGCAGAAAAGAGTGTGCCATGAATAACCTGATAACAAATAAATACCTACTAAATGAGGGGTCTAATACGAGTAATTCCTCATTACCATGTCTTGATGTTATTTATGGTTCGGATGAAAACTATCAGTTTGGTGCTGGTGTTTCAGCGGTCTCTTTACTTATTAATAACCCAAATACGCTCTTCAGATTTCATTATTTTTTAGATAAAGTCAGCCCTAGCTTTTTAGAGAAGCTGAAGGTTATTTCTCATCAGTTTCCAGCTGAATTTCATATTTATGAATTGGATAATCAATTACTAAAAACATTGCCAGCTTCTGATATTTGGTCTTCAGCAATGTATTTTCGGTTAGTTGCTTTAGATTATCTCTCGAAAGATTATGATGTTGCTCTATATTTGGATGCGGATGTTATCTGTAATGGCCAATTGAATTTGGCGGCTGATTTAATTAAAGATAAAGTTTGTGGTGTTATTGCCGATGACATCGGTGTAAGAACAAAAAGTGAGACACGGCTTCACACTCCAAAGTTAGCTGAGACCTATTTTAACTCGGGTGTTATGTTTGTGAACTTAAAAAAATGGCACGAAAAACGAGTTACTCAGCAATGTTTTGAATTGTTATCTGCAGAAAATGCGAAACAACGGTTTAAGTACCCAGATCAAGATGTGTTAAACCTTATTTTAAGGAATGACCTGATATTACTTAATCAGAAATTTAATACGGTTTATACACTAAAAAATGAACTGTATGACCGAACTCATCAAAAATATCAAACCATTATTACACCTGAAACAGTTTTAATTCATTACACGGGGGTGAGTAAGCCTTGGCATAAATGGGCGAACTATCCTTCTTCTCAGCCTTTTTATAAAGCATTAGCACAATCACCTTGGACAAAGGATGATTTAAAGTGTGCCACTAAATTTGCTGAAAGGAAAAAAGAGTACAAGCACTTATTAAAGCAAGGCTCTTATTTATCAGGTATTTTGTCAGGCATATATTACTTGTTTGAAAAACACACAAAAAAAAGAAAATAATATGATGATTAATAAGATTGTCTTAACAGTTTCACCTATATTTTCTATACCCCCTAAAAGTGCGGCTGCAATTGAATCGTGGATGTACAATGTCGCTAAACGATTAGACATTGAAAACCGAATCGTTTGTATACGAAATGATGGATATAGCGCTCATTCTGTTGTTAATGAGTATTGTGAAATTGAGCGTATTAAGTTTGGAAAAGTGTATACAAGACTATTTAAGAAATGGACAAGGTTAGACCCATATTCTTATGCAGATAGAATTGTCAAAATTAAACATCAATTTTCGCCAAACCCGAATAAAAGTGTTATTTTTGTTCACAATCATATTAAATCCTTCAAAAAAATAATTAAGAAAGAAGGACATAATAATGTTGTGTTACACATGCATAATTTGTACGAGCCTAAAGATGTCCCTGAAGACATAAAAATCATTGTGCCAAGCCATTTTATGAAAAATTGGTACAGAGAACGTTTACCAAATGCGCTTATTGAAGTTGTTCGTAATGGGTTTGATGGTGAAATTTATGCTCAGCCACCTGAGGTCAAGCGTGAGGATTTTGGGCTAACAGCAGAAGATAAAATAGTTTTATTCGCTGGCCGGATCGCTAGAGATAAAGGATTACTTGAATTAATGCAGGCGTGCGAGACTTTCTTTAAAGAAGACCCTCGTTATAAGCTCGTCATTGTAGGTGACCCAAATGCTGCATTAAAAGGTGAACTAGCGCAATATCAAGACGAAGTAAAAGATTATGCAAAAAATTTGGGTGAGCAGTGCATTTTCTTAGGTGGTGTTCATCCTGAAAAAATTCGGCACTATTATTCTCTTGCGGATGTGATTGCTGTACCTTCCATCGCTCCAGAGCCATTTTGTATGGTTGCATTAGAGGCGATGGCTTCGGGTCGCCCTGTGATAGCGAGCCAGCGAGGAGCAATGGTAGAGTTTATTTCCCATAATGAAACTGGGTTTATTTTCAGGGAGCCACTTTCGCCTTTGAGTATGGCGGAGGATATTACTAGCGCGTTAAATCACCCAAATAGTCAAGAAATAGCTTACCATGCTAAAAAACATGCTTATGATAATTTCACTTGGGAAATTGTCAAAGATGAGCTCATGGGGGTAATTGCGAAATGGTATCCCTAAGCGAAAAATGCGAGTTTATATATGCCAGAACTACCAGAAGTTGAGACCAGTCGTCGTGGAATAGAGCCACATTTAGTCGGTAATACAATCTCTTACGCCATTGTACGTAACGGTCGTTTACGTTGGCCAGTTAGTGAACAAATTAAAAGTTTATCAGATGAAGCGGTTTTGAGTGTTCAACGTCGCGCTAAGTATTTGCTGATTGAGCTACAAAAAGGCTGGATTATTGTTCACTTGGGAATGTCTGGTAGTGTGCGTATTCTGACCGAAGAATTGCCTGAAGAAAAACATGACCACGTGGATTTAGTCATGCGAGATGGCAAGGTATTACGCTATACGGATCCTCGCCGGTTTGGCGCTTGGCTCTGGTGTGATGATTTAGAAAACAGTTCGGTACTTGCACACTTAGGGCCTGAGCCATTATCAGACGCCTTTAACCCGCAATATCTTTATGAATTAGCGCAAAAGAAAAAAGTGGCAATTAAGCCATGGTTAATGGATAACAAAGTCGTTGTTGGTGTAGGCAATATTTATGCTAACGAAGCATTATTTGCAACAAAAATATCACCTGAAAAAATCACAAATACCTTAACGTTAGCTGAAATTACTGAACTAGTGTTGCAGATCAAAAAGGTGTTACAGCGCTCTATTGAACAAGGCGGTACGACACTGAAAGATTTTTTACAGTCGGATGGTAAACCGGGTTACTTTGCCCAAGAATTGTTTGTCTATGGAAAAAAAGGTGAACCCTGCTCAATGTGTGGTACGCCAATCGAAAGCATTAAACAGGGGCAACGTAGCACCTTCTTTTGTCCGCAATGTCAAAAATAGCGAAACCTTGCTATTTTTTATTGAGTTTCTTTAGCATTGCCTCAGCAACCACTGGGGGTAGGAAAGACGAAATATCACCATCGTGAAGTGCAACATCCTTGATTAAAGATGAGGAAACAAAGGATAAACTCTGCGATGGTAATAAAAATACGGTTTCCAAGTCAGGAACAAAATGGCGGTTCATATTCGCTAATTGCCACTCATATTCGAAATCAGCCACAGAACGAACGCCCCGAATAAGAATATTTGCGCCATTTTTTTGCGCAAAATTAGCCATAAGCTCAGAAAACCCAACAACTTCAACATTATCAAGGTGAGAAGTTACTTCTTTAGCAAGGGCTACGCGCTCATCAAGGGAAAACATCGGGTTTTTTCGTTGGCTATTAGCAATAGCCAACAGGACATGGTCAAACATTGCTGCTGCTCGGGTAACAATATCAACATGTCCTGATGTTACTGGGTCGAACGTACCAGGGTAAATAGCCTTGTGTATCATGATGATAGTATCTCGTTGTTTGTATTATCTATTCGAAAAAATAGCATGAATAAGCGTTAACATTATCGGCTATCTAGTAGGGTTGCAACTGTATATGAGATTTTACTGCTATTTTTAGGTGCATATTCTACACACTTTTATTTGAGCTTTATGGTAAGATAGCGCCAATTTTGGTAAGTGAATCAGATCGAATGTTATTGCTGCGTCTATATCAGGTACTTCTTTATCTTATCCAACCATTTATATGGGTTCGCCTATTGCTGCGCAGCCGTAAAGCGCCTGCCTATCGTAAACGCTGGGGTGAACGATATGGCTTTTGTGCGGGAAAAGTAAAACCTCAAGGTATTTTATTACATTCAGTTTCTGTCGGGGAAACCCTCGCAGCCGTTCCACTAGTCCGCGCACTTCGCCATCATTATCCGTCTTTGCCAATTACAGTAACCACGATGACACCAACGGGCTCAGAGCGTGTTCTTTCTGCATTTGGTGATGATGTCGACCACGTTTATTTACCTTATGACCTTCCTGGCTCAATGCACCGCTTCCTGAAACAAGTCGACCCAAAACTTGTGATCATAATGGAAACTGAGCTATGGCCAAATATGATTAACCAATTGCATAAACGTAAAATTCCATTGGTTATTGCAAATGCAAGACTTTCTGAGCGCTCTGCTGCAGGGTATCAAAAGCTAGGCAGCTTTGTGAAACGAATGCTTCGTAATGTCACCATGGTCGCAGCACAGCATCAGGAAGATGGTGAACGTTTCGTTCAATTAGGGTTGCGGCGAATGCAATTGAGTGTCACGGGGAGCCTGAAGTTTGATATCTCTGTGACGCCTGAATTAGCTGTCAGGGCAATAACTTTACGCCGACAATGGGCGGCGCATCGCCCAGTCTGGATAGCGACCAGCACTCACGAGGGTGAAGAAGCGATTGTCTTAGAAACACATCAAAAATTATTATCTCGTTTTCCTGATTTATTGTTAATTTTAGTCCCTCGTCACCCAGAACGCTTTGCCAAAGCAGAAGAACTAACTCAAAAAGCCGGTTTAACCTTTATTCGTCGCAGTGCGAATACGATTCCTTCCGCAGAGGTTCAAGTGGTGATTGGTGATACCATGGGTGAACTGATGCTGTTATATGGAATTGCAGACATTGCTTTTGTCGGGGGAAGCTTGGTAGAAACTGGAGGGCATAATCCGCTCGAAGCGGCAGCTCATGCGCTACCTGTGTTAATGGGGCCTCACACATTTAATTTCAAAGATATTTGTGGAAAACTAACTCAAGCAGATGGCTTAATTACGGTGACAGACAGTGAATCAATGGCTCAAGCCGTGACCAGTTTACTTTCTGATGAAGATTACCGGTTATATTATGGGCGCCATGCCGCCGAGGTTCTTCATGAGAACCAAGGCGCTCTTCAACGATTATTAAAACTGTTACAACCCTATTTACCCCCGAGAGAGCAATAAAGCTAAGTAATGTCTTTTTTTGAGTATTAACTTGAACATTACAGCAATGAATTGCGAATATTTTATGGCACATCCTAGTATTGCATTTAAACTATAGTAGACTGCCTCGTTTATTATAGAGTCATTCGATTTGGTTTATTACTATTAGGGTAGTATCCAAATGGAATGTTGGAACTTTTGCTTATCTTTTTAAGACTATATGCCAGCCACTAATCAATCAATTTCAAATAAATATGTTTATTTATGGGTCATAAGCTATGCCATAGTTTGGATCTTAGCGAGTTTTTATTTCGACCCAACCGTACCTTATGACACAGTAGAAGCAGTGAACTGGGGAATGAATGGGGAGTGGGGATCACCTAAAAACCCATGGTTTGTTGGCGTCATGATGTGGCCTGCAATTTACCTTGATATCTCCTACAGCTTTTATTGGTATTTTAGCCATTTTGTCGGTATTGCATTTGGTTTACTTGGGGTGTGGAAGCTAACCTTTCGTTTGACTGGGCGTCGTGATTTCGCTTGGTTTGCAATGCTAATGTTGAATTTATCTGGTGTCATTAATTTCGATATCATTCCTTATAATGATAACTATATTTTAGTGACATTATGGCCTTGGGTTATCTATTTCTTTTTACGTGCTGTTGATGATAACCCTGCATGGTGGTTACCGTTTGCCTTATTTGCGGGTCTTGCAACTATGGGTAAATACTCAACCTTGGCGCTAGTTGGGTCTGTTTTCTTATTGACCCTATTTGTAAAACAAGTTCGTCAAAGTTATCGTCATCCTGTTTTTTACCTTGCGATTGCTTTATGGCTTGCTTTGGTATTGCCAAATTTCTTTTGGTTGATGGCAACGGACTTTTCGGCGTTCAAATGGGTAGATTCACAAATCGACCCTGGGTTTAATCTTCATACCACACAAGCCGCACTTAGCGTGTTTTATCCGTTAGTGATTGCTGCGATTATTGTTTATTGCAGTGGCGGAAAGTTAGGGTGGCCTAAAGCGTTGCCTAACCGCATGGCTAACTTTATCCTTCTTTTTCCACTGGTTGTGATATACGGCTGGTTCTCTTTCCACGATGGTGGTCGAATAACTGAATGGTTACAGCCATTTATGGCTATTAGTGCGCCTTTATTTGTTGGCTCAATAACCGTGATGCCAAGAAAACCGTTTAAGAAGTCATTGGTTGGTTTTGCCATTTTTGGTGTTTTAGTCGTGGTTGGTTATATCACGGTTCAGGCAGCGAATATCCGTGGAGCAGGGCAAAAATTTATTGGCGTAAAAACCTTGATAGCAGACGGGGAACAGCGTTGGTATCAGCGATATGGCACGCCAGTTAAATATGTTGGTGGAGAAGATAACCAATATCAATGGTTTATTATTTATGGCAAGGATAGACCGCATGTGATCCAACCCTGGTCAATGGAAAAACATATGCCGCCAAATGTGTACAACCGTGATATTACTGAAGCCGAAATTCGTCAACATGGTGCATTATTGCTGGGCAAGAAATATGATGATTGCGCCCATGAAAACTTTGCCAAGGTACGTAAGTTCTGGCCACAATTTACGATAGAAAAAGAAGATGTGATTTATCGTTCTGAACCGGATGCCGCCCCTGAAACCATGTGCTTTGGGTTTATTGCGCCAGAGAAATAGAGAAAACCCACCTTGTAGAGACAAGGTGGGCTTTTAATTAAATATTATTTAATTCTTCTCAGTAAAATTTTTAGACGTGTTAAGTAATTAACTTTTGAGCCTTTATTAAATAATCTAAATACTTTAAACCACTCCATATGGCCGAGATAGTTTAATTTAAATAAACTAGGTTTTTGACTAGCACAAATTAAAAATACGCCTTGGTCATCATCAATAACACCAGATTGTATTAATTTTTTCTGTATTTGAAAAACAAGCTGGTAAAATTCAATCCACTTTTCTTTAGTCGCAACAATCACACCACCAATAATATAGGTTTCATTGTTGATGACTTTGTCCATTACAGCTTGTTCATTTTGTAAATCCAAATCTTTTTTTATAGAAAAAAGATGAACTTTACTACGATCAAATGGATGAGCCCACTTAACCAATCCATACCGTGTTTTTTCTCTACGGATGTAACCAAAATCGACCCATGCAATGAGTTCCTGACCCGTGAGTCCGGACTTAATGGCTTTATGAATAAAATAAGGTTTCAAATTGTTAATTAATACATATTCGGCAGACCAATATTCAGGATTTTGTAATTGATCTGTCTTTATAAGACTTTTAAATGAATCACTGTGCTGAATAGAAGATATTTTTTCTATTATAAATTTAAATTTTTGATGTAGATTAATGGTAATTATATGAGTAGGTTTACCCTCTCGAAGTTTAAGGATTTTATCTTCTAAATCTGGGGAGGTAAAAACAATGATTTTATTATCAAGTTTAGCCAATCGTTGAAAGTGTTCAAAATAAGTATCTGCAGTTCTTTCTAATCTATCGGATCGACCACTCTTGGCATTCCAATTTCCTCTACCGATGTCAAAAAATGCCGTTATGATTGTAATTGAATTATTCATTATAATTAATGTCTGGTATTGAGTAGACGAAAAAAGATTGCCTACGTAAATGATGCGGTAAAAGACTAAAAGGCTTGAGTAGCTAAGATACCTTTCTATAGAAAATGTTTCAACTGTTCATAAGTGTAGATAGCACTTATATCCTCAATATGGTTATTCGGAGATTTAATCGTATGTTGCCCTTGCCCATATCCCCCAATCAAGCCGGGGTCGGTGGGGCCAAACAGGGTAAAATTAGGTTTATCAAGTGCCGCTGTTAAATGGCTAAGCCCAGTATCGACAGAAACCACCGCTTTAGCGTTTGCAATTTGCTGTGCAACTTCAGCTAACGTGAGTTTAGGTAAGACCTCAACAAAATCAAAGCCTTTTGCTAATCGTTCTGCACGTTGCTGCTCATGAGGTGCTCCCCAGGGCAATTTGATTTTGATACCACTTTCAGCCATCAGTCCAATAAGTTCTCGCCAATTTTCTTCAGGCCAATGTTTGTCATCACGGGTAGTTGAATGCAAAAAAATGACATAAGGGCTTTGATGCTCTTCTGCAGACTGCAAAAAGTGTCGAGCAATCGCGTAATCGCCTTGTTGTGTTGGGCAGGTGTAACCAAGACTTTTGGCAAATAACTGGCGAATACGTTCAACGGCGTGTTGTTGCTTGCTGATTGCGTAACGATGGTCATAAAAGAAGCTGGCTAATGGTTCGCGAATACTATGGCGGTCATAGCCATGTTTATCACCATGCGCTAAGCGGGTGACAAGAAAAGCGCTCTTTAATAACCCTTGTGCATCAATGACAGCATCATAATGTGTTGCTTGTAATTTCTTGCGAAATTCGGCACGTTCGGCTCTGATCGGCGCAGAAAACCAATTTTTTCGCCAGCGGCGAATGGCCACAGGGATCACCTGGTTAACGGCACTGTGCCATGTTGGAATTTGCGCGAAGCCTTCCTCAACGACCCAATCGAATTGAATACCCGATATGGCTTGCTGTGCATCGGTCAGTGCAGGTAATGAGTGTAAAACATCCCCCATTGAAGATGTCTTGACTAATAATACTCGCATCATTCAATACCTATATTTAACCGAGCTAACGCATCGATAACTAATTGAGGTTGGATATCAATCAAACTTTGGTGATAACCACTTTCACCGTCACCTTTACGCACTTTGTGATACCCCGTAATTAGGCGGATCACTTCTGCTTTATCTGATAATGGTGGGGTAAAATCAGGGCTACTTGGGCCATACAAGGCGACAAGAGGTTTACCTAGCGCTGCCGCGACATGCATCAAACCAGAGTCATTACTGACAACTGCATTACAGGCATCGATTAGATTAACGGCTTGTTCTAAAGATGTTTTACCTGAAAAATTATGGCAATGTAATTTCGCATCATCGGTCAGCTCTAGACGAATGGCTTCACCTGCCTCGTGGTCTTTTTGTGAACCAAATAGCAGTACTTGATAGCCTTTTTGGCTAATCAGTGTTTGAGCAAGAGAGGCGTAGTGATAATGGGGCCAACGTTTGGCGGGGCCGAACTCTGCGCCAGGGCAAAAACCAATAATAGGGCGAGAACCATCAACCCCAAAGGTTTGCAGGGTTTCAGTAACTTCTTGCGGCACCGTCACCAGTTTAGGCGGTAAAATGGGTGTCGGAATATCGGAAGCTGATTTAATAGTTTGCTTATCATAAGCAAGAGCAACATATCTTTGCACCATTAAAGGAAAAGCTTCTTTATTTAGTGGACGAATATCATTGAGTAGGCCATAGCGCATTTCTCCACGCCACCCTGTTCTTTTGGGGATGTTTGCAAAGAAAGGCACAAATGCAGACTTTAAGGAATTTGGTAACACAATAGCTTGATCATAGCCATTTGCCCGCAAACTCTTACCTAATCGACGACGTTCCCCAATTTCCAAAGCACCATGTCCGAGAGGCATAGGAATGGCTTCGTTAACCTCGGGCATTTTGGCGAGTAAAGGACGACACCATTGTGGTGCCATCACATCAATCTGTGCATGGGGATGCAACGCCTTGATCGTACGATAAAGGCTTTGTGACATCATCATATCCCCTACCCATGAAGGGCCGATCACCAATATTTTCATAAATAATTTTTCAGAAATAAGCGTTACGCGTCTTTATTGAGCAGGTGCATATATTCGGTGACACCTTCTGCAACCGTTTTAAATGGTGCGGTATAACCGGCGGCACGTAGCTTAGTGAGGTCAGCTTGTGTGAAGCTTTGGTAGCGACCTTTTAATTTTTCAGGGAATTCAATGTATTCGATAGCCACATTTTTATCTTTGTGGAATTCAGTGACTGCATCAGCAACAGCTTGGAAAGATTCCGCACGTCCTGTTCCGCAGTTAAAAATACCTGAAACATTATTTTCCCAGAACCATAAGTTTACCGCAGCCACATCACCCACATAAATAAAGTCACGGCGGAAAGTATCGCTCCCCTCGAACAGTTTTGGACTTTGCCCTTCATTGATTTGTTTATTTAAGTGATAAGCAACGCTTGCCATGCTGCCTTTATGGTCTTCATTCGGCCCATAGACATTGAAATAGCGGAAACCACAGATTTGTGAGTTAGCTTCAGGCAGGATTTCACGCACATATTGGTCAAATTGGAATTTCGAATAACCATAGACATTTAATGGTTTTTCAAATTGGCGCTCTTCAATAAAATTATCGCTACGACCACCATAGGTTGCCGCGGAAGAAGCATACAAGAATGGGATTTCGCGATCCAAACAATAGTGCAGTAACTCTTTCGAATACTGATAGTTATTGTCCATCATATACTTGCCATCCCACTCCGTGGTTGACGAGCAAGCACCTTCATGGAATACCGCATCGACATCGCCGAAATCATCACCCGCAATGATACTGCCAATAAAATCTTCTTTATCTGCATAATCCGCAATATCAAGGTCAACAAGGTTAGCGAATTTAGTCCCGTCTTTCAGATTATCAACGACTAGGATATCTGTACGGCCGATTGCATTTAGGGCTTTAATAATATTGCTGCCAATAAAACCAGCTCCGCCAGTGACTATGATCATTGGGTATACCTCAAATGGGTTAAGAAAATAGGATCGTAATTGGTGACTATAATAACATCTCTTGGCGCTGACGGTAGCATTGATAGAAGAGAATTGAGCTAACACTTAAATGAGAACAAGGGAAATATCGTGATCTTGGCTACAAACTTAACTTATTTATGCTGTGAATATCGCTACGTGTAGAGACTATTATTAAACTCAATTAATAGTCACTTTACAGGAAGAAATCATGTCAGAAAGATTTTATCAGCAGATTCAAGAGCAATTGGTACAAATTGAAGCCGACGGGTTATTTAAAAACGAACGCATTATTACGACTTCACAAGGTGCTGACATTGAAATTGCAGGTGGCCAGCGAGTTATTAATTTCTGTGCTAACAATTATCTTGGTCTTGCAAGCCACCCCGAACTCATCGAGGCCGCTAAACAAGGAATGGATAGCCATGGTTTTGGGATGGCGTCTGTGCGCTTTATTTGTGGAACGCAAGACAGCCACAAAACTTTAGAGCGTAAATTGGCGGATTTTCTGGGTATGGAAGATGCGATCCTTTACTCATCCTGTTTTGATGCAAATGGTGGGCTGTTTGAAACCTTATTAGGGCCGGAAGATGCCATTATTTCAGATGCATTAAATCATGCATCAATTATTGATGGGGTTAGGTTAAGTAAGGCTAAACGCTACCGTTACAGCAATAACAATATGGTGGAATTAAAAGCACGTTTAGAGGAAGCCAAAACAGCAGGGGCTCGCCATATTTTGATTGCCACAGATGGTGTGTTCTCGATGGATGGTGTTATCGCGGATTTAAAATCCATTTGTGACCTTGCCGACGAATACCAAGCATTGGTGATGGTGGATGATTCACATGCTGTTGGTTTTGTTGGGGAAAATGGCCGTGGTAGCCATGAGTATTGCGATGTAATGGGGCGTATCGATATTATCACGGGGACATTAGGTAAAGCCCTCGGCGGTGCATCCGGTGGTTATACGGCAGCGAAAAAAGAGGTCGTTGAATGGCTGCGTCAGCGTTCTCGCCCTTATTTATTTTCGAACTCACTCGCTCCTGCAATTGTAGCCGCATCTATCAAAGTGATCGATATGATGAAAGAAGGTCATTCATTACGTGAGAAGTTATGGCGTAATGCTGTGTTATTTAGGGAAAAAATGACAGCAGCGGGTTTCACCTTGGCTGGAGCAGACCATGCCATCATCCCAGTCATGTTAGGTGAAGCTAAACTTGCCCAAATTTTTGCAGAAGAGTTACTTGATGAAGGTATTTATGTCACGGGCTTTTTCTATCCTGTTGTACCGCAAGGTCTGGCACGTATTCGCACTCAGATGTCTGCAGCGCATAGTGAGGAGGATATTTTACACGCTGTTGATGCATTCACCCGCATTGGTAGAAAACTAAAAATAATCAAATAAAAGGTCTTTTATGAAAGCACTGTCCAAACTGAAAGCTGAACCAGGTATATGGATGACGGATGTTCCGAAACCGGAACTCGGGCACAATGATGTGATGATCAAAATTCGTAAAACTGCGATTTGTGGTACGGATGTACATATCTATAACTGGGATGAATGGTCACAAAAAACTATTCCTGTTCCAATGGTTGTCGGTCATGAGTATATAGGGGAAATTGTTGCAATTGGGCAGGAAGTCAAAGGCTTTAAAATTGGTGACCGAGTGTCAGGGGAAGGGCATATTACTTGTGGCCATTGTCGAAATTGTCGCGGCGGGCGTACCCATCTTTGCCGCAATACAATTGGAGTTGGGGTTAACCGAGAAGGGTGTTTTGCTGAATATTTGGTGATCCCCGCATTTAATGCTTTTAAAATTCCCGATAACATTCCTGATGAAATAGCGGCGATTTTTGACCCATTTGGTAACGCAGTTCATACGGCACTTTCCTTTGATTTAGTGGGGGAAGATGTGCTGGTTTCCGGCGCTGGGCCTATTGGCATCATGGCAGCCGCAGTGTGCCGACATGTGGGAGCACGACATGTTGTTATCACGGATGTGAATGATTATCGACTTGAACTCGCGAAAAAAATGGGGGTTTCCCGTGCCGTGAACGTCAGTCGTGAAAATTTAAAAGACGTGATGAACGAATTGGGAATGAAAGAAGGTTTTGATGTTGCATTAGAAGTTTCTGGTGCTCCAGCCGCTTTTCAGACCATGTTAGACACCATGAACCACGGTGGCAGAATCGCCCTATTAGGGATTCCTCCTGCCTCAATGGCAACGGATTGGAGCCAAGTGATCTTTAAAGGGTTATTTATTAAAGGGATCTACGGCCGAGAAATGTTCGAAACATGGTACAAAATGGCGACACTCATTCAATCTGGTTTAGATTTATCACCAATTATCACTCATCAATTCCCCATTGATGAGTTCCAAAAAGGCTTTGATATCATGCGTTCAGGCCAATCTGGTAAAGTGATTTTAAACTGGGATTAAATTTTTATCATATCCAGTCCCCTTCTTGGCTTTTGCACTAAGAAGGGGGAATACAAATGGCTTACTGCTGTTGCTTGAAAAGCGGGCGTTTTTGCGCTTTATCGCCCGAAACCAGCAGGGGTTGTAAAGCCTTATCGTTATAAATACTCTCAACAACAAACATAATAAAATCAATTCCCTGTCGCTTAGAGGTTGGTAATGTAAACTCACATATACCGAGCTCTTGCGGAATAATCACATTTTCTGGTTGGCTAACGGTCTCAGGTTGCCCAATAACAGCTTCTTCGGTTGGCGCTGTTTTTATTTCATTTTGCATTGGTTGTTCGGACTGAGGCTGTGCCTTCTTCGCTTCTTCAGATAACATTCTTAATGATGTTGATTGTTTAGTTTTAGATTGAGGGCTTAGCAGAGCACTAACGGCAACTAATTCAACATCAGCAGGAAGTTGGGCAAGGTATTTTTGCAAGGCTCGAACGGTAGATGGGTGCGGATGGCCAATGGCAACCGCACTGCCGTGTTTACGCGCGTAAGCAACGGCTTTATTCAACTGAGTGCGGGTTTCTTCTTCCGATTGGTGGTTATCAATAAAAATATGGCGACGTAACGTGGGAACGCTGTACTCTTTGGCAGCATTACCTGCTTGAGTATTGCCAATAGTCACGCTATCGAGGAAAAACAAGTTTGACTTTGACAGGCTGTGCATCACATGGCGCATTCCTGCCAAGTTAGACGTCATCTCACTTCCCATATGGTTATTCATACCTTTTGCATAGGGAACCCGGCTTATCGCATTTTTAATAATACGGTCAATTTCCTCTGAACTCATCGATGGGGCCAATGTGTCTTTCTCTAATGGTTGCTTGCTCAATGGTTTCATTGGCATGTGAATGAGAATATCACGTCCTTGCTGATGCGCTTTTTCTGCGACTTCACGGCCATGAGGTGAGCTTGGCAAAATGGCAATAGTCACCGCTGGGGATAAGGCTAAAATTTGGTTATCTTCCTTGACGCGATATCCGAAATCGTCAATCACAATCGCTAATTTTGCAGCACTCACCGGTAGACACATCATCAATAATGAGAAGAGAATGAGTGGCCGAAAGGGAAAGTGCTTCAACATAATGTTATCCTAATTAATTGAATTTAAAATTTATCGTCCTAACCATGGACGAGGGTTCACGGTTTTACCTTGTCTGCGAATTTCAAAATAGAGGGCAGGACGTTCTTGGCCGCCACTGCTACCCACTAAGGCGATAGGTTGGCCCGCTCTAACCTCTTGGCCAACATTCACTAAGGCACTTTGGTTATAACCATACAGGCTCATATCCCCTTTACCGTGCTCAACGACGACAACGAGCCCATAGCCTTGCAACCAGTCAGCCAGTAACACACGCCCATCAGCGATGGCTTTGACTTGCGTTCCTTCATTAGCGGCGATAACCATGCCTTTCCAACGTAGTTCGCTGGAAATGACATCACCGTAGTTATGAAGCAATGAGCCGCGAACTGGCCAAATAGCTTGCCCAGCAGGGCGCCCTAAACCGCCAGTACGGGACATCAGTGAACGTTCACTCTCTGACGGTTTATAGGTTGAGCCTTTTTGTTTGGCTTGGCGCTCTTTTTCAGCGACTTGTGCGCGAATACGTGCCGCTTCTTTTGCCTCTCGCTCTGCTCTGGCCTTAGCTTCACGTTCGGCGCGAGCAATTTTGTCGCGTAATCTCGCTTCGTTTTGTTTTAGAACAGCAAGATTTTTTTGGTCTTCTTTTAATGTACTTTCAAGGGCATTTAAGGTTTTTTGCCGTGAAGCACGTGCATTATCCAACTTTCGTTTTTCTTGTTGCTGGCGAGCCAGCGTTGTTTTTTGTTCGGCTTGTTTTTTTTGTTCGAGTTGTTTTTGTTCTTGTAGCTCTTTAGTGGTTTCTTCTAATGCGGCAATGTTTTTTTCACGCGCCTGATTTAAATAGCTGTAATAGGCCAAAATACGTTCTTCTCGCTGGCCTTCTTCACCTTTGAACATGAGGGTTAACCCTTGGTGTTTACCTAACCGGAAGGCAGCGTCTAGTTGGTCAGCTAATAATTTTTCTTGTTGTTGTTTTTTGGTTTGTAGCTGCTTGATATTGCTATTTAAGGAAACAATTTCTTTATCTAATTGTTTTAGCTGATTTTGAGTTTCATGCAGGCTACGCCCTGCGGCGGAAATGCTTTGCTCTTGTTGTTTAAGTTGTTCAAGCAGTGCTGAGCGCTTGGCTTGTTGTTCTTTTACGCTTTTTTCTTTTTCAGCAATACTTTTGAGTAAATCATGTAATTGCCCTTTATTTTCAGTGATCTGGTTGGCAAACACAGTTTGTGTTGGGGCGAGCGCAAGCAACCCTAACCCAAAGAGAGCGCTAATAGCCTGACGAATAAATGAAATTTTCATTCGATGATGTGTATTGGCCATCGTGATAAATCACCTCAATTAAATGCAATAACTGATTATTTCATCTGCAAGTGATGGTTTCCAGCACTGTCTAACAAATAGTATTGAAAACATTTATAAATTCGGACTTTTGCCCTGAATCAGAACTATATTAAGTCAAATAACACAGTTTTATTATCACTGATTTATTTTGTATAGCCAGTATTCAATACTTTTTTCTTATTCACTGCCTATTTGAAGCACGATTTAGACCTGTTTCGCACGTTTATGATAAAATATTTGCGTACCGCTTCGAAACAGAAAAGCGATTTTTCACTGAACGGTGTTAATTTTGCGTGCCTTAGCGCAAAAAAAATAAGCTAGTTTGCGGGAATTGGCTGTAATTAGCTCAACACAAAGGTATACTCAGAACCCTTTGATATTCGTTTTTAACTAACGGGAGTGATTGCCCCCCATGATCCAAGAAATCATGCAATTTGTAAGCCGGAACATGTTATTGAGTCTGGTTTGGATAGCGCTATTAGTTGCTGTGGTTGTTATGACCTTTAAAGGCCTTTTCTCTAAAACGAAAGTGATTGCTCGTTCACAAGCGATTACACTGATTAATAAAGAAGAGGCGGTTGTTGTCGATTTACGTTCTCGCGATGATTTCCGTAAAGGGCACATTATTGATTCTATTAACTTAACACCGTCTGAAATTAAAGAGAATAATTTAGGTGAATTAGAAAAACACAAACAGAAACCAGTGATTATCGTTTCTGCGAGTGGTATGGAATCAGGTAAACCTGCTGAACAGCTGGCACAACACGGTTTTGAAAAAGTCTTTGTCCTGAAAGAAGGGATCTCTGGCTGGGCAGGTGAAAACCTTCCGCTAGCTCGTGGTAAGAAGTAGTTATCCAGCATGTATTTGCTCCCAAGTTATATTCGCAGTATGTGACTTGGGTAGCGCAATGCAGCGAACACCCCTGTAGCTCAAAGAATGACAGGGAAAATTCATATGGAAGTTAAAGGTACATAAACTATGTCAGAACAAAACAACTCAGAAATGGTTTTTCAAATTCAACGCATTTATGCAAAAGACGTTTCATTTGAAGCACCTAATGCACCACACATCTTTCAACACGAGTGGCAGCCAGAAATTAAATTAGATTTAGATACTTCTTCAACTCAGCTGTCTGAAGGTGTTTATGAAGTTGTTTTACGCGTCACAACGACTGCAACTTTAGGTGAAGAAACCGCTTTCCTGTGTGAAGTCCAGCAAGCGGGTGTTTTCTCTATCGAAGGTATTGAAGGTACTCAAATGGCACATTGCTTAGGTGCATATTGCCCGAACATCCTGTTCCCATATGCACGTGAAGCAATCACTAGCTTAGTGGGCCGTGGTACATTCCCACAATTGAACTTAGCGCCAGTTAACTTTGATGCACTGTTCATGAACTATTTACAGCAGCAACAAGGTGAACAAGCGCAGAACTCAGAAGCTCAACAGGACGCTTAATGAATACTGCTTCAATGACAGTGATCGGTGCCGGCTCGTACGGCACCGCTTTAGCCATTACGCTTGCACGTAATGCACATCAGGTTGTGTTATGGGGCCATGACCCAAAACACATTCATCAATTAGAACAAGATCGCAGTAATCAGGCGTTTTTGCCTGGCGTTTCTTTTCCTGATAGTTTATCTCTCGAAACGGACTTAAAACGCGCCGTTGAGGCGAGCCCCAATATCTTGATTGTGGTACCGAGCCATGTTTTTGGTGATGTACTAAAACAAATCCAGCCATACTTACGCGCAGACTCCCGTATTATTTGGGCGACTAAAGGCTTAGAAAGGGATACTGGCCGTTTGTTGCAAGAAGTGGCACGTGAGGTATTAGGTAATGAAATTCCTCTGGCTGTGTTGTCCGGTCCAACGTTTGCAAAAGAGCTCGCCGCAGGTTTACCAACAGCAATTTCTGTTGCCGCAAGCGATAGCCAATTTGGTGATGACTTACAAAAGTTATTCCATTGCGGCAAGAGCTTTCGCGTCTATAAGAACCCGGATATGGTTGGGGTGCAACTGGGCGGTGCAGTAAAAAACGTGATTGCTATTGGTGCCGGTATTTCTGATGGCATGGGCTTTGGTGCGAATGCACGTACTGCATTGATTACCCGCGGTTTAGCTGAAATGAGTCGTTTAGGTGCAGCTTTGGGAGCAGACCCTGCAACTTTTATGGGTATGGCAGGCTTAGGTGACCTTGTGTTAACGTGTACAGATAACCAATCCCGTAACCGCCGTTTTGGTATGATGCTAGGTGATGGCGTTAGCGTTGAAGATGCAGAAAAAGAGATTGGCCAAGTCGTTGAAGGCTATCGTAATACCAAAGAAGTCCGCGCACTGGCTGAGCGGGCAGGTGTTGAAATGCCAATTACTGAGCAAATTTATCAAATCCTTTACCGCCATAAAAATGTGTTAGAGGCGGCGCAAGCACTACTAGGGCGTGCGACGAAAGATGAAATTGCTGATATGCCAAAGCTGCATGATTAATAAAAATAGATAGGTGAGTGATTATGTCGCGTGAAGAACTGGATAGAATTTGGGGTTTCATTAAAGATGAAGCGAAGTCTCTTGCGGACTGCGAACCACTCCTCGCCAGCTTTTTTAACGCGACATTGTTAAAGCACGACAATTTAGGCAGTGCGCTCAGCTATATGCTAGCCAATAAACTGAGCTCGCCGATTATGCCAGCGCTTGAAGTGCGTGAAATTGTTGAAGAAGCTTATCGCAATGACGAAGGCATGATTTTCTCTGCAGCAATGGACTTAGCCGCGGTTCGCCTACGTGACCCTGCCGTTGATAAATATTCCACTCCATTATTGTATTTGAAAGGTTTCCACGCCTTGCAAGCCTATCGCATCGGTAATTGGCTGTGGAAAGAAGGCCGCCAAGCGCTGGCGGTTTACCTGCAAAATCAAATTTCTGTATCATTTGGGGTCGATATCCACCCAGCCGCCCGTATTGGTTGTGGCATCATGCTTGACCATGCAACTGGCATCGTGATTGGGGAAACGGCCATTGTCGAAAATGATGTATCAATCCTACAATCCGTCACACTCGGTGGTACCGGGAAAACCTGTGGTGACCGCCACCCGAAAGTGAGGGAAGGGGTGATGATTGGTGCAGGGGCAAAAATACTCGGTAATATTGAAATTGGCCGCGGCGCAAAAATTGGTGCAGGTTCAGTTGTGCTTCATCCAGTTCCACCGCACACCACAGTGGCAGGGGTTCCCGCACGTATTGTCGGCAAACCCACCAGTGATAAACCGTCCTTAGAAATGGATCAAAACTTTAATGGCAGTATTTGGGGTTTTGAAGATGGGGATGGGATTTGAGTTGTGAGGGTTCTAGTTCGATCGTTTTCATTTTTGATTTCCTTCATTTGTATATAAATCGACCAAAAATTTGCTTTAACCTCAATGAAGTTATACAATGTTTATACATTGAGAAACTAATATACTCAAAAATAAGTATGGGGTAAGAGAAATGAGCGTTGCTATAAAAAAATGGGGAAATAGCCAAGGCATTGTTATCCCATCAGCTATCTTAAAACAATTAGGTATTGAGGTTGGTCAACGTCTTGATATTTCTGTTAATAACGGTAATTTGGTTCTTTCTCCCAAAAAGAAGATAAGGATGTTTTCTGAAGCTTATTTGCTTGACAATATGAATGAATATAATAGTCATTCAGATGAACTTGCTCAAATTAATGATATGGAAATTGGTGAATGAGTAAAAGTTACATACCAAGGCGAAATGATATTATTTGGTTAGATTTTGACCCAACGAAAGGAAAAGAAATAGGAAAATATCGGCCTGCACTCGTTTTATCCAGTGTGGAATATAATAAAAAATCAGGCTTGGTAATTTGTTGTCCTATTAGCACAAGCATTAGAGGGCACATAACAGAAGTAGGGATAAATAATCTTGATACTCAGTGTGTTGCTGCGGCAAACCTTATTCAAACACTATCTTGGAAAGATAGAAGTATGAAGTTTGGGGTAGTTGCTGATGAGGGGGTTCTTGATGGTGTGCTCGCAAGGTTGATCCCATTAATTGGTGGAGAGCATTTTTTTATTGATTCAAACTAAAGGAACTCAAACTGAGCTCCTTTTATAATCTAGTCCTTTAGCAGCGCCCCTGCATACCCCAACTGCCTCCATGCTTCAAACACAACCACTGCCACAGAGTTGGATAAATTCATACTGCGGCTGTCTGCCAACATAGGAATACGAATTTTCTGCTCCATTGGCATGTTATCTAGCACATAAGGCGGTAAGCCGCGAGTTTCAGGGCCAAACATCAAATAGTCATTTTGTTGGTAGCTGACATTGCTGTGGCTTGGTTTACCTTTAGTGGTTAAGGCAAACACGCGAGCCCCACTTTCAGATTGGTTATTATCCGAGTTTAGCCCTTCACTTTTTAAAAAAGTAAAATAATCATGGTGGTGCTTGATATCGGCAAATTCGCTATAGTCCAACCCTGCACGGCGTAAGCGTTTATCATCCCATGTAAACCCAAGAGGGTGAATAAGATGCAAATCAAAGCCAGTATTAGCACAAAGACGAATGATATTGCCAGTATTTGGCGGTATTTCTGGTTCGAATAAAACAATGTGTGGCATAACGTTAAGCTGATATTTTTGATAAGAAATGATGGGAAGAGTTTACGCGCAAATGGGTTTGTTTTCATGTGGAACTTTTATTTGTACTGTAAAAATTATTTGAACCCTGAAAACAAAAAACGAGCCATAAAGGCTCGTCTCTGAAATAACTCGTTGAGGTTAGCTATTATAACCATTAGGGTTCATGGACTGCCAACGCCAGCTATCATTCACCATATCTTGAATAGAATACTGCGCCTTCCAGTTTAAATCTTTCAACGCTTTTTCTGGGCTAGACCAGCATTCCGCAATATCACCGGGGCGTCTTGCTACAATCTCATATTTAATTGGCTTGCCTGCTGCTTTTTCAAAAGCAGTAATAATTTCCAGCACACTTGTGCCAGTTCCTGTACCAAGATTGTAAACATGTAATCCTGCTTGTTGGCTAACTTTATTCAGTGCGGCAATATGGCCATCGGCCAAATCCATCACGTGAATATAATCACGAACGCCAGTGCCATCCGGTGTTGGGTAATCATTACCAAATACCATGACTTGTGGGCGGCGGCCTACAGCGACTTGTGAAACAAACGGTGCCAAATTATTTGGAATACCTTGCGGGTCTTCCCCCATGGTTCCGGATGGGTGTGCGCCAACAGGGTTAAAGTAACGCAGCAATGTTAGTGACCAATCATCTTCCGCAGTATATAAATCCGAAAGGATACGCTCAACCATATACTTACTGGTTCCATATGGGTTGGTGGTCCCACCGACTTTGGAATTTTCTGTTAATGGTACTTCTTCAGGGTCGCCATAAACGGTTGCCGATGAACTAAAAATCAGGCTTTTAACACCCGCTTTTTTCATGCTTTCCACTAATACCAGTGTGCCATTGACGTTAACATCATAGTATTCAATCGGTTTCTGTACTGACTCACCAACAGCTTTTAACCCAGCAAAGTGAATGACGGAATGAATTTGATGATTAGCAAAAATAGACTCTAAAATTTGGCCATCACGCACATCACCTTGGTAAAAAACTGGCTTAACACCTGTGATAGCTTCAATACGGTTAAGCACCTCAAGGTTAGCATTATGCAAGTTATCTAAAATAACCGGCTGCATCCCTTGCTGGATCATCTGTACACAGGTATGGCTACCAATGTAGCCAAGACCACCAGTAACGAGAACGTGTTGATTATTCATCTCAATATTCCTGAGTCTTAATATTCGTAATGGTAGTTATAATCGTCAGATCTTGCATCGATACCATTCAAGATCACACCCGTAATTTCGATATCATTTTGCTTAAAGCGTTTCAGTGATAAATCGACATCTTTCACGGTATTCACCCCGTAGAAAGCAATCAGTAATGAAGTACCGACATATTTACCAATAATCGCCGAGTCAGTAATTGCTAAGATTGGTGCGGTATCGATCACCACAATATCGTATTGGTTTTTGACTTTATCCAGTAACTGCTTAAAGCGCTCACCCATTAATAACTCAGACGAGTGAGTAACATTTTTACCACGGCAAATCACATCGAGGTTTTCAATTACGTTGGCATGAATAGTGGGTGATTCTATGCTTTGCTGTGACAGATATTCAGATAAGCCCGCTTTATTGCTTAAGCCAAAGGCTTTGTGCAAACGGCCTTTACGTAAGTCAGTGTCAATTAATAACACTTTCTTACCTGCGTTAGCCAGTACCACCGCCATATTGGAGGTAACAAAACTTTTCCCCACACCTGGCGATGCACTAGTCACCATCACCAGGTTGTTACCTTGGTTCATAACCGAGAAGTACACGCTGGTACGTAATGAACGGATAGCTTCAACGGCGGTATCTGCTGGGTTTTCTATCGCTAATGGGCTCTTATTGCCTGCTTCAATCAGTTTTTTCTCATGGGCTGAGAAAGGAATGGTAGCGTAGACGTTGACACCCAATGCATCGATATCTTCCGTGCTCTTAATTTTATTATTAAAGAACTCGCGAGCAATCACATACGCGCAGCCGACAATAAAGCCAAGGATAGTGGCAAGAGCAACAATCAGTGATTTTTTTGGTGCTACAGCATTTGGTTGTGACTCCGCGGAGTCAATAATACGCACATCGGCAGTAATACCAGAGTTCAATACGCTGAGCTCTTGTTGTTTCGCGACTAATTGAGCGTAAATCGCTTGTTCTGCTTCAACATCACGAGTTAAACGGACGATTTCTTGTTGGGTATTCGGTAATTTTTGAATATTTTTACTAATTTTTTCTTTCTCACGTAACAACTGTTGGCGTTTATCTAACAGGGACTGATAAGCGGGGTGGTTACGAGTATATAACTGTTGAATTTCCACTTCTTTGAAGGTCAACTCATTGAGTTTCTCTTCGACCTGCAAAGCAGTATCTAAAGCCGCTTTAGCTTCTAAAGAAAGGTCAATCGATTCATTCTTTTTGCGAAAGGCATTGAGCTGGTTTTCGTAGTTATCTAATTTCTTTTTAATAGTCGGTAAATAGCCATCTAAGAACACGAGTGTATTGTTGGTGACTTCTTTTTTACGTTCGGTATTTTGGTCTACATAGTTTTGGATAACACTGTTGAGAATGTTAACATTCTCAGTCTTATTCGCCCCTTTAATGGCTAAACTGATAATACCGGTACCTTTGCCCACTTCCGCGATGGTTAGGGTATTGCGTAAGTTTTCAATGGTAGAGTAACGGGCATTTTTGATTAACGAAAACTCTTCACCAGTTTCAGCTGCGAAACTGGAAATTAATAAGTTAATTTCCCCTTGTTTGAGCACTTCACCGACTTTACCTTGCAAGACTTGGCCATCCACATTGAGGGAATAATTATTATCCCCCAGATACGTCAGGATTAATGGCTCACCAACTAAGTTTTCAGGTAATTGAAATAGGGAAATATGGACGGGAGCCACTTCACCAAGTAACTTACTGACAAAGCCTTCAGGGGCTGCTTGAGTGTCTAAGTTCAAGTCTGCAACGGTTTTACCTAACACCATGCGGGACTTGATGACTTCAATTTCAGAGTCGACTTGGTTATTGCTGTTACCAAATGGCATGACATCACTCATTTGGTCGAGTAATGAAACCTGACCTAATTTGTCATACTGTAAGGTCGCATTCGCTTGGTATATGGGGGTTGCTAATAAACTGTATGCAATGGCGATAGCCGCAAAAATAACAGTAAAAAACCCAATTTTAATGGTGTTGGATTTCAAAACTTTAAACAGAGCGAGCAGATCGATTTCATCTGAGGCAGGGGAGCTATTTTTTGTTGTGTTCATAATAGGTTAAATGTTAAGTCATCCAATAAATAAAATTAAATTTTGCCTTGCCAAGCAATCGCGGCTTTTTCCATCAACTGGTAAACATGTTCAAACATTTCATCGCTGCGTTTGTGCGGGTCAGGAATTTCGGTTTTATTGATCCATTGCCCAAATAACATCACCTTACCGCGAGTTTCAGGAAACTGCTGGTGGATTTTAGCAATATGATCGTTTTCCATCACTAGGATTAAGTCTGCTTTATGGCATATTTCGCTGGTTAATCGACGTGATTGATGGTTTTCAAGGGAAAGGCTATGTTGCTCGGCAATCCGGATGGCACTGTCATAAGCAGGCATATCATTTTTAGCGATAATACCTGCCGAATGAACAGTTTTTTCGGGAAAATACTGTTGTAATAAACGCTCCCCCGTAGGAGAGCGGCAGATATTTCCCATACAAACAACGAGAATATTATTAAACATATCGATTACCAGTCGTGAATACGCTTGGTACCTTCGGTTAACTGATTATAAGTTGCGATAGTTGGTAACAGTTGGGTAATCAAACGGTTCCAACGTACTACAGGCGCAGCGGTAACATACACTAAGTCATAAGGCTGCAGTTTAAATTCAGTACCCATTACAAGCGATGTCGCATCTGATAGGTCTAACTGATAAACAGCGGCCATTTTTTTCGGTAATAGAGCTTCGAGTTCTTTGTCTTCTGTTGGTTGGTTTTTAATTGGGCGGATAACAAATACACCTGTTGCATTAGCAGTGGATTGGTCAATACCTCGAGCTTTACTTAGCGCTTCTGTAATGCTCATACCGGCACGGTCGATAGTTAAGGTGTCTGGTTGACCCACTTCCCCCATCACAAATACTTTTTGGCTATCATTCCGCGGCACATACAGCACATCACCCGGTAGCATCAGGTAGTTTTGGGTTAAATCACCATACTGAACTAAATCTTGTAATGACACTTTAATTTCTTTGCCGTTACGGGTAAGAACGACATTATCCCAATCGGCTTTTTCGGTTAAGCCACCGGCATTATTAAAGGCTTCTAAGATAGTTAGTGGCACGTTGGTAATTGGCAAGGTACCTGGTTTTGCCACTTCACCCGACACATACATTTTTTGTGAACGGAAGGCGGCGATACTGACATCCACTTGTGGGGATTCAATATAGGTGGCTAAACGGTTGCTGATCAGAGTACGGATTTCAGTGACGGTTTTACCGATCACTTTGACTTTACCAATATACGGGTAGTAGATAGTCCCATCGGAATGTACCCAGTTACCGGAGTCTTGCGCACTACGGTAAGAACCCGCAGGGATAGTCAATTCAGGGTGGTCCCAAACCGTAATGGTTAATACATCACCCGCACCCACGCGGTATTCATAGTGAGTCAACTGCTTTTCTAACTGTGCATTCGGTTTAGCAATGGTGGGCGCGGTGTACATATCATCTAACAATTTTGGTGAAATGGGGTAGATATCAACCAATTTGGTAATATCACGGTCACCGGTATCAACCACATTTTTGCCTGAGGTTGATATATAGGCACCGGGGGTGACGGTGCAGCCCGTTAATGCGGTTAGCATGAGTACAGCAACAGAAAGACGCTTCATAAATACACTCTATCCCTATAGCAATATGGTTAAAGGCACTCGCCTATTTTATTTGAATTCGTATTGAACTGTATTAGCGATACCTTTTTCCAGTGTAACTGGTGGTGTAAATGAGGTATCAGCAATGTAGTTTGATTTAAATTGTGTTCTTGCACAGAATTTTTTCACTCTAATACTGCTGACAGGAAACTCTTTGCCTGTCACTTTAGAAAGAATGTCAAAACAGTAACCACCTAATATCCCGATTGGGTAAGGAACGCGAATATTTGATTTTGGTTTATCTAACGCACCACAAATGACAGTGGTTAGTTCATTCATGGTAAAGTCAGGCTTATCAATATAATTGAAAACATGTTTTCCGGTTGTAAACGTGGTCGCAAAATAAATAAATGCGGCGACATTTTCAACATAAGCCATCGATTTTTGGTTATTCCCTGCTCCGATCATTAAGAAACGGCCTGAAGCAATTTGGCAGAATAAATTATAGACGTTACCACGGTTATTTTCACCAAAAACAACCGTTGGTCGAATAGTGACTAAAATATTATCTGCTGACTTTGCTTGCCATGCATCATAGACATATTCGGCTTCAAGTTTTGATTTGCCATAGTCATTAAACGGATGGTATTCACCGTCTTCGCCAGTTTCTTTTTCAACAAAGCCATAAACAGCGACAGAAGAGGTAAATACAATATGTTTAATGCCAAGCTGCTCAGCCACATCACAGACATTTTTAGCACCATCAACATTCACTTCATAGTAAAGGCTAATTGGGTGCACATTATCTTTATGTTGAGCAGATAAATTAATAATAACATCACTGCCTTTTAATGGCTCAACAAGTGTTTCGGGTTTGGTAACATCACCAAACTCCCACTTTTCAGGGTGAGTTTCACTTTTTTGAATATCAACAATTTTAAAGTCGATATTTTGCGATTTTAATTGATTAGAAAGACGGGTGCCGATAAAACCAGAACCACCGATTATTGTAAGCATAGTTTATCTTCTTTTCTTTAATGCGTTTAAAATGTAATGTGAAAAATAATATAGTGACTTTATGTTAGATAGTTTCAATTCGTTTCTATAAATTGACCATTGCCATTTTATTGTTTTAAGCTTATTCGATGAAAGAGATGTATTTGAAACTCTGTATTTCGCCAACACTTCTTGAATACAAAAAGCTTCATCTGTTTTTTTTAATATTTCTAGCCACATAACATAATCTTCATGTCCAACTTTTTTTTGAAAAACTTTTCCTATGCTATGAGTATTATATGTGCCAGTTAGATTGCCAATGAAATTAGATTTAAGCATGGATGTATATTTAATAATATCAGGTGACTGCCTTAGGCTTAGGTCAGAGTCATTATTAAAGGTAATATAATTAGAACAAACAACATCATAACCTTCATATAACTTATTTAATTGACATTCCAATTTCTTAGGTAACCATAAATCATCACTATCAAGAAAGGATATATACTTTCCTGTACAATGTTGTATTCCTAAATTTCGAGCATATGCTACTCCAGAATTTTTAGGTGTTTCTAGATAAACTATTCGCTCATCATTAAAGGATAAAATTATATCTTTAGAGTTATCAGTGGAGGAATCATTGATTACATATAATTTAAAATTAGAATAAGTTTGATTTAGCACGGAATATATGCTGTCAGATACTGTTTCCTCTGAATTGAAAACAGGCATTATAATAGAAAATTTCTCATTCATCATTTTTATTAGATACTAAATGTTAATTAAAATACATAGAGAAATATACTGTTCTATAGTATATTTTTGTAATTAAATATTTTTAACGTAATAATTCATTGTTAAAGGTTATATTATGATATATTTACAATTTATTAGCATGAAAGAATTTTGAAAACATATTTAAAATACACATTCTAGGGCTAAACATAATTTTATTATTATGGATGAATTTAAAGTAATCATGAGCATAAATTTGTTTTTTTAATATTCTGGATAATGACATCTTACTAGAGTCATTAGAACCATGTATGAGTCTAAAAATACACTCGTCAATATATTCTACATCATGATGATCTAAAAGGCATGCTAACATATTTAATCTTGAATCAAGCCAAACATCATCGAATCTATCATCAAAAATATATTGCTTATTAGTAAGAAGAAACTCGCCAGAAACTATAATTGAAGATGTTACAGATATTGATGGGAATAAATTTTTGCTTTTAAGAACAGTTCTTTTTATTTTAACGTCACTTATTATACCATCTCTAGTAATATTTTTCACGGTTGTAAAACAGATTTTTTTTGATTTTATTTTTTCTATAAAGCTAGAATCTAAAGTAGAAAACCTACAGTAATCATCCGCATCCATTAACCAATAGTGTTCAGAAGTAGAAAAAAAATTACTATTCATTACGTTATTTAAGCTTTCAATCTGGCCCAAATATGGTTTTTCCCTTCCTTTATTAGGTTTATTGCTTTCAAAAATAAATATATTCTCAATGTTAAATTTTGTTATAACATTATTGACCATTTTCAAACTATGGTCAGTAGAACCATCATCACAAATAAGAATTCTAAATTGCGGGTTATTGAATAAGACCTGCATTTCACTTAAGAGTTTCTTTAAAAACTCAGAATAGTTCCAATTAAAAACCACTATATTTAACAAGTTATACCCCTAGCTAACTATAAGCTACATATATTTTTCTACGAAAATACTTTTATTTGTACAAGTTTTCAACCAAATTGTGGCTATTGAGGTCGTTAATGTAACGAATTCTCTTAAAATGAATAAAACAAGGTGTAAAGATAGTAGATCTAAATTGCTCCCACTTTGACAGTTTGTAATTGAATCTTAGTTCTTCGTATAGATTCCCATCAGCGAAGGTAAAAGACGAATCATTTTTGAATACATATCTTTCAAAAGACAGTTTCATTCCATAAAGTTCGACACCTTTAAATATTATAACTCTTTTTCCTTGTTTAAGCTTACATTGAATTTTTTTTAGAGCTAATGGGGTATACAATAAGTGTGCATCAGCTTTCATTACATAATCTGAAGTTGCTTTAGAAAAAGCAAATGTATAGTAGGCAGCTAGTGAATTAGATGCAGATAAATTTCTATGATAATTTTCACCAGCAATAGCCAATTTGTTCTTATAAGAATAAATTTTTATATTACAAATATCTTTAAAGTATTCTTGTAGTTTATAGCATATTTCTAAAGAACTATCTGATGAATCATTGTCAACTATAATAATCTCAGTACATATTGGGGCTATAGACATGACTGATGTTTCTATATATGTTTCTGCATTTTTGATTCTAAATACAGCAGATAGAGATGGTATTTTTTTTCTGTTCAATATTAGTTTTTTTTGAAAATTGCCCACTTGATTATCAAATTCCAATCTTTTTTTTGTTTTTTTTAGTTCCAGTTTAAACATATTTAAAGCTGACATAGAAAACCTTATTAGTTAAAAATATCATATTATTCAATATACTGACAATAGGGTTAATTGATTTTTTTCTATATATCAGAATTATAGTTGAATTTAATAACTGCCAGTTGGATAGTAAGTGAAATATAATTAAATTAGTGTTTCAGGTATGGTGTTAATCGGCGACGTGGTTTCTATAGAAATCTTAATTAAAATTGGTTGTCAATATTTATTGAATCTAATATAAAAATACAATGTTACTTTTTATTTTTTAATTATAATATTATCTCAGCGATAAAATCATCATTAAATAAAAAAAGTCAATGGTGAAATATTAGAGTTATTTGGGAAAGTTAATTGAAGATGTAACTTTGATACAAAAACTCAGCTTTAGCTAGAAACGTGACTTTAGCTAAATATGGTAAGGTACAATATATAAAGATAAATAGAAACTCGAAAGTTTTCTTGTTCTGTAATGCATTGATTAATAAATAGAATAAAGGGAAAATAACGAAAAACCAAAAATAGCTTGCTAACCTTGAGAGCAGTGGGATATCTAGCCCCATAGTAAATGACCAGAAAGTTACTATGAATATAGCGATACAAAAGTTTAAATAGCTTGAGTGAACCTGTTTATTTTTATTGAAGGTAATAAAAAAATATAAAATCAAGGGGAGGTAATATAGTTTTGTTATTATGGTTGATATGTCCAAAGGTTGAAAAAAATCCCCCTCTAAGTATGAGCTATATTTCATGCTGGTTATTTCAAGTATAAATGGAACTGACTGTGATAGAAGCAAGAAAAATGGTAAACTTAGAATGAACAATAGAAAAGGATGACGTAATATAAATCTTATAAAAGGCTTAATAAAAAATAAAGTAAAGAAAACAATAGCCGTAGAGTGAAATGTCATAGCCAATAAACAACCAGTAATATAATTTTTGTATCTTTGCTCGTAAAGAGAAATGGTCAATAATGGTAATAACGTTAAAGCGGCATACTGGCGTATTAAATTTAATTGATTATTATATATATTTGTTACAGTGATAAATAGAGCAAAGAACAACCATAGAGTAATGTGATATTTTCTTAGTTTTATAAAATAAAGAAAGATAAAAACTGACTGTATAAAAGAAAATAATATGAATATGAACTGAGGTGGTAGTTCTAAATTGCTTAATATTATGTTGGAATAATAAAAAAAGAACTCTCCTGAGTTAAAGTACCTTTCTAAAGTCCATGGATTCTCATATATATATATATATGAAGGGTAGTCAGTTCCAACATTATATTGCAATCCAGCTATTAAAAAATAAACAATAAATGCAGGAAGGTATGATATAAAGCTGGGTTTGTAATTTTTTATTATATAAAAATAAAAAGTACAGAAGAAAAGCAAGAATATAAATACCATATTTGTTATTTTTCTTTTTGTGTTAAGTTAAATGGAAATATGCTGGTTTTCATATAAGAGTATATTAAAGAAAGAATACATTTAAACTAATGATAGAGATGAAATATATCCTATCTAATAGAATGAGTGATTTTAAAAAGCTTTAATCGAGTAGTATAAATACTTATAGACAACTTCATCTTAGTCTTTTCTTTTAATTCGGGCTTGATTCAATTATCATTTTTCACACCGAATTTTTTAATTAGCGAGATTGAATTAACAGCAAAGGCTGGGCTTATTGAAAAAAAGGTTATTTTTATTTTATCAGCAAGGCTGAAATGCCCAAATATAAAATAATAATAATGTTTTCTAAGGTAAGATATATATTCTTTAACTTCTTTTGAATATAATTCTCTTTCCCCTGTAATGTATATTGTATGTAAGGCTAAATATGTTGTTATATATTTATGATAAATAATGGATAGGTCAATTATTTTAGACTTTAGAATTTTATTCTGATCAATGTTATCTATTGCTCGTAATGCATTAATATATTTAGGAATGTTTACAACTGTAGTTGCGCTTTGTTGATTATCTTTTCGGTAATTATATACCTTTTTACTTCCTACACATACTTTATTAGCTTTTTGTGCCGCCGTGACTATAAAGTTTAATCCCTCACCCATATAAAGTTTTTCAGGAAATGTTATATTATTATTAATGATGAATGCTTTTAAAAATAATTTATTCCAGCAACCAATTTCAATTTTTCCTGGGTAAAGTAGTTCTGACGCAGCTTTTTCAGGACTCCAAACTTCAACATTATCTATTAATTCATCTGAGTATATTTGTGAGTTTGGAAATAGCTGGCAATTTTTAGACATTGTGAACTCAGCTCCGGTATTGATGGCTAGGCTCATCATATATTCAACATAATCTGAAGATAGGTAATCATCGCCATCGACAAAAACTAAATATTCACCTTTAGATTGTTCAATTCCTAGATTTCTTGCATGGCTAACCCCACGATTTTTGGTATGAATAACTTTAATCCGTTGATCGGTTAAGCTAATTTCTTCAGCAATACTACCTGATTTATCAGGTGAACCATCATCAATTAAAATTATTTCAATGTTTTTATATGTTTGCCCTATTATTGAATAGATGCATTTGCCTATAAATGCTTCGACATTGTACATAGGTACTATAATTGAAACCAGTTTAGTATTTTTCATTATTTTTTCGCAAATTTAATTTTTTAGCCATTATCAATAAAATAGAATTCACTTCTTTTTTCTCCTGTCTATTCAAACTAAATAAATAAGACATGGTAATATATGAGAGTAAACTAAAGATTATTGTTAAGAAAACTCCATCTAGCATGAAATAATCTATCACTCCATATAGCAATAAATTAGTTGCCAAAAATGGGAAAACCATTCTAAATATTACGTTTTTTATATACCATGATATTTTCACTGAAAGTATTTCACTGAAAAACCAAATCTTCATTATACCTGTAATTATTTCTATAAAAATCAAAAGATAAAGGACATAATATATAGAAAAATTATAATGCAGCAAAATATATGAAATGGGAAGAACAATCAAAGCGGTTGAACCAATAACCATTTGAAATCTTTTTATTTTACCAACGGCTTGAACTGCAGGGGTAACACCAACCGTTAGCTGATTTATTAAATTAGCAAATAAGAAAAATATAGTAAATAAGACTACATACTGAGGAATAATACCTAACCATAACTCTATTAGATTCGGTAGTATATATAAACACGGTATGGTAACAAGAGCTACTAAAAAGAAACCTATTTTGCTTGCAGCGACTGAGACATGAATAGCTCTTTCTCTGTTTGACCTACCTTCACTTTTCATTATTTGAGGGTTCATAGCTGATAATAATGTTTGTGATAGGTTTTTTACTTGTCCATTTACTTGAAAGGCTATTCCATAAGCTGCATTCATTTTGGCACCAAAAAACTTATTAATAACTATATTTATTCCCTGAGTATTTAGTACATAGCACAGGTTGGTGTATAGATTCCATAGTGCAAAAAAAGTCATTTCTTTTAATAAGTGAATGTCCGTGATAGAGTTAATATTACATTCGCTGTATTTTTTACTACAGTAAACTAAGTAACAGAAAAAAATAATAATATTTATGCTTGCAAGAATAATAGAAAATGCAATAAGGCGATATTCTTCTGCTACTAAGTGAAGGGTTATTGAAAATGCCAGTAGCAAAAAAGCTTTAAAAACTAGGATGAAAGCGTCGATTTTAAAGTTTTCGTGTGATACAAGTAATGCATTGAATGGAACTGTAATAATGGTGAAAAAAATTGAGATAATAACGCCACTGTATAAGTAATAAGTTCGCCCTATTAGACTTACATTAATATTTAAGAAATTATTTATGAGTGGAAACATAGTTCCAAATAATATAATTACTAAAACTAAACCAATGAGGATATGTAATAATAAGCTACTTTTAAATATTTTTTTTAGATTTTGTATATCTCCAGTACCTTGATGAAAAGATAGATATCGCTGTGTCGAAACAGTCATGGCTGAGTTTAAAAATGCAAGTATTGTCACGACTCCAGTGACTAATGCATAAATGCCAAATTGTTCAATTCCTAATGCTTCGATCAAATACCTCACTGTTAGAAGAGAAAAAATTGTTGTGCAGAAGATTCTTAAGTAAGAAATTATTGAATTGAACAGAATTTTGACATTTTCACTTTTGTTTCTTTCCATTATTATGCCTAAATTTAGCTACAAAATAAAAACGTCAGTTTAAAGATGTTTTATTTTTGATTTTAAAGTTTCCAATATAATTAAAAATTAATTTTAGTCAGATAAAGAATTTTTTAAATATTCGAATGAGTCCGACCTGAGTTTTTCTAAATTTAGTTGTTCTTTTTCTACATTATATACAGGCTGTATATCATCAAAAGGTTTATTCAAAGGAACAAGACAGTGCTCAATTTCTAGTTTGTGCAATAATGATACTTGCCTATCATCAGTCGTATCTAAACTATCAATCACAGAGTACAACGGAATTCCAAAGTTTACAGCAAATGCAGTACCGTGGAAGGATGATGTTACAACATATGAAGATTTTTCAAATAATTCAATAAAATCTTCAGCACCTATATCATGACAGATCTCGTAGTTAATTCTAAATGAACTTGGAATTTTACTGAAAGAATATACTTTTAGTCCCGTTTTTTCTTGAAGGTTTTTTAGTAGTTGATAAATATATGGAGTTACGTCAAAGGAATGTGTAATTAAATAGAATACTATATAACTATTATCAGAATATTTTGAATCTCTATTTTTTGAGAATAAAGACCATTCATTTCTATTCATCATCAATGTTGGGTCTAATGTTACATTAGCTTCTTTCCCAATAAGTTCTCTTATAATTTTATTTCCACCAGAATCTCTTATTGCGAGATTGTCATATTCTAACAGGAATTTTTTAAATAAAGATTTATATTTTTCTTCTAAATTATTACCAGCAAGACTGGCTGAGAATGAAATCTTCTTTGCATTATCAGGTGCAAACGCTAGTAAAAAAGTATCATCTCCTTTTGTATGCTTAGGATTCCATGTTTGGTCACTTCCTGTGAGGTAAATATCATAAATGGGCGGGTCATTTTTAATCTCTGTTGGATTGTTATATCTTTTTGATAAGTTTAAATATTTATTAATAGCCTTATTCAGCTTTATTTTTTTTCTATGTCCAGGTTTAATACCTAGTTTATAAACTATATTTGATATATTTTTTTTGATTCCCCTTGCACCGACGATACCTCTTTCAATATGCCACTCATTAGGAAATTGATAATCAATAATATCACATTCGAACCCTAATTTTTCTATTACATACTGAGTTGCATACGCTTGTAAAAATGAGCCATAGTTAACTACTTCATGCATTGTAACTACGCCAACTTTCGTTAATGCTTTTTTTTCCATTTTATTTAATTCACTTCACATTCATGATGATATTAGAAGTATAAAAAATACTATCTATGTAGTGTTTTTTATTTTTAGGGGAATGAAACTTAATTAATACAACAAAAAATTAATAAAAAGTACTACTAACAACTAATATTTGGTTGGGGTAGTTACTTTTTTAATTTTTAATACCCATAGCTACCGCACTGGGTTGTCGGGCCCCAGAGCACCATTGAATTTGTAAACGCATACTTATCAATTGAAAACATTGCATTTTTTGCTAACTTGCTCAATTGATAAGCAAAGCTTATTGTTTTTTTACCGCCAAAGGGTATGCCTCAGCATTTATTTGGTCAAGTAAAAAGCGATTAATAATACCATTAAAGCTAGTTACTGACTATCACTGCGATAGCGTTAGAGAATAGTCCTAACACAATCACCAATAGAATAAGTTATTTTAAATTATTAGGTTATAATCCTATTCTTACGCTTTGTACGCGATTAAATATTTAAGTTAAGTTATTCCTTGTATATCATTGCTTTTAGTGTGGGTTCAATAAAAGCCAGATCCTAATATTTCTATATTTATCCGAATTCCGCGTAGGAATAGATTAATAAAATGCTTAATTGATTATATTAATTAACTTGGTTGTCATAAGGGATTATATGAATGGCATATTTTTGGCTAGAATAATAATGTTCGAGGGATAAAAAAACGGATTATGCTAAAAACATAACCCGTTTTTGATAAAATATGCTTAATATCTGCTAACTACCACTTAAACGGCACGTTTACCGTAACGGCAGCGCCTAAATCATTGCGTGTTTCGTAATCAGTTTTAGATACCCAAACTTTCGCATCAGTGCTGACGTCATTGTCAAAGTTATGCCACCAACCGAAATCAACGCCTTTGATGGTTTCTGATTTAGGGAACAACTTGTTGCCTTCAAAGTTAGATTTATTCACTTTCGCGTACATCAAGCGAGAACTGACGCGGTTGTCATCATCGAGAGTGTATTCCACTTTGGTGGTGAGCATGCGCCCGTCGCCGCCCATCGCGTGGCCTAGTGATGCACCTTGTTGGTAATAACCATTTTTGTAGATAAAGTGGCGATACATTACGCCGTCTTTGTCCCACTCAGTATGGGTGTTCGCGCCTTCAATGTACCAATTTAATGGTTGGCCCCATAGTGTGTGATAACCTTCGATACCACCCATAAAGGCGTTTTTCGATGGGAAAAGGTTGGCTTCATCTTCACCGACCATTTGGCCATATAGGCTGACAGGTAGGTCGATTAATGGGTAAAGTTTCAGTTTGAAGTCTAAACCTGCCAGTTGGTTACCCGGGTCATCGTTATAGTCGCCAGTATTATCCCTACCGCCCATAGCATTCCAGAAAGAATTCCAGTTATTAGGGCGGCCATCGCCTCCCCACATGACCACGCGAGAACCACCGAGTTCGAAGAAGTCAGTTGGGTTCATGGTCATACGTAAACCAATCAGTTTAGTGTTGGGTTGGGAAGAATATTGTTTGATTTGCCCTGCGGTGAGCTGGTATTGCCATGAACCAATCCAAGAAAGCCATGGAGTTTCAAATGGGCTTTGGTCAGCACGTTGAATTAAGAAGCCAGTAACAGGGCGAGCCGCATCGGTACGAATTAAGCTACCATCGTGGCCCGGTCCCCACCATTGTGGGATTTCACCAAAGGATACCCATTGGTTCCAAATTTTTACACCACCATATGAGCCATTGAGGTTGTAATCAGAACCATTTTCAACGCGTAAAGCACGTTCACCATTTGCGGTGAGGTTTAAGTCTACGTCATCAGTGCTGTAGTTACCTGAAACGGTATAGCGAATATCACTATATTCACTCTGGGCAAAGCCCTGTGGCATAGAGTTGTGGCTAGATGCAAGGTGAGTTTCTAGTTGAACACTGTTTTTCTTACGGTCAAGGTTCTTTTTAATGCGCTGAATAATGGCTTCTTGTTCGCTATTAGTAATATTTGCATTATTTAAAGAACGTGTGATTTCTTCTTGGGATAGTGGCCAAGTTGATAAGCTAATTTGGATGACGTTACGTTCAGAAAGCCAAGCAAGGTCGCTGCGTAAGTTGTTATCGGGTAGAACTAATCCCCCCGCAACGCTTTGTGCACTTATGGCGCCGAACACAGCAAGTATGGCTAGCTTAGTGAGCTTGAATTTTTTCATTGATAAATCCATTTGAAGTTGAGTTCGCCTAATATTGAACAGGTTAATAAGGGAAAACCTGTAAATTAAATAAAGTTAAAATATGATTATTATCAGCCCACATTATAAGTATCTTAATTTGCATTGAGTTGGGCTTCTGTGCTTTCTATGAATATCAATTATCACACTTTAACTAAGTAAAACAGAATATCAGATTAATATAGTCGGTGTAGAAGTTAGTAACATATTAAGATATAAAACGATATACTTTTTGTTGGATTACCACATGGTTAATTTTAAGTATTCTTCTCTATTATTCTTTTTTTATGGGTTAAATAGTATAAAAATAGAGTTTTATATTGGTCGGGTATTTAGGAATTGTTGTTTTTAGAGGCAATATAGGACTATTCTCTATTAATAATGGTAGATGTTGATTAAAAAAATAACCCCCTTCTTTAATAAAAAGAAAGGGGGTTATTGGTAATGAATAAAGCTAATTTATCGGCCGTGTTCAGGTAGCCAGATTTGTAACCTTAAACCACCTAATGGGCTGTCATCCGCTTTCACCCAACCTTTATGTTGTGTTATGGCGGTTTCAACAATTGCAAGACCTAAACCAGTACCGCCTGTTTCTCGGTCTCGAGCTTCATCAGTGCGGTAGAATGGGCGGAAAATGTGCTCGCGGTCAGCAGGGCTAACACCGGGGCCATCATCATCGACTGTGATGAGAATACCGCTGTTTTCTTCTTTGAAATCAACGGCAATGTGTGTATGCGAATAACGTAATGCGTTACGCACAATATTTTCAAATGCACTACCGACGGCAGAAGGGTTGCAATATAACGGCCAAGGCCCTGGGTGAGAAGTGACTTCGAGCGTTTTGTTCATTTGCTCAGCTTCAAAGCTAGCATCATCTAAGATATCGCCCCAAAGTTCATCGGCTTTGATATTCTCACGCAAGATTTCGTTTTTATGCTGGCTACGGGATAACACCAGTAAATCGTTAATCATGCTATCTAGGCGATGGGTCTCGGTTTCGATACGTTCGAGCTCTTTACTTTCCCCATGGCGACGGCGTAATAAGGCGGTTGCCAGTTGCAAACGAGTCAGTGGAGTGCGTAATTCATGAGAAATATCAGAGATTAAGCGTTGCTGCGCGCTAACCATACCATCAAGGGCACTGATCATCTGGTTAAAGCTATTTCCCGCAGACAAGAACTCTTGCGGACCGGCTTCTAGTTCTGGGTGTGGACGTAAATTTCCTTTCGCTACATCGTCCGCGGCCATTTTTAATTTACGAGCAGGGCGGGCGAGACTCCAAGATAACCATAATAATAGTGGAGCACTGATCAGCATGGTGGCAATCAGCAATAAGAAAGGCCTATCAAACAATAAATTAATAAAGTCAGATTGTGGGCTGCTTGCTGGGCGAACTAAATACAGTTGGTAGTGGTCTTCCCCATCACGAATGGAGAAAGGGCCGAGGATTTCGGCTCGTCCATATTTTTTCTTTTTCGGGTGATCCGCGTTATCGGACTGCCCAATAAAGTTACGTATTACCTGCATTTCACTTGGCATTGCACCAATCACGCGGCCTTCACTGGTGACGATAATCAACCGTTGGCCGGGAGGTGCCCATTTTTTGATGGCGTTAGAAATACGCCGCCACCAAAGTAGGTCATTCATCGGAGCTTGTGCGAGTTCGGCTTCAATATGCTGCTCAAGCATCTCCCCTTGGCGTTGTTCACTTTCCATCAGGACGGTGATTTGCCGAGAGTCGAGCTTGGGCACCATCAGCACTAGCATTAATACTAGTGCGAGGGTAAACCAGAAGATCGCAAAGATCCTTGCGGTTAAGCTGTTGATCATGTGGCAGAAACCATTAAGTATCCGCGGCCACGTAGAGTTTTAAACCACGGCTGGCCATCAGTGCGTTCTGGAAGTTTGCGGCGTAAGTTTGAAATATGCATATCAATAGCACGGTCAAACGGTGTTAAGCGCTTCCCAAGTACTTCTTGGCTAAGGTGTTCACGAGAAACCACTTGGCCTAGGTGCTGTGCGAGTAAATATAACAACGTAAATTCTGTCCCTGTTAAGTCCAAAATTTCCTCATCAAAGCTGGCTTCTTGGCGACCTGGGTTAAGTTGCAGTTTATCAACTTGTAAAACAGGGGTATTGCTATTGTCGCCTTGAGTTTGCTCGCTCCAGTTAGAACGGCGTAATAAAGCACGAATACGTGCTACCAGTTCACGGTCATTGAACGGTTTAGGTAGATAGTCGTCTGCACCGAGTTCTAGGCCCAGAACCTTATCTAACTCACTACCGCGAGCCGTTAACATGATAACGGGGGTCTGATGGATTTGGCGCAGTTCTTTTAATGTCTCAATACCATTTTTTTTCGGCATCATGACATCAAGTAGTAACAGGTCAATGGATGAGTCAATTTGCTGTAATGCCTGTTCACCATCATAGGCGATGACAACATTGAAACCTTCCATTTCCAGCAGTTCTTTTAACAGCGACGTGAGTTCACGGTCGTCATCAACTAATAGGATTTTATGCATTTTTTAAGTCCTCCAACTGCCAAAATACGATAACAATCTGTACGATTCCATGACTTTACGTTCTTTTACATGCTCTGACGCTAGTTTGCAGCCACAGGTGTATATTTGTTCACATTGAATCACGAGCACAGTTCGGAGACAAGGTGTCAAATGCTGAGAACAACACATAGCAAAGTACATAATACAGTACATAAAACCGCAATGTTAGTTTTAGCTTCTGCGTTTGTGTTCGGACCAGCGGTTGCTTTTGCAGAAGAGCCACAAAGTGCTGCAAATGAAAGTTCAACACCTTTGATGTTACAGATGCAGTCCGAGCCAACGACTAAGCCAACAGGCAATGCGGTTGTGCCCTTTCAACATCATGAGTTATTTAGCAGTGAAGAACGTGCCAGTACCTTTATGTTTAATGGTATCACGTTAAATGAAAAACAGCGTCAGCAATTACGTGATTTAATGGCAACACAGCGCCATTATCATGTTGATAACTCTGCTTTAGTTAAAGAACGTGAAGCACTGCACAAATTAATTATAGCGGATAACTTTGATGACAAAGCGGTTCGTGAAGAACTTGAAAAACGAATGCAAAAAGAACTGGAACAACGTGTCGAAATGGCTCGAATTCACCATGAATTGTACCAGTTGTTAACGCCAGAACAGAAAACAGAGCTTGAACACATTCACCAACAAGAAATGAATCAGCATAAAATGGCAGAATTTCAAGCGATGCAGTTTCAGTAAGTTTAGTTGTTAGTACCTGTAGTAATGCAAGTTAGTTAGTTTCATATCCTGAGTTCCATAGTAAGTAGTGAAGTAGCAATAAGTGAAGTTTTTCCTTGCCATAGACACCATCCCTGTCTTTTATAGCCCCTTTTAGGGGCTTTTTTTTTAATAAATTATATCTTCAATTCTTTAAAAACAGTAACTTATCAATATTTAAAAGGCTATGAAAGTTCATCAAAGTTCGCCGAGGTGGACGGTAAGTGGACGGTCGCCTACGTCGATTTAATTGTTTTAGGTTGGGAAATGTGATGAATTAGCCAAATAATTCAGAATGAGAACCACAGCGAACTAATATGATTTCATTGGTTTGGTAGTTTATATCCCAAATTAATAAAAAATCGGGTTGTATGTGATATTCATAGCAAGGTCTCCAGTTTCCTTTTAAGGGATGAGGCAAATATTCTGCTGGAACAGAGCCAGTAATGCATAGGTGGTTATCGATTAGCTCTTTTAATAGCTGAGTATTTCTTTTTTTGTCAGATAACGACTTTTTTAAGTCTTTTTTGAATTGGGATTTAACGCGAATTTTCAGCATCGGACTTGCTCACTTGGCTAAATAAATCTTCAGCAGAGTCAAATGTTTCGTCTGTAGTTGGTGCATTAATAGCTTCTAATGTAATTGAGTTTGGTGTTTTTAACTCAATAGGAAAAGCTTGTCGCAATGATATTTGCTTGACGAAAATACGAATAGCATCAGACATGCTAATCCCTAATTCAGATAACACTGCTTCAGCATTTTCCCTGACTTTAGGCTCAATTCTGGCTCTGACAATATCTGTTTTATGTTGAGTACTGGCCATTACCGTTATCCTCTTCTTATGGTGAATGTTTGAATTGTGGCACGCATGGGCTACAATTTGAAATTGATTTTTAAAAAGGCGTTTTTTTGTTGAAAGTCTGCTATTTTCATTTCTCATTCTCACTATAAAAATAATGTATCCACCAAAGTAGGGTTCACCTTATGACTCAGATATTAACGACGCAAGATTATCGCAATATGCCTTGGAAAAATGGCCAGGGGTCGACACTTGAATTGGCGCGCAGCCATGGTGAAGGTTTAGATGATTTTGATTGGCGAGTGTCAATAGCAGATGTTAAAACGGCGGGCTCGTTTTCCTTTTTCCAAAATCGGCAACGTATTATTGGTGTATTGGAAGGAGAAGGACTTATTTTGCATGTAGATAAGAAACCGGCGGTGACCTTACAGCAAAAAGAATTTTTTGCTTTTAATGGGGAAAGCGAGGTTTATGCGGAACTCGTTCAAGGTGCAATTCGTGATTTTAATGTCATCTATAACCCTGAAAAATATCAGGCTCGTTTACAATGGGTGAATACTGCGTTCATTAATTCTTGGGTGAGTGGGGCTAGTGAGATCTTAATTTTTAATATTACACCTCGTTTGAGTATGAAAATTAATTCAGATTCCTTTTATTTAAAGCCATTTGACACTCTATTAATTAAAGAAAATCGAGAAGCTCTGCAATTTATTGTTGAAAAGAATACAGAAAATGATTTTTGTATTATTGAGTTATTTATTAAGTAGTTAGAGTGATTTTTTGGCCATTGCCCTAATGGCCATTTGCATGCAATCTGTATGTGTACCTATTATTGGAATAATATTCTGTCTATTTTGCAATTTTAATAAAAACGTTATCAAATTCATATATTGGATAATTATGGCTTTATTCCTATTGTTATTTTTCGCAGAATTTATAGTCTTTAGCGTCATTAAAAAATAATACCTATATATACTAAAGGAAAAATGTTCTATGAAGATGAAAGCGCTTGTGGCAGTTGCTGTTTCTGCTGTCATTTTAACGGGTTGTAAAAATTTAGACCAAGGGATGTTGACTAACTCAGGCATGCAATTATTCCAAGCTGCGACACTGACTGACTCTGATGTTAAACAATTAAGTGACCAATCTTGTAAAGAAATGGATGCGCAAAACAAAATTGCTCCAGCGTCTAGCAAGTATGCGAAACGCTTAGACAAAATTGCAAAAGCACTGGGTAACGAAGTTGATGGTACTCCAGTAAACTATAAAGTTTATCTGACTAGCGATGTCAACGCATGGGCAATGGCAAATGGTTGTGTGCGTGTATATAGCGGCCTGATGGATGTGATGAACGATAACGAAGTTGAAGGCGTTCTGGGTCATGAAATGGGCCACGTTGCATTAGGTCATACACGTAAAGCAATGCAAGTTGCTTATGCGGCAGTTGCTGCGCGTACTGCCGCAGCATCAGCGGGTGGCGTTGTAGAACAACTGAGTGCATCACAAGTTGCAGCTCTGGGTGAAAAACTGATTAACTCACAGTTTTCTCAACACCAAGAAAGCGAAGCAGATAACTTCTCTTATGACTTACTAAAAAAACGTGGTGTTAAAACTGACGGTTTAGTCACTGGTTTTGAAAAATTAGCGAAAATGGGTAGCGGCGAGACAAGCATGTTTGACTCTCACCCACCATCAAGCGAACGTGCACAAAACATCCGTGACCGTATTGCCGCTGACAAAAAATAATATTTAATTATTGACGTTAGTTGAGTGTTATTTTGGTGTAGTAATATGATGATATATTGCTACACCAATCACGTATTTCCTGCTATTTATCTCAATATTACTTTTCTTATATTGCAAATCAGAACTTATCCCGTTGTGCTCCTGTAACCGACTCTCTATCTTGTTAATTAAACGATATTCAGGTCTTTTCGTAATTTTGCAAATTTTCGTTTGATAAAACGTTAGCAAGGAAAAAAGATGGAAAAAGTGCAGAGAATTTCTCTTTTAGCTAAGGGAATGGGCATGCTGTTATCGGGAACCTGCCGTTTATTAACGGGTGTTCGCACTCGTTGGGTAGGGTGCCAACCTTCAATGACCACACGTATTTATTATGCCAATCATTCAAGCCATCTTGATGGTTTGGTTATTTGGTCTGGGTTACCACCGTTAATGCGTCATTTTGTTCACCCGGTTGCCGCTAAAGATTATTGGGTCAAAACACCGTTTCGACGTTATTTAGTTAATAAGGTTTTTCGGGCGGTATTGGTCGATAGAAAAGGTGATAAGCCAGCTCAAAATAATACATTAGCTCCTTTAGAGTCAGTATTAGAGGCAAAGCATTCATTAATATTTTTTCCTGAAGGCACGCGTGGTGATGGGGAAACTTTAAGCCAATTTAAAAGTGGGCTTTACCATCTCGCGAAAAAATACCCTGATGTTGAAGTTGTTCCCGTTTATTTGGAAAATTTAAATCGTGTGTTACCGAAGGGGTCAAAGCTTGTTGTGCCGGTGATTTGTTCAGCTATCGTTGGTAAGCCTCTGGAGCCTCTTATGGAAAATGAAAATAAAATCGCCTTTTTGCAGCGAGCAAAAGTAGCGCTTGAGGAGCTAATGCCATGAATATTGGGGACAGGGAATTAGTATTATTGTTGTCAGGTGTTTTTGGGATACTGGTATTTGCTAGTGTTATTGGTGGTATTCTTGCATACCGTTATTCAGGTGAAAAAAGCAACCCAACTATTGATAATTTGAATGCGCGTATTCGTGCATGGTGGGTCATGTGTATTATTTGTGTACAGGCTGTTGTGCTTGGCAATATAGGTGTGGTGATCTTATTTGCGCTGATATCGTTCTTTGCACTCAGAGAGTTTATTACCTTAACGCCAACACGGCGCAGTGACCATGAAGCATTATTTTGGTGCTTTTTTGTTTTTATTCCATTGCAATATGTCTTGGTTGGTATTGAATGGTATGGGTTATTTTCAATTTTTGTACCTGTTTTTGTCTTCCTTTTCTTGCCAACTCGCATTGCTTTAGCGGGAGATACCTTTCATTTTCTTGAGCGAACAGCAAAAATTCAGTGGGGAATGTTGGTGGCGGTTTTCTGTTTGAGCCATGTACCCGCGTTGTTGATGCTGAATATTCAAGGTTATGAAGGCGAAAACGTAAAATTATTACTTTTCTTGATTATTGTGACGCAAATTTCAGACGTGTTGCAGTATGTTTTTGGTAAGTTAATGGGTAAACGGCCTATTGTGCCTAAGTTGAGCCCAAACAAGACCATTGAAGGCTTTATTGGCGGCGTATTATCTTAAGTGCTTATTGGTATTTGCCTTTACTGGGTAACTCCATTTAGCTGGTGGGTTGCGGGACTGATGTCATTAGCGATTACCATTATGGGGTTTGTGGGAGGGTTATGTATGTCAGCCATTAAGCGTGATAGTGGTATTAAAGATTTTGGGGCGATTATTGAAGGACATGGGGGCATGCTGGATCGCATTGACTCATTGTGTTTTGCCGCGCCTATTTTTTTCCATTTAACGCGTTATTACTATACATAGGCCAATTTTATTTTCGTTTTTGTTCGTTAATTAAAAGAGCACCAAATGGTGCTTTTCTTTTGTTTTATAGGTACAGCATCGAAGGAATTTAAGTGTTATCATCAATACTTAATTTTTATTTCAAACTAAGATTCAACTAGGGTAATTCGCTTTAGTTGGTACTCTAGGGCTTTTTTTGCATTGAAAGATTTACCTATTGGGGTGATCGGCTAGAATTATGTAAACTGGATCACAATAAAACATAAAAGCTTGATGGAAAGCAGATGCATAATTCACTCTTTGCCGTATTATGCTGCTAGGTGAATCAATTCAGCACTAGTAAGCCAGCGTAATTAGCGTTAAAAAGATTAGCAGCGTAACGGTTTTATCGATTTGCAATTTTATGTTCATTAATCAGAGGTCATCATGGTCAAGCAGATTAAAAGAATTGGGGTTTTAACGAGTGGTGGTGACGCGCCAGGCATGAATGCAGCGATCCGCGGTGTGGTTCGCGCGGCATTAGGTGAAGGTTTAGAAGTCATGGGTATTTTTGACGGGTACCTTGGCCTATATGAAAACCGCATGAAGCAATTAGACCGGTATAGCGTGTCAGATATGATTAACCGTGGTGGTACCTTCTTAGGCTCAGCTCGTTTTCCACAATTCCGTGATGAAAAAGTGCGTGCTGTCGCATTCGATAATCTGAAAAAAAATCATATTGACGCATTAGTTGTTATTGGTGGTGACGGTTCTTATTTGGGGGCTAAAGCACTGACGGAAGCTGGTTTCCCATGTATTGGATTACCGGGAACGATTGATAATGACGTTGCTGGCACAGACTATACCATCGGTTATTTCACTGCACTTGAAACGGTTGTTGAGGCTATTGACCGCCTTCGCGATACCTCGACGTCCCATAAACGTATTTCTATTGTTGAAGTGATGGGACGTTACTGTGGTGATTTAACGCTATCTGCTGCGATTGCTGGGGGCTGTGAGTTCTTAGTGTTACCTGAGCAGGAAATGGCTTTTGACCGCGAAGAACTATTATCAGAAATCAAACGTGGTATTGAAAAAGGCAAACGCCATGCGATTGTTGCTATTACCGAACACGTTTGTGATGTGGGTGAATTAGCGAAATATATTGAGCAGGAAACACACCACGAAACCCGTGCAACGGTTCTAGGCCATATCCAACGTGGTGGTTCTCCGGTTGCTTATGACCGTATTTTAGCATCACGCATGGGGGCTTATTCTATTCAACTTCTGTTGGAAGGCTACGGCGGGCGCTGTGTGGGTATTCAAAATGAAAAATTAGTCCATCATGACATTATTGATGCGGTTATGAATATGAAGCGCGTCTTTAAGAAGGATTGGTTTGATACGGCGAAGAAGCTGTACTAATCCCTCTATAATTGCAAATCTCTCCTGCATAGTGATTTCCCGCTATGCAGGTTTGATCCTGTATTCCAGATAATACTCTGTTCATATATTCCTCATTCTTATAAGTTTTTCTTTTTAATTATTTCCCGTAATTGATGCTATCTGTCAGCCTCTCCTTATCGCAAATTTAATGAGGGAAGGCAAATGATACGTTCATGGCAGGTAAAAAAATCACAATTCACGACAGCATTGCTATTGCTGTTAGCGACAGGGACATGGGCGAAAAACATTCAATTGTTGAATGTGTCTTATGATCCGACTCGTGAGTTTTATCAGCAATATAATCAGGAATTTAGTGATTATTGGCAAAAGAAAACGGGGGATACCGTCACTGTTCGCCAGTCTCATGGTGGCTCAGGTAAGCAAGCTATATCAGTGGTGAATGGGTTAGAAGCCGATGTTGTGACGTTAGCTTTAGCCTATGATGTTGATGCTATTGCACAAAGTGGTCGTATAGATAAAAACTGGATAGAAAAACTTCCCGATAACTCAGCTCCTTATACATCGACTATCGTCTTTCTAGTTCGTAAAGATAACCCGAAAAACATCAAAGATTGGGATGATTTAGTCCGCAAAGATGTCTCTGTGGTGACTCCCAACCCGAAAACCTCTGGTGGAGCTCGTTGGAATTATCTAGCAGCATGGGGATATGCATTAGATAAAAACCAGCAAGACTCTGAAAAAGCGAAGCAGTTTGTTAAACAGCTGTATCAAAATGTGGAAGTCCTCGATTCAGGGGCTCGTGGCGCAACCAATAGCTTTGTTGAACGTGGTATTGGCGATGTATTAATTGCTTGGGAAAATGAAGCGTTATTAGCCATCAATGAGTTAGGGGAAAGCGGGCAGTTTGAAATTGTGACGCCAAGTATTTCGATTCTCGCTGAGCCAACCGTCGCTGTTGTCGATAAAACCGTCGATAAACGTGACCGCAGGGCGGTTGCAGAAGCTTATCTAGAGCACCTCTATTCTGCGCAAGGGCAGGAAATTGCAGCTAAAAACTACTATCGCCCACGAAATAGCGAAGTGGCCAAAAAATATCAACAACAGTTTCCTGAACTAAAACTGCTGACGGTTGATGACAGCTTTGGCGGCTGGCAAGCCGCGCAAGCAACCCATTTTGCGAATGGAGGGGTGTTCGACGAAATCATTCAACGCTAATACTCGTCATATTTCAATTTGTAGGGGTGTTGGCTGCACGCACTCGCCCTAGTCACATACTGGTGTATGCTCCTAGGGCCTCGTTTGTTTGCCGCCTAAATACTCGTCATATTTCAATTTGTAGGGGTGTTGGCTGCACGCACTCGCCCTAGTCACATACTGGTGTATGCTCCTAGGGTCTCGTTTGTTTGCCGCCTACCTACAATTTGAACTATTTAGAGTATTATCTTAGGTGTAATAAATATTTTGAGTAATGATAGTTAAGGGCGGGGATAATAAAAACAGGATTAAAATGGGGTATTATTCCTAGCCTGTGAGGGGCAGACTAGGAATGAGGTTAATTTATTGCCACTGGTATTTGACACCTAACTGGCCAAGATAAAATGTTTGACGGTTATTGCCACCAGAGGTGATACCTGCATTTTTTGGGTTTTCCCAAGTACTAGGTTCAACCGCGAAGCCGCCCCATAGCGTTAGTTTTGGTGTTAAGTTATAAAAAACCTGTGTCCCGACACGGTAGCCGTCTTTAACTTTCTGAGTTGTACGTTTGTTGCTATCGTAGTTATGTTCATTTAAATAATAGCGAAAATAAGGCATTACGCTCCAATCCTGGTTTAACGTGATAGGAAAATAACCGCGAATTTGGTTTTGTTCCCATGTCTTATTAAAGTCTTTATCCCATGTCCAATCGGTGTATAGATAGACTTTGGCGGTTGCGGAATCATTGACCTTATAAACAAGCCCGTGCTCGGATTCCCACTCATAACTGTTGGGGGCGTGGAAATTGTCGTAGTGATAAACTGCATCCCAAAAGTTAAACGCCCACTTATCATTGAAATTGTATGTCCCGCTAGGCATTAACCAAAACATCGTATTCGATGGGCGCGCTTGTGTACCTGGTGCGGAGTCATTGGATTCTTTGCGGTAGGTGACATTTAAATTGAACTGGCCAATCTCGCTGGCATACATTTTCCGAGTAGCACCAATTTGTGTACGATTACGAATAAAAGAGTCTTTGGATGTTGAAAAATTATGGTTGTAGCTTCTTAATGATTCCTTATGTTCCAGAAAAAAGCTCCATTTTGATTCAGGATTCACTAAAAATAGCTGCCCAACCATCGTGGTTTTGTCGTAGACCTTACGACCGCTGGTATTATGATGCCCTTCAAATTTTTCGAGTTCCATATAGACGGTGGAAGAAACGCGCCAGTAATCATTATTGACTTGATCGGCTGCGAAAACGGATGTTGCCAATCCTGTGAGCGTAACAAAAAGTAAACCATTCAGTGAAGTTTTCATTTTAACCCTTTAATTTTTATGTGTATTTTATTTTTTTATACCTTTATTCAAGGCGTTAGTATCTGGCCTTTATACCGTGGAGGTATAAAGGCGGAATCAGTGGTAATAATTAATAGGCTGTGTAATTAATTGATTGTTGAATAGGTTTCGCCATGACCATAAGGGAACAGGACTTTGTTACCTTGTGGGTTTTTGATATTAACGGGTAGCACCCCTTGAGGTGGGTTTAGCGGCTGGCCATGAGTGTTGGCAAATAATGTCCGTAACCCGCTACGAATATTGGTTTCTAACGAATTGCGGTTATTATTGGTGATATCAAATCCAGTGATACCATAGATGGCAATATTTGCGCTTACATTGTTTAGGTATGCAATGTCATAGGGGTTACGTGAAGAGATAACAACAATCGGGGTTTTAAGCTGGTTTGCAGCATCAATGATACGCTGAGCATTCGTTGGCGTATCCTTTAAATTATAGGTCGTCAGTAATACCAAATCTTGGTTTTGCACCAGTTTTTTTGCTTCATCTTGAGTTAGTGTGTTTTCATTTAATTTAACGACACTTTCGCCCGTAATAATCGCAACTCCCGTTTCTTGTGCGATATCATTTAACTGTTTTTGAATTAAAGAATTACGTGGCTTTTCATCAGAAATAGTGAAAATTCGATTGAGTGGTTTTAATTGATAAGGCAGTACATTCTCATTCTTAATTAATGTGATAGCCTGCTCAGAAACCATATTTTCAATATCTTTATGACCTTTTGATGCGACGACTTGTTCCGCTTTCACTAAGTCTACAGGTTGTGCCGTAATTTCTTGCTGAAGCTTTTTCAGCACCACACGTTTTGCGGATTCATCAATACGTTTCTTCAGTTCTGGATTTTTTTCTGCTTGTGTTTCTAAATAGCGGTACATGTTATCTAAACGAGAAACCGCTTGGGAGTCCCACATTTTGATTGGCATAAGAATAATATCTGAGCCAGCAAGTAACGAGGTTTCTACCGCCCAATTAATATCGAAATTGTCTGCAATAGCCCCCATATCCATGGCATCTGTCACTATCAAGCCGTCATAGTTGAGCTCATCACGTAAAATATCATGCAAAATAGGTTTGGAAAGCGTCGCTGGGGTGCCAACTTGTTTACCTGCAAGTGTGGTGATTTTATGGTCATCCAGTGCTGGTACAATAATATGTGCGGTCATGACGGCATCAGCACCATGAGATAACGCGTATTTGAATGGGACGAGTTCAGTATCTCGCCATGTTTTTGCGTCAGAATTAACAACGGGTAAATCAACATGAGAGTCAGCAGAAACATTTCCGTGACCGGGGAAATGCTTAAGTGACGTCAATAAATTATATTTATGAATACCTTGAATATAGCTGGTGGCCAGAGTTCCAACTAAATTTTTATCATCTGAGTATGAACGTACCCCTATCACTGGGTTATTTTGATTGTTATTAACATCAACAACTGGGCCAAAATTGATATTAAAACCAAGACTGGATAGCTCATATCCGTGGATCATCCCTGTTAGCTCTGCAAGGGCTGGGTTACGTGTTGCGCCTAGTGCCATATTACCAGGCATTTCGGTACCTACGCGTAAGCGGGTGACATAGCCCCCTTCTTGGTCGGTGCCAATAAATAATGGAAGGTTACTGCGGGAAGATTGAAGTTTATTAATTAACTCCACAGTTTGTGGTGTATCAATCAGATTTTCTCTAAATAGGATCACTGAACCGAGATGGTACTGATTGATAACCTTAGAAACTTCATCATTCATAACGAGAAAAGGGGCGGGTTCTCCATGGCTGTCTTTATTCCAATATCTGAAATCTAACATGAAGAGCTGACCAATTTTCTCAGCCTCGGACATATTATCCACTATTTCTTGAGCAGACTTTTGTTTGTCTTGCCATAATTCATTCAATTGGGCTTGTGTTATTGGGTTAGCCATTGAAAATGCACTGAAAATACAAGCACTAAGTAAAGTGAATTTCTTCATTTTTATTTTCTCTAGGTTATTTTTCGAAAAATAATAAGTGGCTGAATATATTTATGATGTGAGAGTGCTCACAGTTGGTAGTATTCTCTCTTTTAGAGTAAGAGGAATAGAGTGCAAATAAATGTTGAGATGGTTTTTATTTATCTAATTGATATTAAATAGTAAATTTTTGAGAATAATTGATTCTAATCTAGAATAATTTCAGTTTGATATTATTTTGTTATGTGACGTAAGTATAAATTATAATTAAATGATATTTAAATCGACAGTGGAGCGTAAAAAGTTAATGTTTTCACTAATTATTTACTTTTCGAAATATTTTATTCTTATATTTAAATGATTTTGTAATTTAAAATATATAAGCCATATGATATTTCATATGGCTTGTTTTTTTATGAGAAATAAGTTGATGGCAAATTAAAGGTTACCATTGGTATTTTACGCCAATTTTACCGAGGTATAGCGTTTGTTTATTATCATACCCTGACGTGATCCCATTCTTTTTTGGTGATCTCCATGTTGAAGGCTCGTAGGCGAGTTCACTCCATAAAGTCAGGGATGGTGTAGCTTTGTATTCCACGCGGGAGCCAATGCGGAAGCCATTTTTAATTTCCTGTGTTAAATAATTATTTTTGTCATAGGTATTTTCTTGTAAGAAATAACGTACATATGGTGTAATTTTCCAGTTAGGCTTAATGGTAATGGGTAAGTAAGCGCGAACTTGTGATTGTAAAAAGCGGGTACTGAAATTTTTATCCCATTGGTTATCAATATAAACAGTGAGTTTTGCTTTTAGTGCATCTGAGTATTTATAGGTCACGCCATATTCGGTTTCTGCTTCATGGCTACTGTCATTGAAATAATTACTGTAATAAAAATAAGAAAGCCAAAAATTAAAAGACCAATCATCGTTGAAGCGGTACTCACCGGCTGGGGTTAAGCCATATAAGCGATTCGATGAGCGCGCTTTGGCGTTGGGTTCGACATCGTTTGACTCTTTTCTGTAACGAAAACCAAGTTCTAAGTCTGATTTTGGAGTGTTGAGATTTTTTTTGATAGCATCAATTTGTGTACGGTTTCGAATGTAAGAATCCCGTGAAGTTGTGAAATTACGGCCATGATTCCTTAAGGATTCACGATGATCTAGGGTGAAGCGCCAGTCAGATTTAGGGTTGTATAACTTTAATTGCCCAACTGTGCTGATTTTATCGTAGACTTTATTTTTAAATGAATCACGTTGACCTTGGTATTCTTCTATTTCCAAATAGATATTGGTATTAACTCGCCAAGAGTCATTATTTAATTCAGAGAAACAAATTGTAGGGAATATAATTATGATGCTATAGATTAAACTAACTATATATTTCATATTTATCCTTCAGGGTAAAAGTTATTAATGTTAATTATCTAGTTGAGCGATTAGCGAGATAAATGTGTATTAACTTTTATAGGTTGTCTACCGTTATTATTTAATAAATGATGGATAGTATATATAAAGCAAAGTGCTAATAATCTATATCCTACTGTTATTATGGTTGTTTTTATTTATTTGGGAATAAACTTATATTTTTATTAATACTTTTCTTTGAGATTTTTAATCATTTGTTTGTTAATTGATTTTAAATTTAATTAATTGCTTATTGTTTTATTAAAAATTAAATTATAATTATTTATATGGTCTGGAATCATGGGAGGATAAAATTTTAGACATTGACTATTATTATTAATAGAGGCATTAATTAAAAAAAATAAAACAAAAAACCGCCAATATTTGGCGGTTAATTTCAAGGTATTAAAATAACCTTACTTGTTTTTTTTCGCTTCAGCGGCTGCTTTAACAATAACAGCAAAAGCGTCAGCTTTCAGAGAAGCCCCACCCACTAAGGCACCATCGATATCTGGTTGGGTGAATAGCTCAGCCGCGTTGCTAGCATTAACAGAACCGCCGTACTGGATGATAACTTGTTCGGCAATAGCAGCGTCTTTCTTCGCAATATGAGTACGAATAAATTTATGGATTGCTTGTGCTTGCGCTGGTGTTGCAGACTTACCAGTACCGATTGCCCAGATTGGCTCATAGGCGATAACGGCACCTTGGAAAGCTTCTGCACCTAAAGAATTCAATACGGCATCAATTTGACGAGCGCATACTTCTTCGGTTTTGCCTGCTTCGTTTTCAGCTTCAGTTTCACCAATACACAATACTGGGATCAGGCCTTGCTCTTTTAATACAGCAAATTTCTTAGCGACAAATTCATCACTTTCGTTGTGATAAGTACGACGCTCTGAATGGCCGATAATGATGTATTTGGCGCCAACATCTTTTAACATTTCAGTAGAGGTTTCACCTGTAAATGCACCTGATAGGTTAACGTCAACGTTTTGTGCACCTAACGCAATACGGCTACCTGCTAACGCGTGTTTAGCTTGGGTTAAGTAAATTGCAGGTGGTGCAATAGCTACATCACAGCCATCAACGCTGCTTAGTTCATTACGCAAGCCAGCGACGAGGTCATTGACCATCTGTGTGCTGCCGTTCAGTTTCCAGTTACCCATTACCAATGGATGTCGCATGTTATTTCCTCCAACCAGAGAGTTTTAATGATTAATCAATAAGTTATTCATCACACGCTTATGTTACACGCGCAACGTGACAATGTTGTCGCCATTCACCTTCCGCATTATAAGAACAATAGATAATAATAGCTTTGCTTTTCATCATGCTTGTTCTTAGAGCGTGATCACAGTCAGTTTAGGGTGTTTGTTGTTCTAGCTTAATCGGTTCAACAGCAAAAGTAAGCACATTATTGTCACTTTTTACTAAAATATATCTTAAAGCCCCTAATCGCGCTTCTTCAGCATGAGTCGCATTATTATTGGCAATAAATTTATTTAAAGCTTCTGTAAGTGCGGGGGCGTTGTCCAATGAAACTTCCGGGGCAAATATATGGATCATTGCAATAGTATAGTTTTCCATTAACTGCCGATTTTTTTGGGTTTCTTGTGGGTCATCTGATGGCAGTAATGTAATTTGTAAACTTTTAATTTTTTCACTACCGCGCTCTAACACTGCTGAGGAGTATATCTGTTGGTTAATACGAGACGCTGCGCGAATATAGGGCGCGGAGATATCTTGGCTAGCAATAACTTTATATTCATGGAGATATAAATCTTTATTAGCCTGATTGAATTGATTGCGTAATTTTGGAATGGTGAGTTCAAAAGAAGGGGCATCTGGGGCTAAGTAGGCGACTTTGAAATCGGTATCAGGCAAAGTGGGTACTTTTTGAGCGATAGCCAGTTGTGGCGCACTAAGTACAAAAATGGTTATGATGGCGTATACAGAACGAAATAAAATTTGGGTCATTTTTGAACCACTCATTTTTAGTTTTCCACATTGTATCAGGATAATAGGTAATGACATTACAACAATGGGCTTTTTCCTTCAAAGGCCGTATCGGTCGCCGGCCATTTTGGGTAGGTATTGCGGTCATTTTTATTTTAATGACGGCAGTTGCCCTGTTACAAAATGTACTGCTATTCTCTGAAACGCTTGCTATATCGTTATTTATTTTACTACTTTACCCTTTGGCCGCTATCTTTGTGAAGCGTTTACATGATCGTGGTAAATCGGGAGGGTGGTTTGCGCTAATTTTATTGGCATTTGCTCTCTTTTCAATCGATGTCAGTCAATTTGAACCTGTGTGGCAATGGGGTATAGGGCGTTTCTTACCCTTATTTATTACGATGATTATGGTGATAGATTGCGGCGCTTTTCTGGGAATGGAGGGTGTTAACCGCTATGGTGAAGAAACAGAAACGGTAGATTATCTATAGCGTCGATACCATATGCGCGAATACCACATAGAGTGAATACTACCCTGAAAATGCTTCAGGGTAGTGCATTGCATTACCAATATTGCTCACTAGATATATGGCCGGGTTTACGGCGCAAATGTTTAACCATTTGATGACTATTTTTTAATGTATCGCGAGTGTCCCTCACCATTTCGGGGTTTCCGCATAACATAACATGGCAGGTCTCAGGTGAAAGCGTTAGGCCAACCGCATCTTCGAGAGTGTGGCTTTCAATTAACGCAGGAACACGGCCATGTAGTGAATTTGCACAATGTTCACGGCTGACAACGGTAACTATTTTCAATTTCCCTTGGTATTGTTGTTCTAATGTTTTCATTAAGGGTAAATAGCTTAAATCTTTCTCATAACGGACAGCGTGGAGTAAAACGATTTTCTCGAAGCGCTCCAGATCTTTACCTTCCTGTAGGATAGACAAAAAAGGCCCAATAGCAGTCCCTGTTGAAAGCATCCACAGGTTTTTACATGGTGGGATTTCATCTAAAACAAAGAACCCCGTCGCTTCATCCGTAATTTGTAACGTATCATTAGGTTTTAGTTTAGCGAGTTTTGGGCTAAGTTTGCCCCCTGGTACAATGACAAAATAGAATTCGAGTCGGTCATCGCTTGGCGCATTCACATAAGAGTAAGCTCGTTGAACACGTTCTCCCTCGATTTCTAGTCCAAGTTTTGCGTATTGCCCTGCTGTAAAGGGTTTAATCGGGGCCTTGATAACAAGGCTGAATAATGAGTCGGTCCAAAATTTGGCTTCAGTCACTGTTCCTGTTACCCAATTAGCCATACATTCCACCTCTTTATAATTCAAATATCCACCGGCTAAAAATGACAAATATATAATTCGAATAACTCAAAGCACGGTTCACTAGGATTTAATACTAAAACAGTTCACTATTTATGCTTATCGATAACGTGTTCCAGTGATTTATTCTTGAAATGAGTGTTTTTTGAATTTTAATGTACAGTTATGTTGACAATACTGGCGAATATTACTGCCATTAATGAAAAACATAAAATGTCGCACTACTACGAAAAGATGACGGCTTTTGTTATCTTAGTCACACTCAAGCGAAACGCACTATTTGCCATTTATTTTAAATGACACAAAAGCTTATTTAAAATGACATCAAAGCGTGGAGCGGTATTTTATATTGATAATTAAGTACCTAAATAATTTTGCGTTATTACATTGAGATAATGCAGCGTTATTTTGTGTCTGAAAATAGGGTGTATTTGAATTATTGGATGTATCTGAGAGAAAAATGAGAAAGCTGGAACACTTTAATTTGCTATTAATGCTAATTGCATTGGCAGCGGTCGGTCAAATGACACAAACTATTTATGTTCCTGTCATTGCTGAAATTGCCACTTATTTTAATGAGCCTTCAGGTGCTGTTCAACAAGTAATGGCGGCTTATTTATTTTCTTATGGTTTTTCACAGTTAGTTTATGGGCCGTTATCTGACCGAATTGGTCGCAGACCTGTTATTTTAACGGGTTTAACGATTTTCTTATTTTCAACGATTGTGGCGATTTTTGCGCCAACATTAAATATACTCACTATAGCGAGTGGGTTGCAGGGCCTCGGAACGGGTGTTGCAGGTGTGATGGCAAGAACCATGCCTCGTGATCTGTATAAAGGCACTGCCTTACGTTATGCAAATAGTTTATTAAATATGGGTATATTAGTGAGCCCATTATTAGCCCCAATGTTCGGTGGAATATTGGCGCATTTCTGGGGGTGGCATGCTTGTTATATTTTCCTGTTTATCCTAGGTGCTTCTGTATTATTAAGCATGTATCGTTGGTTACCCGAAACGCGTCCTGTTTCACCTGAAAAACATAAAATGATTGCGTCATATCGGGAATTATTATCAAGCGGTTCATTTCTATCTTATTTATCCATGTTAGTCGGCGCGTTAGCTGGGATAGCCGTATTTGAAGCCAGTAGTGGTGTATTAATGGGCGGTGTTTTAGGGCTCAATAGTATTACTGTGAGTATTTTATTTATATTGCCTATTCCTGCTGCTTTCTTTGGTGCTTGGTATGCGGGGCGAGAAGGAAAAACCTTTTATAATTTGATGTGGCACTCCGTTCTTATTTGTCTATTGGCAGGCTTTATGATGTGGATTCCAGGTTGGTTTGGGATTATGAATACCTGGACACTGTTAGTACCTGCAGCGGTATTTTTCTTTGGTGCGGGGATGTTATTTCCCTTAGCAACGACAGGTGCGATGGAGCCCTTCCCTTATTTAGCAGGGGCGGCAGGAGCATTAGTGGGTGGCTTGCAAAATATAGGTTCAGGTGTTGCCACTTGGGTTTCGGCATTATTACCGCAGAACGGGCAGTTTAGCCTTGGGTTACTGATGTTTTTAATGTCAACGCTCATATTATTGTGTTGGTTGCCTTTAGCAAAACGTATGAATCATTCAGAGCGTATGGTTTAATTGTGAGAAAGTCAGGCTGTAAAACACAGCCTGACTTTCAGATTACGCACTTAGCAGTATATCAGCTTGCTTGTGCTGTGGAATTGACATTGTCGGTGAATAAAAGGAACTAGGTTCTTCTTCTGGTATTGATGATATTAGTTCTGGCAAAACACTTCCTGAATTAAATACTACTGGTCGGTTGTAATCTAGAAACTCAATATTTTCTGCTAATTGTCCGGTTGGGTTTTGATTGTTTTGTTGAAGCCAAATCAACTTCGGTGCAACATGGTCTTGCAAGTGCTGGTCAATATGAATGAGTATTCCATCCAGTTTTAACCCAGGAGTGCTGTCTATCGTTCCTTTTATGGTTAATTGATTTTGTTGTACTGAAAAATACCAGCTCTCTACAGGTACTTTTTCTTGGATTTGTTTTTTCTCATTACTTGTCACCAGTGTCACCCAAAAAGAGTGTTGGCCATTAGATAAGTTTAAATCACTAATATCAATCTGCTGCTCAATATTTATATCTGCGATTAATGGTGTTTCTATCATTTGGTGGTGGATCGTATTTTCCAATAAATAGCCAGTTTTGTAGGTATTAAGGTGATTAAGAGCAATAAAGTTCATTGATGTATCAACTTGCCTGTCTTGCCCAAAGGGATCTGATAATGAAAAGTATTGTTGGTGTAGGCGACCATTTTCTACCCATTTGGCGCAGAGTGCGCTTTTTGATGTAATTTTGTCGATATTAATTTTACCTGTAGAGAAATCAACGACACCTTCCTCTGTTGCAGCCCAGAAGATAGGGGCACCTTGCCAATAATTATCGAGAAGTAGATGGGGGGGTAATGTGTATCCATCCCTTTTTGCTAATAGGCGATTAGCTAAAGAATTCGGGTTACTATAGCGGGAAGTCAGCTGTCCAAGCTCTTTTTTGCGGTTCAATTCATGTATGGTGAATTGTACCAATTCACCTTTATCTGCAATATTAAAACTCGTTTCGTGTGGAATTTGTAAGACTTCGGTTAATAAACCATTTGACGTGGCATAAGTTACTGTTAAAGCATAATTATGATAAATGTAAAATTGGCGGCCAGTCCCGGTTTTTAGATTGTGGTAATTCGCAGGTAAGCTCCCCACCGTACGGTCAACGGTGATCGTACTATAAGGGTGAAGGGTATTATCCGCCATTTTAGCCGACTGGAGTTGTATCCAATAAATTGGTACATCGCGTTGATGAGGAAATTGCTCAATTTGTATCCGGTTATAATATTTTGAGTAATTCTGTTGAGTTAGTATGACCCATTGTTTTCTGATTTGATCCCAGCGCTGATAAAAACCATCCCCAGCAAATCCTCCATCTTCAATATCCAGCCCTTTCGTTTTATTACTTTGCCAGCGTACTCTTTTAGTTAAAAATTGGTGAATTTTTTGGTTGTAGGCATCTGCGTGCGGTAAAAACGCATCATAGGCATCACTGCTAAAAGGAACAAAATAAGAGAGCATCGTTGGGATAGCTTGTTTTCGAAAAGTATGGGGAGAGTGATAAGTAACGTAATATTGTCTAGATTGGTTATAAGCTGGTTTTTTACCGTGGTCATAGGGGTGGTAAGGGTATGCTGGCTGATTATTATGATCTTGCGAATTGGTATGCGGCAAGCCAAGGCCATGACCAAAAGCCTCATGGAACATCACGTTAGGTTCATGAACCCCACCTCCATGATTGCGGGACGCTTGCCCTAATAGCAAGTTATTGAAGCTTGAGGAAAAAATTTCAATCGCAGTATATTGATAGTCAGAATTAGCATTGTTAGCAATTTTATATTGTTGGCTATTATTGTAAGCCCAATGAACTTGTGCGTTAGTGTGATTGCCAATTTCTTTAGGGTTATCATAATGAGGATGAATAAACGGAATGGCGTTATTATTGGTGCCAGTCATATATGGCGTTAAGCTAGGGTGACTTACTGTGGCAGGAGAGCTATACAGTGTGAACTGCCCGATCGGTAAGATTGTTGCAGCTTCTTTTCCCCAACTTAGTGGTGATGATGAATAAACACCATGCCCTTGTTGGTATAAACTGTGGCTATCAACATGAACAATTAAGTGGTTATCAAGGGTGACATTGGGTGAAAATACACCATACTGGTTAGTTTCCTCTGTGATAATAGGTTTGCCATTAACAGTGATAATGATGTTGATATCCGGTTGTATCCACTCACCTTTTAGCGGGGCCGTAAAGCGTTGTTGATGCCAATCTTGTGCGGAGACATTGGGCTGGCGGGGAAGTGCTGTCAATATTTTGGGTAAATGGTCTGGCCCTGTAAGTCTTATTCGGCCTAATATTTTTCTTTCTTTATTACTGATAATCGCCTCAATATCGGGGGATTTCGCTGCGTTTATACTTGTTATTTCTAAATTCAATAATGCCCAGCGATTAGCCGTTAAGCTCATATGCTTATCTGTCATATTCTGCAGGTGAGTTTGCGCTAGTTGAATATTATGGATTTGCATATCGCTTGGTGTGGGGTGATAACGCCGTTGAGGTTCATGATAAACTGGGTTTTGAACGGAAAATATACGTTTCCCTGGAATACGATGTTGTGGTGCATTTTCGGTCTGTAGCTGAATTGAAATAGGCTGAGATTCCTGCCCATTAGGCAGTATGGCGATAAAATCAAACTGATCTGACTGGGTTTTAAATTTTGCGTTATTGGCAATATATTGCCACTCATTGGTAATATTATTTAACGTTAATCGACCAAATTTGGGCTGCTCAAGGATTTTGTAACCCTTAATATGAGGGATATTGGGTAGTTTTCCTGTTATAGCGCCTACGACCAGCTGATTTGGCAGCTCATCCGGGTTTTCTGTTACTAAAATAGGTAGGATTTGAGGAATCTGCTTTTGCTCATTATATCGGGAGGTTACTTGTTTTGTTTGTTTCAATTGAAATTGGCGAAAAATGATATTCTCCCCAACAAGTTTTAAGGTATTCTTTTCATAGCTGATTTTAACCGCAGGAAGCTGGTGTTCTACCATCATTCTATTAACATCGGTTTCGATTGAATGGGCAATCTTTTGCCAAGATGATGTTTCTGTAATTGGGATGTCATTTAAGGATAATATATTGTTATTATTGGTGTTTTTTATGGATGCTGAAAAATATTGACTGTTTTTTCGTAATTCATCTGTTAGCTTCAATGAGCTTATTGTGTGGGGTGGTAGGGTAATAATTTGTTGGAAGTTGTGATTTTCTAAGGTATTGCTGGCTAGCTCAATGTGCTCTACTGGGCGAAGTTCATTAATTAATTGTTGAGTAGAAGCTGATATTTTTTTTTGTTTATCTTTTACTATCAATAAACTACCTCCAGTGAGCTCCAACCAATGGCGAATGAGTTCGATTTGTTTATCATTGGCACTTTCGGGCAAGACTACGATACTATAATGGCGATGCCATTCCCCACTTGGCAGCAATAAATCAGCGAGCTGGGCCTGTGCTCTAACTTCTCCGTCGATCCATTCATGGGGTGAATTAAAGCTTTCTACAAATATGCCTTGCTTGGAATGGAACTTGAAACCAGAAAATTGAGACTCTGGTAACGTGCTAGCAATGTAGCTTTTTTTAGTTTCTCCTATAATTCGTGGCTTATTTATAAGCCAGCTAAATAGCTCATGAGCAGCTTTGCCCTCTTTTGAAAACGTAGGGTCAAGGCTTAAGTTTTTTAATAATGGTGAGTTATTATCAATAACTACGACCCTACCTTTATTTGCGTATAAGCCAATTTTTAATGGTTGTTGTTTAATATTGCTATCATATTGGTTTTTAATGGATGAAATGGGTTTATTTTGTTCTTCGTATCGGTTTTCCATAACCGTATCCTTTATTTATTTCTTAAAATATCAATAGGTAATTTTCCTCTTACTAGATAACTTTAAATAAATATTTATTGTTCTTCTAATTTATTATTAATCTGATTATTGATTTTATATTTATTAGTTAATTAGTTTTATGAAAAAGAAAGGCAGCACTTCAGTGCTGCCTTTGAGCGATTTGTTTTGAATTAAAAATTAACCGCGATCTTCCCATTCTTGAGCACGGGCAACCGCTTTTTTCCACCCTTCGTATTTGAAATTACGTTCTGTTGTTTCAATACCCGGTTTGAATACGCGCTCAATGGTGGCTTTACTTTGTAACTCATCAAGGTTACTCCAAAAACCAACCGCTAAACCAGCAAGGTAGGCTGCACCCAGTGCGGTGCTTTCTCGCACTTCAGGGCGCTCGACAGGGGTACCTAAAATATCGGACTGGAATTGCATTAAGAAATTATTAGCGACAGCGCCCCCATCAACGCGCAGTGCTTTTAAGCGTTCACCAGAGTCTGCTTGCATGGCATCAAGTACATCACGGGTTTGATAAGCGATAGATTCTAATGTTGCGCGGATGATATGGTTGCGGTTTGCACCACGGGTTAAGCCAAAGATTGCTCCGCGTGCATACGGGTCCCAATATGGAGCACCTAAACCTGTAAAGGCAGGAACAACATACACGCCATTACTGTCTTTTACTTTAGTGGCGAAATATTCAGAGTCCGTCGCTTCATCGATAAGTTTCAATTCATCACGTAGCCACTGAATAGACGCACCGCCGACGAATACTGCACCTTCAAGGGCATAATTGACTTCGCCTTTTGGGCCGCATGCGATGGTCGTCAGTAGGCCGTGATTTGAGCGTACAGCGGTTTCGCCGGTGTTCAGCAGTAGGAAACAGCCAGTGCCATAGGTATTTTTTGCCATCCCTGATTTAACACACAGTTGACCATAAAGTGCGGCTTGTTGGTCTCCTGCCATCCCTGAAATTGGAATACGTGTTCCGCCTTTCCCCCCAATGTTGGTTTGCCCGTAGACTTCGGAAGAAGGGCGTACCTCAGGGAGCATCGCACGTGGAATATTCAGCGCTTTGAGGATTTTGTCATCCCACTCAAGGTTGCGGATATTGAACAACATGGTTCGGGAAGCATTGGTGTAGTCGGTGACATGAACACGCCCTTGTGTCATTTTCCAAACGAGCCAAGTATCGACAGTCCCAAATAGTAATTCTCCTTTCTCGGCACGTTCACGTGCACCTTCAACATGATCTAAAATCCATTTTACTTTGGTACCGGAGAAATAGGGGTCAACAACCAGGCCGGTATTTTGGCGAATGTATTCCTCTAAATCACGGTCATTTTGTTTTAAATGCGTACAAAAATCAGCAGTGCGGCGACATTGCCACACAATCGCATTATAAACGGGCTTACCAGTGGCTTTTTCCCATACGATGGTAGTTTCACGTTGGTTAGTGATCCCAATCCCAGCGACTTCATCGGTACGAATATCTGCTTTAGCGAGAACTTCCACAAGTGTTGAGCTTTGTGATGCCCATATTTCCATTGGGTCGTGTTCTACCCAGCCTGGTTTAGGATAAATTTGGGTGAATTCACGTTGTGAAATACTGACAATATTTGCATCATGGTCGAGTACAACAGCACGTGAGCTGGTTGTGCCTTGGTCGAGTGCAACAATATACTTTTTCGCAATAGTGGTTTCAGTTGTCATAATTTAAGCCTGTTCCGAGGATTTGGTGTTTTTAACGGATAATTTTTCTGTTTTGGTCTCTTCTTCACATACCATGCAAGGTAAGTGGCGACCAATTAGTTTGCGATAGGCGAATGCGCCTAGCAGACCACCAACAATAGGTGCTGTCAATGGGACGAGAAAATAGGGAATATCGCGGCCACCGGTGAGAGCGATATCACCCCAACCAGCGAGATAAGCGACAACCTTTGGACCGAAGTCACGAGCTGGGTTGAGTGCAAATCCTGTGAGTGCGCCAAATGACCCGCCGATGACGGCAATCAAAATACCAATTAATAATGGAGCAAGTGGGCCACGAGGGACACCATTGCCATCATCGGTTAGGGCGAGTATTAAGCAAACAAGAATGGCAGCAATAATGACCTCAATAAAGAATGCATGAGGAACACTAATTTGTGGTGCAGGGTAGGTTGAGAAAACACCAGCAGTGAATAAGCTTTCTTGTGAGCCTCTAATGATATGGTGGACTTGGTCGTAATCGAAAAATACAGGGGAATACATTGAGTAAACTAAGGCGGCAGCAAAGAAGCCTCCTAGCATCTGTGCGATGATATAAGGGACGACTTTGCGTTTATCAAAACACGCAAATAGCCATAATGCGAGAGTAACGGCTGGGTTTAAGTGAGCACCGGAAGTACCTGCTGTTAGGTAAACGGCTAAAGCAACGCCGAAGCCCCAGATAATACTAATTTCCCATAAACCTAGTTGTGCGCCAGCTATTCTAACGGCAGCAACACAGCCTAGACCAAAAAATACCAGTAGCGCAGTCCCTAAAAACTCTGAGATGCACTGACCTGTGAGTGATGTAGTCGTCATTTGGCTCATATGTTTCTATCCTACGAAAATGAAAAATATTGTAATGTTTTTTTAAGTTAAGATTTTCTAATCGAAAATCATTAACTGTGAATTTATCGTTAAAGAACATAAACGAGAAATATCGAAATTGAAAAATGTGTGTTGCATCACTAAAGCGAAACAAAACAATCAAAAATAGTGATGAATTCGACCTTTGTGATGTGATCTGACCAGTGTTTTTTTATGAAGGTTATTACGATTCAGAAGGAAGGAACTGGACACAGAGGATCATGCTACTTACAATCGTGTAAAAGCTGATAAGGGAGACCAGAATTATGTCATTTGAAGTATTTGAAAAACTAGAATCCAAAGTCCAACAAGCGATTGATACAATCACACTGTTACAAATGGAAATCGATGAATTAAAAGATAAAAATGGTGCACTAAGCCAAGAGTTGGAAACAGCAAAGTCAGGTACGGATTCACTGGTGCGTGAAAATGAACAATTAAAACAAGAGCAGCAAGCTTGGCAAGAGCGTTTACGGACTCTGCTAGGTAAGATGGAAGAAGTGTAATTTCTCGTCATACTTCGCGTTGTAGGGGTGTTGGCTTCGTCTCTTCGCCCTAGTCACATACTTA